>JBAZXE010000027.1:0-25193 GCA_041659985.1 Thermoplasmatota archaeon | reverse complement strand
TTCACCGACTCGTTGAAGGAGTCGATGATGAGCTCGAACGTCTCGTGCAGGCCCTGGATGGCCTTGGTGCCGTCGACCAGCATGTTCGTGCCGTTAATGGCCTTGACCTTCTTGGTGAGGTCCTTCGGGAACGGCAACGCGGAGAGTTTCTCGTGGACTTCCTTCTGGTGCTTCTTCGGGTCGTTGGGAATCTCGTTGTCGCGCAGCGCCTTGACGATGACGTCGGGCAGAGGGTGCGCCTCGACGAAGAAGCGGTTGTGGCGGTTCGGCGACTTGCCCTCGAAGGCCGTGGGCGAGGCGCCCTTGACGCACTCGCGGTAGACGACGATAGGGTTCGACGTGACGATCTGCAGGTTGAAGTCGCGCTCGATGCGGTGCGTGATGACCTCAAGGTGCAGTTCGCCCATGCCGGACATCAGGTTCTCGCCGGTTTCCTGGTTGATCTTGACGGAGACCGACGGGTCGCCCTTGGAAATCTGGCGCAGGACGTCGACCAGCTTGGGGAGGTCCTTCATGTGCTTGACCTCCACGGCGACGGTGACGACGGGGTCGGACACGTGGATGATGCGCTCGAACGGCTCCATGTCGGGGTCCGAGGTCATCGTGTAGCCGGCCATGGCGTCGCGCAGGCCGGTGACGGCGACGATGTTGCCGCCGGTGGCGCGGTCGACCGGGATGCGGTCGGCGCCGACCATGAGGCCGACCTGCTGAATCTTGTTCTTCGTCTTGGTGCCGCCGACGTACAGCTCGACGCCGCGCTCGACCGTTCCGGAGAACAGGCGACCGATGGCAATCTCGCCGGCGTGCGGGTCGATCATGATCTTGGTGACCATGAATGCGACGACGCCGTCGGGCTTCGCGCCGCGCATGTCGGCGCCGGCCTTGGAGTCCTGGTCGCCGTGCCAGATGTGGCGGATGCGGTACTCCTGGGCGACCTTGGGGCTGGGGATGACATCGGCCACGGTGTCCAAGACGACGCTGGCGACGGGGGCCTTCTTGGCCAGCTCCTTCTGCGTGTCGTTCTGGCAGTGCGTGTAGACGTCCTTGAAGGTCACGCCGGACTTCTTCATGAAGGGGACCGAGACGCCCCACTTGTGGTACGCCGAGCCGAACATGACGGAGCCGTCCTCGAGGCGGACGCCCCACTTGCCGCGGAACTCCTCGGGCAGGTTGCGGTTGATGAGCTCGTTGACCTTGTTGATGATCTTGAGGAAGCGCGCCTGCATCTCCTCGGGCGTCACCTTCAGCTCGTTGACCATGCGGTCGACCTTGTTGATGAAGAGCGTCGGGCGGACCTTCTCGCGCAGGGCCTGGCGCACCACGGTCTCCGTCTGGGGCATGGGGCCCTCGACGGCGCAGACCAGGATGATGCAGCCGTCGACGGCGCGCATGGCGCGCGTGACGTCGCCGCCGAAGTCGACGTGGCCGGGCGTGTCGATGAGGTTGACGAGGTAGTCCTTGTTGTTGAAGTGGTGGACCATCGAGGCGCAAGCGGCGTTGATGGTGATCCCGCGGGCCTGCTCCTCCGGGTCGAAGTCGAGGGCGCGCTGCTGACCGGCAAGTTCCTGCGAGATCATGCCGGCGCCGGCGAGAAGGTTGTCCGAGAACGTCGTCTTCCCGTGGTCGATGTGCGCCGCGATGGCGATGTTGCGGATCTGGTCCAGGTTGGCCATGACACCGACGGCCTTGGCGATGTTGTCTTCCTTGCGTCCCATAGTGCACCAGTTGGAGCGGTTGTCTCGGTCAGCCTAGGCTGCCGCGACTCTCGACAGGTTCGGGGACCGGTCCGCCGATAAAAGCGTGTGGGACGGGCAAGACCGAGGGCGCATGGGCCGAAGCCGCGTGCGGGAGGCGGCTTGCCGGCACGGTTGCCGGGCAGGCCTCAGTGGACCGCAACAAGATCGCAGCGCGTGCAGCTCACCAAGTTGGCCGCAAGGCGGACCATCGGGCCGTGGCAGGCGTCACAGGCCGACACCAAGCTGGCCCAGGCTTGGTCATGTGCATCCATGGCGCCGCATTTTTCGCCCCCTTTGAAACCGTATGTGGCGGGTTGTTGCCCACCTCGTCCTGGGGAGGCCGGGCTCCCTCCGAGAAGGGTGGGACACAAAGCGCCAAACACGCTTATGATGCATATTCTCAAGCCTCCTTTCGTTTCCAAATGGCCAGACAGGGTGGGTCCTGGCAGACGGCGCGGCGCACGTGGCGACGCGTAGTCGGGGTCGGGCCCATGCCCTGGATTCTGGCCGCCCTCCTCTTGTCGGCCTCCACCGTAGCGGTCACCGTCGTTTCTCCGCCACGCGCCGACCCCCTCCCCGCTACCTCGCGAGAGGAGGTCGCCCGCCTCCTGGAAGAGCAAGCGCCTGGACTGGTCGCCGACATCGACCTTGACGGCCTACCGGACACCCTGGAGAACTACGCCTACGGATCCGACCCGGCCCGCTGGAACACCTCCCGGACGCCCCTGCCGGACGGGTGGTTGGCCGACTGGGGCTACGAGCCCACCGACGAGTCCGTCGCCAGCAAGCGGATGGCGGCACCACCGCCCGACATCCTCCCGGCGTCCTACCGGGGTTTGTGGCCGGACGCCTTCACCCCGACCCTTCTGGACGTCTACCGCTTCGGGCGGCCCGGCAACTGGTCCGAAGCCGACCAGGGGCCCTTCGAAAACGGCATTGACCCGCGCCAATGGGACGCCAATGGCGACGGCCTCCCCGACGCCTGGCTGCTGGCGCATGGCGTCGACCCTCGCCTCTCTGGCCTGCGCGACCAACGCCTCGCCGGCCCGGCCGGGCTGACCGTCAAGGAGGCCTTCGAGGCGGGCACGGACCCCACTCTGCTGGACTCCGACCGTGACGGCCTGCCCGACGCCGCCGAGCTGGCGGGACAAGCTACCTGGGGTGGCCGCACCGTCACCTTCCACCGGACCGACCCCTCGAAATCCAGCACATCGGGAACTGGGGTCTGCGACGGATACCTGGTCGGCTACGGCCTCAATCCGACCGACCCGCGCGCGGCTCTTTCTGACCGCGACCATGACGGCGCCACCACCCAGGCCGAGTTCAACTGGAGCTTGGCCGCGAAGGGGCCGGCCGCCTGCGCCGGACCCGTTGGCCTCGATCCCACCCGCCTCGCCTCCGGCCCGTCCGGACTCCCCGACGGCTGGCTTCTGCGCTACGGCCTCGACCCCCTGAGCGCCTCTGCGGACCGAGTGACCGACGAGGCAAGCGAGGCAGGCGGCCTGACCCTCAAGGCCATGGGCCTGCGAGTGACCCTGACCCTGCGCGACGAGTACCGGGTCAACCGACCGCCTGCCTGGAATGAGACGCGTGACGGCCCATGGTGGGGCGGAAGCGACCCGACGCGCAGCGACTCGGACGGCGACGGCCTGCCCGACATCGACGAAGTGCGCGGCTGGTCCGTGAACGCCACGCGCATCCCCGGAGGACCCCCCGGGCAACCGGTGCACGTCCAAAGCAACCCAGCGCGCGCCGACGGCGACGGCGACGGCCTCGGCGACGGCGACGAGCGCGCCAGTGCGACGCACCCGAGCCAACGCGACACCGATTTCGACGGCCTCGACGACGGCCTGGAGATCGCACTCGACCTTGAACTGGCCGGCGAGGACCCCGCCGACAACCGCTCGCGCCTTGACCCGACGCGGGCAGACTCCGCCGGTGACCTCTTGGGGGACGGCCAGCGCATGGCCCTCCTGGCCAATGCCAGCGCGCGTGCCGCCAACGGCGACGACTACCCCTTCCCCGGCGGCGCACCGCGCACCTACGACGACGTGGCGCACCAACACGCCGGCGGTGCAGCGCTGCCGTCGCCGGCCCCCGGCCCCCTGCTGGCCGAGCTGCTGGGGCTCAGCGGCGACCTGGACGGGGACGGCCTTGCCAACCTGCTTGACCAAGACATCGACGGCGACGAGGTGGCCAACGGCCCCGAGATGCGGCCGGAGCTGTACGAGGCTGCCGGCTTCCAGCCGACGCCCATCGCGCGCCGTGCCACCGATGCCCTGAACCGCGACAGCGATGGAGACGGGTTGCTTGACGGATGGGAGGTCATCAACGCCATGCCGAACCCTGCGGCGGGCGCCAACGACCCCGACCCGGCGCTGCATGACACCGACGGTGACGGCGTGCCCGACGGCGACGAAAACTCGGACGACTACGTCATGCACACGGTGGAATTCGGCCAGGGCAATCCTCAGCCTCGCGACTACGTGCACGATAACACCAACGAGCAGCTCTTCCACACCAAGCCCCACGTTCCCTACACCGACGGCGACGGCCTGTACGACGGCTGGAAGGTCTACTGGGGGTTCATCCACAGCGGCTCCACGAATGGCGCCCCCAAGCCGGTGCCTGGCCTGGCGCAGCCGAACGTCCCCTTGGCGCCGCAGCTTGTCATCAGCCGCTTCACGGTCGCGCCCGCCGAACGCACGGCGTTTGAATCGATCGTGGGCGAGCCCGTGACCGCACACTTGCCCGGCGGCGTCACCCGCGCGGTTCAACGCATCGACGCCCACGTGCCCTGGACCTTCCATTCTGCGCAGGAGAACAAAACGAATCCATTCCTGCAGGACACGGACCTCGACCAACTGCTCGACCCATGGGAAATCTATCGCTCGACGCTGCAGCCGCGCCCTGCCTCAGACATGGCAGGCGGCCACTGCGTCGCGGCGGGCACCCTGCTCGACCCTCTCGCGCCCGACAGCCTCGACATGGACGGCGACAAGGTGTCGACCCTGGACGAGCAAGTGCTGGGAACCGATCCGCTCTGTGGCGACACCGACCTTGGCGGCCTCGACGACGGCCTCGAGCGCGATGCCGGCCTCGACCCCACTGACCCGGAGGATGACCTTGGCGGCTCCGACCCGACCCGGGACAACGACCACGACGGCCTGTCCGATTTGTGCGAAGTGCTCGGCGACCACGACTGCGACGGCAGCATCGATGGCAGCAGCACGGACCCATCCAACCCCGATTCAGACGGCGATGGCCTGCTCGACGGCGCCTCATTGGAGCTTCTCGCCTCCGACCCGCGCGTCCGCCAATTCATCGACCTGGGCATCGCCTACCGAAAACTGGCCAGCGGCGCGTACACGCTGCGCGGCGAACGCGGCTACTCCGACCCCAACGAGCCCTCCACCCACCTCGACGGCGTTCCAGATGGCTGGATTCTGGCCCATGGCGGCACGCCGCGCGCCGATTGGCGCACCTGCTACGAGCACGGCCTGCCGTTGTGGTGGGTCGTCGCGGCGCATGGCCCGTGGTGGGGAGGCGCGCTGCCCAGCACCAGCCAGGACTGCGCGCAGCTCACGCAGGGCGCCGATGTCGACCAGGACGGCCTGCGCGACGCTTCCGGCGAAGACCCCATCCCGGTCGCCAACCATAACAACCATTACCGCAGGGGCTCGCCCTTCGAACAAGGCCTGTCCCCGCAGGCCGGCCGCATGCGGGCCCAGGCGGCCGTGGATCCGAGCACGGAGACGGACTTCCGCGTGCTCCGCGTGCCGTGGTCCGGGTCGCCGGTCACCCTGCAACCGACGACGCTCACGCTCACCTCGGTGCCCTCCACCCTCGTGCGTGGAGAGACCGCCCAGGTGCGCGGCCGGCTCGTCGACGCCTCGGGCGCCGGAGTCTCCGGCGCCACCATCGTCGTGACGCTCTCCGGTGCCGAAAGCGAACCGTTCGGCGCCAACTTCACGCGCCCCGACGGAACCTTCGAAGCGACGGTTGCCCTCCAACCGGCGCACGCCGTGGCCATCCCGAACGACGGCCTCGGCCACGTGCTGCGCTCGCAGACCGGGGGAACCGTGACCTGGCAGACTTCCCTGTCCGGCCTCAACCCGGGCCCGCGCACCCTGACCGTCGCCAGCTACGCCCTCAACCAGACCGCGACCACGCCCGCCCGCGCCGCCGCGCAGTCCGCCGGTCAATCCGTGACCGTGATGCACCGCGACCAGCTGGTCATCGACGCGCCCGAGCGGACCCGCCTTGGTGACGGGGTCACTGTCACGGTCCGCGAAACGGATGTGGCAGGGCTGCCGCGCACCGATCCGATCCGCGTAAGCTGGGAAGGCGAGACCTTCACCCTCCAGGTTGGAACGGACGGCGCGCTGGTGGTCAACCTCAAGGCGCCTGCCGGGTCTGGACTCGCTCACCTGGAGATCGTCACCGTGCCGCCGGCTGGCTCCGGCGTGCTGCCTGGCCAAGCCAGTGCCTCCCTTCAGGTGCAAGAGGTCGCCAGCCTGCGCATCGAGCCGATGGCCCGCACGGACGCTGGCAACACCGCCGTCCTGGCCGGCGTCGCCGCGACAGCAAATCGATTCCTGGCTGGCGAGGAGGTCGACGTGTTCCTCTCGCTGCCGGACGGCCAGCCTCTGCTGCGCGTTGCAGCGCCCGTCGACGGCCGCGGCCGATTCGAGGCCGAACTGCCCTTGGCGTTCGAAGCGCCGCCGGGTTCCTACCTGCTGGTGGTCCGTCTCGCCGCGCAGGAGACGCACACGGACGCCGCGACTTCCGGGTTCCTGCCCGTGCGTGGCTTCGTCCAAGTCCAGGAGGACTCCAAGCCGCGCATCGCATCAAGCGGCGACCGCACCGTGACGGCCGCCCTGCTCGACGCGGCCGGCCGCGGCGTGGCGGGTCGCACACTGCGCCTTGACCTCGGCGAGGACCACGTCACGGCCGCCACAGACTCGGGCGGCGTTGCGCGGTTCCCCCTTTCCCATGTCCTAGGCAGCGGGCCTCACCTCGAGACAATCACCTTCGAGGGCGACGCCTCCTACGCGCCTAGCACCCTTACGCGCGAGCGCACCGTCCAGGCCCCGACCCGCCTGGCCATGCACGTGACGGACGGCCGACCGGGAGGCGTCCTGCTGGCTAACCTGGCCCTCACCGACGAATCGGGGAACGCCCTTCGGTCGCGCGCGGTCAGCGTCACGCTTGCCGATGGGACGGCAATCGCCGGCCTCACCGACCCTTCCGGCCGGGCGCTTCTGCAGGTGCCCATCCGTTCCAACACGCAGCCCGGCCCGGTGGCCGTGCGCGGCGCCTTCGCCGGCGACGGGCCAGGCTCCTACGCGGCCAGCGAGAACCGCACCGTCGCCCGCCTCTTCTTCGGCACGTCCTTCGCCCTCCCAGACTCGACGGTCCTTCTCGGCGACCCAGTGCCCCCGGCACGCCTGCTCAACGAGCGTGGCCTGCCCCTGCGCAAGGCCATCATCGAAATCAGTTCCGCCGACCTCACTCGGACGGGCGTCACGGCCGACGACGGCACCTTTGCGCTGGTTCCCGCCGAACAGCTGCCCGACCAGCCCGGCGATGTCGCTCTGCAGGTCCGCTTCGCCGGCGATGCCGCGCACGAGGCCGCGCAGGCCTCCACCGTGCTGCGCTTCCGCCAGCCCGCCACCCTTCGACTTGACCTACCGCACCTAGTCGCTGGTGAGCCGACGGTGCTGCGCGTGGCCGCCCTCTCGGATGGACAGGCGGTGCTGCAGGGCGTCGTGCGCGTGGCGTTCGGCAACGCCACCGGCGAGGCGCCCATCGCAAGGGACGGCGTCGCACGAGTGCCTCTCTCCCTCCCACCTGGGGCCTCGCCGGGCGTCCTCGCCGTCTCGTTCCTTGACTCGCTGTACGCGGCCGACGATCTCAGACTCGAGGTGCCGGTCGTCGCGCGCACGACGCTGGAGGCCTTCGCCGAGCGCGGCGGCCCCGACGGCCAGGAACTCCGGCTTCAGGTGCAGGCGCGTGCCGGCGGCCAACCGCTCGGTGGCGCGAACCTCAGGGTGCAGGTCGCTGGCGTGAGCATCGCGGTCACCGCCGATGCCGAGGGCCGCGCCAATGTCGCGTTCCCGCTGCCGAACGAGGCTGCAGCCGTGCAAGTGCTGTTCGCCGGCGCGGACGGGGCCAGCCCGGCCACGTTCGCTTCCATCCTGCGCCCGGGCCACCTGGCCCTCGACTCCGAGCCCCATCCCGGGCGTCTCGTCCTCGGCGCGGCGGGCGTCGCCGTCTTGCTCGCCGCAGCCCTCGCGGTCTTCCTGCAGCGGCGCCGTCATCCGGTTCTGCACGCCTTGCTTAGCGCGCAGCGCGTCCTCGAGGCCCGCGGCGTTCAGGAAGCCGACGTGCTGGCCGCCTACGCCACGCTGCAGGACGGCCTCATCGAGGCGGGCATCCTGAGGGGACCGGCCGCCACCCCGCGCATTCTGGCATCCACGCTGGCAGGCGCCGTGCCGCTCGGTCGCGGCGAGGAGCCCCTGCATCGTCTCATTGGCGTCTTCGAGTCTGCGCGGTACTCGGCGCGCCTGGCCTCACGCGAGCACGCGCAGGCCGCGCGCGCCGCGTTGCGCGACCTGCGCCGCGCCCTCGTGCGTTCGGGCATCGCCTGGCGACCGGAGGTGGCGGCTTGAGGCAGACAACACGGTGGGGGATGGCAGCGGCCGCTCTTGCGTTGGTGGCGGCGTCCTCCCTCGCGATCATGCCCGGCACCATCGCCGACCCGGCGACCGTGGGCGCCAACGGGCCGCACGCGACCGGCGAATTCTTCGCTATGGCCAGCCAGGGCCGCACGGCGGCGGTCGTCACCAGCACGCCGCTCGTCCTGCGCGGCGACCCGGCAATTGATCCGGCGAACACACTGCTCGTAGTCCTCGGCGCAACCAGGGCCTACACGACCGAAGAACGGGACGCGTTCCATCGCTTCCTGGAGGCCGGCGGTCGCGCCCTCGTCGCCGAGGACGACGGCCTTGCCGGGACGCTTCTCGGCCCGTACGGCCTCGCCTTCGAGCGCGTCCCCATCGTGCATGGCGACGGCGACACGCCCATTTTGGCTGGAGACGCAGCGCTCCACGCGCGCCTGCCGTCGCCCATCATGGTCCAGCCGGGTTCAATGGCGAACGCCACGGCGCTGACCTCGTCCGATGCCTTCGTCGATCGCGACAACGACGGCACGTTCAGCCGCGCCGATCCTGCGGGCCCCTTCATCGTCGCCGCCCTCGCCCCCGTAGGCTCGAAGGGAGGCGCCATCGTCGCCGTCGGCAGCCTCGACTTGTTCTCCAACCGGCTTGCGGACGATGAGGCGGTAACGGCCTGGCGCGATGCCCTCGTGGCCGAACTGGCGCCGCCGGGAAGCGCAGTCATCCTTGACGAGAGCCACCGCGCCCACAGCGGCCCGGCTGTGGCGGCCAGCTGGGTGGTGCGCATCACCTCGCAGACGCCCTTCCGGTGGGTCAACGCGGGTGCCGCCGCGCTCATGGTGGTTGCGACAATGCTCCTTGCACGCCCCGTGCGCCCTTGGGGGCCGCACGTGCACGTTCCCGACCGTTTCCGATCGCGTCGGGAGGCGCGCGACGGTCGCGCGAAGCCAGCGCATGACCCTCAGGCAGACGGCCCTGCCTTCGCCGGCTGGACGGCGCGCGGGCAGCTTGCCGGTGCGGGCGCCGTCCTTCTGCTCGTGGCGGGCGCCGTGTTGCGCAGCGGCACCGCCGTCTGCGCCGGCCTCATCCTCGCCGCGCCAATCTTGACCGCAGCGCTGGCGCCAAGGCCGTCCGCGACCGTGACCCGCAGCGTCGCGACGGACCGCATCGCCGAGGGCCTGGCCGTGCCGGTCCAGGTGCGGGTGCGGCTGCGGAGCCATGCCGACATCGAAGTCCGCGACGGCGTGCCCCCCGAGGACGCCATCGCCGGACGCAGTCCCTGGCGCCGCCTGGCGGTGCGCCGCGGCCAGGAGACGGTGCTCGACTACGAGTTGCGCCCCGAACTGCGTGGTCTGCACCGCCTTGGACCCTTGCGGCTGCGGGCGTCGGATCCGTTGCGCCTGCACGTCGTCGACATTCCCGCCGGCGGCACCTCCGAAGTCAAGGTCCTGCCGCGGCGCGACGCGTTGAAACGGGTTGGGCTGCCCGTTCGTCGCCCCGACATCCTGATGGGCGCGCATTCCGTCAACCGCGCGGGCGAGGGCAGCGAGTTCCATGCCCTGCGCGAATACCAAGCCGGCGATGCGCTGCGCACCGTCAACTGGAAAGCGAGCGCGCGCAGCAAGAACCTCATGGTCAACCAGCGCGTCCTCGAGAGCCAGACCATGATGACCCTGGTGCTCGACGCCCGCGCGGTGTCGGACTGCGGCCCCGCCACCGGGACCCCGCTGGCCCGAGCGGCGCGGGCCCTCCTCTCGGTCGCATCCGCCGCAGCCCAAGGCCGTGATCGAATCCGCGTCGTCCTGTACGGCACGGAGATGACCAATCTGCCGGCGGCACCGGCGCAGCGGTTCCTGCATGAATTGTCCAACCACCTGTCCGGCCTTGCGGCCGATGGCGACATGGCCTTCTCCGCAGTCGCCGGCCGCCTGATCTCAACGGTCCGCCCCGGGACGCCGGTCGCGTTGTTTTCGGGGCTGGAAGGCGAGGCGGGCTTCGTTGAGGGCGCGCGGGCCATCATCGCCCGCGGCGCCAGTCTGACGGTCTTCGCATTCCCCATCTCCACCGAGGGCGTTGGCGGCGAGTCTGATCCGGACGGGCCTGCCATCCACGATCGCCGGAGGCGCAACGTCGAGGCGCTGCGCGGCACCGGCGCACGCGTCCACGAAGTGCGCCCAGACCTCCCGCTTGAGGTCCTCCTGCGCCTGCAGGGGGTTGGCCGATGAAGGCCGCGCCCGCCGTCGCAGGAGCCGCCGCGTTGGCGTTGGCGGCAGCGCAGGCCAGTTCCGGTGCCCTTGGTTTCGGCGTCGCGCTAACCGGCCTCGTGGCGACCGCCGCCGGTCTTGGACTGCGGGCACGCCGGCCAGCCTCCCCCGCCGGGCCGCTGGTGGCCTCGGCCGGCCTTTGCCTCCTGGCGCTGTGGCCGACTGCGTGGGGCGCGCACGAGGCCGTGGCCTGGGCGCTTGGCGCCGCTTGCGCCGCCGGATTGCTGGCCGTCGCCCCCGCGACGCCGGCCCAGCACGACCGGCTCCCGGCCCGTGACTGGATGCGCGCCAATCTGCGCGGCCTCCTGCTGCCCGCCACATTGCTGGCGCTGTTCGTGGCCGCACCCCTCCTGGTGCGGGGGCTGAGCGACCCCGCGTTCGCGCACGGCGTGGAATGGCGCACCCCGTACGGCCCGCTCCTGGCGGCCCTGCCAATCCTTGCGTTGGCGGGTGCGATGCTGCTGGCAGGCCACGTCCTCAGGTCGCGAGCCTCGATCGCCACGGAGGGTGACTCCGAGTGACCCTGGGCCGTCGCCTCGCGCTCTTGCTGCTGGCCGCCATGCTTGCAGCAAGTTCGTTGCCGACCCTCGGACAGACGGGAGGCCCAGACCTCGCGGCCGAAGGGCTCCATGTGTCCGGCCCACCGCCGGCATGGTTGGGAGGCGCACCGACCCCAACGCGCCTCGAGGTCACCATCGTCAACAGCGGCCCAGCCGCATCCTTCACTCTCGCGTACTACTGGAACTCGACCGACTCGTCGCACTACCTCAATGGCGATGCCCTCTCCAGTACGGACGGAGGGACCCTGGGGCCCGGCGCTTCCGGAACGTACGGCGTCGATTGGACTCCGCTCCCAACGCAGAAAGGCACGGGCACAATCCTCGTCGTGGTGTCTCCCGAGGGGGACACGAAGCCCGCCAACAACCGGGCGGCCCTGCCGCTCACCGTCCCGGTCCACCGCCTTGACGTCGCGGCCCCCGCCGGCGACCTGAGCATTCGCCTCGGCGAAACCCGATTCCTGCGCCTGCGCGCCACCAACCTCGGCAGCGTCCGCGAGGATCTCGAGCTGTCCGTTGTGGCGACGGCCGCCTCCCCGCTGCAGGGAACCGTTGAACCAGCGCGCCTTGACCTCGCGCCCGGCGCCCACGCCGACGTCGTCCTCTACGTCGAACGCCCCGCGACCGGCGGACCTTCGCCGGACACCTCGTTCCGTATTATGTTCCGCAACGCCAGCGTGCCGTCTTGGTCACCGATGGCGACGACGACGGCATTCACCGCCACGGACGCCGCGCTCGGCGCAGGTCAACTGGCCACGGCGCTGCAAGCCCCCGAATCACCCAGCCCCAAACCACCCGGCATTGCATTTGACCTGCCCTTCGCACTTGCCAACACGGGCCAAACATCCGACAGCCTTCGCCTGAGTGCAATGGGTCCGCATGGCTGGGGCATGCAGGCCAGCCCGATGCGCATCGCTCTCGACCCAGGGAAGACCACCGTGGTCCGCGTCACAGGCTCAATCCCGCTCGGCGAGGCTCCGGGATCGCTGCACGAAGTCACGCTCACGGCAACCTCGGAACGCGGCCCTGCCGGCACGGCCTCCGCTGCGGTGGCGGTGCGTGTCGCCGGCGCCATCGTGCCGCCACCTACGGTTGAACTGCCCGCCACGAGCTACCAAGGTGACCTCGTCACCGTGACCGTCGAAGTGCGCAACGACGGCACGCACCCGACCGGGCCGGGCAACATCACCCTCGCTGCCGCGCGGACGGTCCCTGGCCTCCCTGCGTCCAAGCCCATCCCGGCCCTAGGGCCCGGCAGCAGCACGCAGGCGACGTTCAGCTTCATGGCGGCACAGTCCGAGCCCCTCGTACGCCCGGGTTCCTTCGCTTTCATCGACCGCGACGGCGACGGCCGACCCGGCGCCAACGAGGGGCTCTATCTCGCCGCCCGTCCGAACGCGGCCAGTGACGGCTTTGTCCACCCGGAAGGAGGCGGCGTTGTCCGCGCGTCGGACGTTCGAATCAACACCACGCAAGGGGCACCCGGGAGTCGCTTGCAGTCCGACAGCCCCGACCTCGGCGCTGGCCCCTACGTGAAGGCCGGGGGGCCCGTGTGCCTCGACCGGGACGGCAATGGCCAGTGCGCTCCTGGGGATCGGCTGTACCTGGATCTCGCTGAACCCCTTGGTTTCGTCTCCACCGGAGACGTCCGCCTCGATCCGGGGGACGGCCGCCTGGGCGGCTCGCGGGTCGCGGCGCGCGAGCCCGACACGGGCTGGCCCCTCGCGCCCACATTCGCCAACAGATCCATCGCATTCGCCGATGCAAACGGCAACGGCGCTTTCGACGCGACGGAGGCCGCGCTCCTGGACCTCGACCTCGACGGCGTGGCCGGGCCCGGCGACCTCCGGCTTACTCCGCTGCTGGACAAGAGCAACAAGGTGCTGCACCTGTTTGGCAGCCGCCTTGCCGCCGGCGACCGCGACAACGGCACACGCCTGCGGCCGATCCTCCTGTTGGAGGTGGAGGGCATCCTCGGCTCGCTTCGCCTCGACGCGGCTTGGACCCCGGACGAGGGGGCCGTCGTCGCGGCCCAGGCGGCCACCGTTTTCATCCGGACGGCGGCGCTCACCGTGACTTCGCCGCCGGTGTTCCAGGCTTCGCCCGGTGAGACTTTGGCCCTCGGTGTTCCGCCGCGTGCGTTCGAAGTCAAGAACGGCGGCAACGCGGCAGAGCGCGTGATTCTGCGAGCCACGGCTGGCGGCGGCACGATTGCCTTGACAGGCCCCGATCATCTGCTATTGGCCCCCGGCGAGTCGCGCACGGTGCCCGTGGCTGCGTCGCTCCCCGCATCGATGCCCGACGGCTCGGTCGAATTGCGCCTTGAGGCGTGGCTGGAAGACCACACAGAGACCGTTGTGCAGGGCGTGGCCGTGGTGGAGTTGCGCGACCTGACGGCACCCACCGCGGCTTTCGTCGACCTGCCGAAGCGTTGGACCGCCGAGCGCGACCTCCCAATCCGGGTGCGAGCTCACGACGACGTTGGCGTGCGTGCAATCAATGTCACTGCCACGGGAGGCGCCGGCGGCACGGTGGCGCTCATCCGCGACGGCGGGGACATGTGGGTCGGCTCCTTGGCCCTCCCGGCGGGCAATTTCACTCTCGATGCCTACGCCGTCGATGGCGCGGGGCGACAAGGCGTCGCCGGGCCGGTTCCCGTCAGCATCGCCACCTTGCCGCCTCCACGCCTCGTGGCCTTGTCGCCAGGCGACGGCGCGATTCTGGGACCGGCCGCAATCCTTGACGCTTCCTTCGATGACCCGGCCGGGCTGGCTGAAGCCACGCTGCGCATCGATGGCGGTCCGCCTCAAACCCTCCTTCTAGGAGAAGATGGGAGTTCCATTCGCGGATTCCTCGGCAATCTCACCGCCGGCACGCACCGCCTTGACCTTTCCGTCGCCAACACGGCCGGGGTTTTCTGGAACACGACCTTCACGGTCACGGCCCCCGCCGCGCAAACTCCGGCTCCCGCCGAGTCTGCACGCGGATCGCCTTCCCTGGGCCTCTCGTGGGCGGCCCTCGCCATCGGGTTCCTGGTGGGAAGACGACGACGCCGTTGATGGACCAGGAATGGACCGGCGCGCCTCTCCGGTTGCCGAGACCCCGTCATTGTCTAGGCCCAAGCCAGCGCCCCGCCTCGCCCTTGACCTGCTGGGACACACTGCGACGCCTGGCTATTTATTGCAACAACCAAAGTGGGCAACAAAGCGCCAAATCCACCTTTATTGGACCCGGTTTTCTGTGCGTTGGGTCCGCGCGGAAACGTGTGGGCTCGAGGCAATACCATGAACACCAAACTTTTGATTGCAGGAATGGCGGCCCTCATGCTGGCCGCCCCGGCCACCGTGGCCGGCACCTACCACCGCGACTCGGTCGGCCCGACGACGGTCAACATCGACCAGCTCGGCGAGTTCGGCATCTCGCTTTGTGACGACACGGTCGGCGCGCTCGTCCCCGCCCTGCTTTGCGGCACGGGCGGCGTCGGCGCCATCATCGACATCAGCGGCGAGAGCGGCAACACGGTGGAAGGCACCTGCGCGGTCGCCCAGGACAGCGCCATCGTCAGCCAGACGAACGGCGACTTCTCGTTCAGCTGCGGCGTCGACCGCGACGACGACGGCTTCGTCACCAACGTCGACACCACGGCCCCTGACGCCGACAACGACCCGACCACCATCGAGTGGGACGACGACTACGCCGGCGCCACCGTCTCCGGCCCCATGGGCAGCGGCAGCGTCAACGTCTGCTTCGAGCAGGATGTCGGCGCCTCGGGCTTCGACGATGTCGCGGTCTTCATCGCCGTCAACGTGCCCTCGACCTCCGTCGCCGTCGGCACCTTCGACGTCGACCTGTCGCTGACCACCAACACCTGCACGCCCTCCGGCCACTAAGCGCTGAGCGTCTCCCTTTTCCCCTCTTTCCACTCCCGGTCCCCGGTCCTGACTTCTGTGTGGTTGTCGCCGGTTCATTCCCTTCCATTCGTTAGGAGTCGTCACCATGCAAACCAACAAGATTGCACCAATCGTGGTCGCCCTGCTGTTCTTCGGGACCAGCATCGTGGCCGCAAGCCAAGACACGGTGTCCACCGTCCCCCTGCCGACCACCGCGGTCCGCCCGACGTTCCTCGGCGACCTGGCGGACAAAGTGGCCCCGGGCCTGCGCAGCGAACTCGTCAACATCGAGCCCCTGCTCTCGTCCGCGGAGGTCGCGAGTGCGGCGGAGCTCCTGGACCAAGTTGACTTGGTCCATGGTGCCTACGCGGATGCAACCACGGCGCGGGAGGCCCTTGCTGCCAACGCCGCGCTCGCCGGCCTGCCCCTCACGGGCCAGGCTGCAGCGGCCCCTTCGTCCGCCCTCGGCGAGATTCTCCAGATGTACCGCCTTTCCGGTGTGACCCCCTCGGCCTTGGATGTCTCCGAACTCCAATCCAGCCTGACTAGCCTCACCGCCAGCCAGTCTGAAGGCCTGGCGATTCTCGTCAGCTCTGTCAACCAAGCCCTTGTCCTGCAAGCCTCCGGCGGCTCGGCCTACGAGGCCGCGGCCGGCATGCTCGACGCGGCCGACGCGGTGGAGTCCCTCCTGGCCCCGCAAGCATCCACCTCTTCCGCTTGCACGGTGTTTGAAGACCCCCAGCAGCTCATCTGGATTGGATCGCCGTGCGACGACGTCGTCGCGGCCCAACCGGCCCGCATGCTCCAGTACGACCCCGGCGGCGACGACATCTACTACAGCAACGCCGGCGGCGCCGGCGGCGTCCCCGCCCTGGGTGCCGGCCTCATCGTGGCCGGCGTCCAGTCGGACCGCCAGCTTCTCGAGATCCTGGACAACCTCACGCTGGGTGGCATCTTCCCCGTCGACCCAACGAACGAGACGTGGCAGAACAGCACCGTCGACAACTTCCCGGACAACGTCCTCGGGACGGTGAACAATGTGACCGGCAGCATCGGCCCAATGGTCGGCTTCATCCCCGAGTTCATCGCGGGATACCACGTGATCCTGGAAACCCACCCCGAGCTCCTTCGCACCGACGTTCCGGTCGCCTTGGCGATTGACGTGGAAGGCAACGACATCTACGACTCTGACAGGAACTTCGTGCAAGGCGCGGCTGCGGACCAGGACTTGGGCGTCCTCCTCGACCGCGCCGGCACCGACAGTTATACCTGCATGCGTAACTGCCAAGGCTATGGCATCCACGGCCTCGGCTTGCTCATCGACGAGGAGGGCAACGACGCATACGACGCCCTGAGCAACGCTCAGGGCTCGGGCGACCCCGGCGTCCTGATTGAGCTGGCCGGCGACGACACCTACACTGGCCAACTGGCCAGTGTGCAGGGCTCGACCTACACGACGGCGCTGCCGCGCCAGGCTCCCACGGTCCTCTTCGACCGTTCGGGCAACGACTTGTACACCGCCTTCGGCCCCCTCTCCCAGGGCGCGGGCGCGCTGCTCATCGACCTGTCCGGCGACGACGTCTACGACCAGACGGGATCGCCCCAAGGCATGGCCCAAGGCGTCGGCGTGACGGCCACGCCCGGCATGCTGGTTGACGCGTCCGGCTCGGACCAGTACCTGGCCCAGAAGGACGCCCAAGGCGTCGGCTTCGGCGGCCCCGGCGTCCTGGCCGACTTCGGCGGCGATGACGTGTACCAGTCCACCAACTCTGGCCAGGGCTTCGCCCGTTCCGCGGGAAGCCTCGGCCTGTTGTACGACTCGCGCGGCGACGACACGTACTCGGCCGCGTCCGGTCAGGGCGCAGCCGACACCCTCGGCGTTGGCGTCCTCGCCGACGCGGACGGCGACGACTCGTACACGCTGACCGGCTCCGGCCAGGGCGCGTCGCTGGGATCGCCCGGCGGCCTGCTCGGCCTACTGCTGGATGGCGCCGGCTCGGACCTCTACGTCGCCGGCGAGGCCAGCCAAGGCAGCGGCTCGTCCGGCCAAGGCGCTGGCCTCCTTGCCGATCTGAAGGGAATCGACTCCTACACGGCAGGCGCCTACAGCCAGGGCAGCGGCGGCGCCAACGGCGGCGTCGGCATCCTGCTCGACGGCCTCCAGGAGCACACCGAGTTCGGCCCCCTCACAGTGATCGCGCAGGTGAACCCCGAGGTCCCGTCGCAGGACGCCTACACGGCCGGCAACTGGAGCCAGGGATCGAGCGGCCCGGTGGGCGGCGTTGGCCTCCTGCTGGAACGCGAGCACAACAGCGGCCTGCGCAACACGTTCGTGGCCGGCGAGCACAGCCAGGGCGCCGCATCCGCCCAGGGTGTCGGCATCCTTGCGAACAACAATGGCAAGGACGACTACACGGCAGGCGCCTACAGCCAAGGCGCCAGCAGCGGCGGCCTCGGCCTGCTGGTCGACCAGCTTGGCAACGACCGGTACTTCCCGTCGGACGTCGCCACGAGCCATGGCTACGGCGAGAGCCGGTTCGACAGCGCCTCGCCTGCGGTGGCGATTGGCGTGTTGCTGGACGACGGCGGCCATGACAACCACCCGGGCATGGCCAACAACGAGTGCCTGTCCAAGGGCGACATCGGATTGGCCATGGACACGGACGCTGCCCAGGTCCCCAGCGACTGCGCGGGCGACGCCCTTGCCGCCATTGTGCAGTTCGTCATGGAAGCCGCGCCGGAAATCCAGGCGTTGATTGTCAACACAATCAACGGCATCCTGTTCCCGGCGGCGCCGCCGACTCCGCCTGGCACGATCTACTTCTACGACGGCATGGAGGACACGGCCGCCAGCGCGACGAAGTGGACCAATACCACGGACAGCGATGTCACCTGCCTGGGCCTCGGTGACCCCGAACCCGTGCAGAGCGAATGGCGCATCCGCAACCAGACGAGCGAACCGCAGGCCAGCCCCAACGCCCACTCCGGCGCCCACTACTGGTACGCCGGCCGCCACATCGGCACCGGCTACACCTCGTGCGTCACGGCGGTGCTGACGACGTCGACCATCTCCCTCACGGGATCGACGGCGCCGGCGCTCACGTACTGGTACGCGGGCTCCTCGGAGAGCTGCTGCGACACCCTAACCGTGAAGCTGCTGGACCTGACGGCCTCGACGTCAACGACGCTGGCGACCTACGCGGGCGACCCGGTCAACGACATCGACCCGGCCCTCGCGGCGCCCACGTACCTGCAGGAAACGTTCGACCTTTCGGCGTACAACGGCCACGACATCCAGGTCGAGTACACCTTTGAGTCGGACTCCAACGCGGAGCCTGGTCAGGGCTGGAACGTCGACGACGTCCTCGTGAACGAGTAAGCTCGACGTGGTCCCTTCTTCCCTTCCCCATCTTTCCCTTCCCTTCCTCGGTTCCCCTCGTTTTAGAACGCCGCCGGGCCTCGCAGGGCAACCCCTCGCATGGCTCCTCCAAAACGATGATGTGCGCCCGCTTTTCCTTGTCCAGCACTCGTCCTGGTGACCCGTGAGCGTTTCCCGCATCGCCCTCCTTGCCCTTCTTGCACTCGCCATCGCGGTGCCCCAAGCCGCCCTGGGCCAGTCCTCCTTGCCGGCGGACGCCGACGCTTGGATCATCACCGGCCACGAGACCTGCAATGAAGAACGCCTGGTCGTGGACCGCAACATCGTCGTGTCCGCCGGTGCAGTCCTTGACTTGCAGGGTTGCGCCCTCGCCATGGATTCCCCCGCCTACAATGACACGTACTTCGCCAGCAAGGACGAGGGGCTGACGCTCCACATCGAACGGGGCGGCCTCCTCCGGCTGCAAGCCCTGCCGGGCCGACCGGCGAGCATCGAGCGGGCCGATTCCCGGTATGGCTACACCATCAAGAGCGCCGGCGACCTGGAGAGCATCGGCCTGCCGGAGACGCCCAACCGCATCGCTGGCCTCGAGGGCGCGCATGAGGGGCAACTGGCCCTCGGCGGTTTCCAGATGCGCGGCGGAAACGCCACCATCCGGTACACCCGTTTCGAGGAAAACTTCGGGCCGGGCCTCTTCATGTTGAGCGGCTCGCGCCTGAACGGCGACCACGTCGACTTCGTGAGCTGGGGCGGACTCATGGTCACGCGCGCGGCCCAGGTCACACTCTCGAATTGGACGGCCCACGCCCTCAACAGCCCCGTCAGCATCAGCCTGACGCCCACTGCGTTCAGCGATTGCCGAATCAGCGGCGAGCGCCTTGGGCTGTTCATCGCCCAATCGAACTTGACCATCGAGCGTTGCACGGTGGCCAGCAACGGCACCGCGTTGTCGATGACGGACGCCAACGTGAGCCTAGCCTCAGCTGAGGTCACGTACCGGGCGACGGGCATCCTGGACCAACACAAGTCCAAGGGACCGGCCGCCGACAACCACTTGCGGATTGCCGACACCACAATCCTCGGCTCAGGCGCGAACGCCACATCCGCCATCCAAGCCAACCAGGGGACCGTCGAGGTCCGCAATAGCCGCCTCTCGTCCGCCAAGAGCCCAGTCATCAACGTCAGCCTGGTGCGGCTCACGGTCTCCAACAGCCGACTCGGGGGCCCATCGGGAATCCAGGCCACCGATCCGTACTCCGTGGATGTGCAGGGGACGATTGGCCCGTCGCCGTTGGTGACGGTGTGGCGCAACACGGTGGTCAAGGTCCGGGACTCCGCCGGCTCACCCCTGGCCGGAGTCGAACTGGGCCTGCGGGAGGCGCGCGGCATGACCGACGCGGACGGGCAGGCGGTCCTGCACTGGCGCTTCTTGGACGCCGAGGCAGTGACGTCTCTCGACTTCGGCCAGGCGGTCACACTGTCCGTCAAGGCGCCGGACGGCAGCACGGCGGAGAAGGATGTCCAGGCCGGCAGCGCTTACGTGGAGTTCGCCCTGACCTCGATGCCATGGTGGAAGTCGCCGCGGGCCCTCGTGGCAGCCGGAGTCGGCGTCGCCGCCGCCGTGGGGCTATTTGCCTGGAGCCGGCGGGGGCGGGCCGACCCGTAGGCCCCGCATGGCGTCAGGCGCGTTCCAGGTGCAATCCGCCGCAATCGCTCCTCAAACTTGCGAACCTTCCCTCCGAGCCTAGACTCTGCGTCGGCGGGACCACGCGGCCGCCAAGGCGAAGGCCGCCAGGGCCAAGACCAGGCCTGGAGCGGGCGCATCCGGGCCGGTTTGGTCGACGAGTGCCACCGCATTGTCGTCCTCATTGGTCTCGACGATGGCGTCCCCCGGGTCCGTGCCTAGCATCGAACCCCGGGGGATCTTGACCGACACGGCCAACAGGACGTCGGCCCGGCCTCCCGGCTCAATCCGACCCAAGACCTGTTCGCTTAGCGGCTTGCCTCCGTCGGGCGAGCGAACACCGATGCGCAGGTCGACGGCCGGGCGCTGTCCGTCATTCACGACGACTGCGCGCACGAGGGCGCCGGCCGGGCTCGCCACGGTCGAGACGTTCTCGAGCCGCAGGTTGGCGCGACCGACCTCGACGGGCAGGTCGAGGGTCGAGCGCGATGAGGTGCCATCGCGTCCCGTCAGGATGACCGAAATGCGGTGGGCACTGCGGCCGTCCGGGGCGTCGCGCGGCACGAGCCAAGCGGCCGGCAGCGATGCATTGGCCCCCGGCGCCAGGTCGGAGCGGTTGGCCGTATCCACAAGCCACGGTTCGCCGGACGGTCGCTCAAGCGTCGCTTGCACCGGCTGGTTGCCGGTGTTCGAGACGGGAAGGCGGAACTCCAGGCGCTGGCCTGGCTGGCCCCGCAGCAGACCGCCGGCCACGGAGCCCACCTCGCCGACGAGCGAGGGAACGGTCACGTTGAGGGCCATCTCGATTCCGTTGCCATCTTCGCTGACAAACCGCAGCATGAGGGGATAAAGGCCGGCCGCCGCGGGCCCTGGGTTGATGCGCAGGGTTGCTTCCGCGGTAGCGTTGCGTTGCAGCGTCAACGGCTCTGGCGGGAGGAGGGTCCACCCTGCCGGAGCGTCAGCGACCTGCGCCTGGAGCCTCTCGTCCAGGTTCCCTTCGTTGCGCACCGCAAGCGGGACCTCAAGCAGCCGGCCTGGGCGCGCCTCGACCGGATCCCGTTCGGGACGGATGTCGAGCCGGTGCCTTGCGGCGACGACGCCCGTGAGCGTGAGCTCGGCGGGCGTGCCAGGCGACGGGGTCACCACGAGCTGCAAGGTCACGACGAAACCGGCGGGCGTGCCCGCAGGGGGGGTCACGTTGAGGTGCAAGGTCTGCGACGTTCCAGCGTCAAGGGTGAACCGGTTGGCCGTCGGGCCGAAGGGGACTCGCAATCCCGTGACCGGGTCCACCAGGAACGCCGTCGGACGCGGCCAATCGGCCGGGGCGTCTGAGAGGACGGTGATCCGCAGGTCGGATGCGCTGCCGCCGGGATTGGTGAGGACCGCCTTGAACCGGCCTTCCTCGCCATCGCGGATGAGGCGCAAGCCGTCCGGCGTCGTAAGGTTGAGGTCCGAGGCGGTGCGGACGCGCGTGAGGGCCGTCAACCGGTCAAGGCTGGATGCCGCAGTCTGGCTTTGGCCCGTGAGCGTGGTGAGCAGCAGGGCATCCGTCGTGTCGCCAGCCTCGACGGTGAGGTTGATGCGCCGGACCTCGCCCGCGCGCAGCTGGATAGCGGCCACCAATGAGCCGTCCAAGGCACGCAGCTCGGCGGCCTGGGGCGCGCCGGTGGTGGAGGGCGTGAGCAGAACCGTGTCGTCGACGCTGCCCAAGTTCTTGACGTAGACCGGGTAAACGGCGGTCGTGCCGGGGGCCGCGTTCTGGCCGGCCGTCTTGGGGCCGGTGACCGGCTGCAGGAACCACAGCCCGACCCCAAAGGACGTCTTGACGAAGGCGATGACGGTGATCTCGTCACGCACCTGCGGTTGATCGTGGCTTGTCGCCGTGACCGTCAACGTCGCGGGCGGTTCGCCGGCACCGACGCCAGCCGGCGGCTGCACGAGGAGGCGCACGGAATCCTCCTGGTCGGACGCCAGCGTGAGGTCGCTGCGGTCGAGGGAGACGCCCCACCCGTTCGGTGCGCCGGCGACGGTGAGCTTCACGGACTCCAAGGGGCCCTCAGATCCGGCCACGCCCTTGCCACGGTTGGCGATGACGAGGGGCAGGCTTGTGGTCTCGCCGGATTTCACCGTCACGGTCAACGGGTCCTCGCCGGTCTGGGAGCGCACCTCCAACAGGCGACCGCGGTACTGCGCGATGCCGGACGTCGCGTCAAGGAAGCCTGGCACTCCGGCGAGGAAACCTGGGGACGCGTCGCTTGGGTACGCGACGACGGGTCGCGTCGACTGGACGCGCATCGACAGGACGCGCCCCAGTTCGGGGTCCGCGCCAAACGAGAGCACGCCGTCGCGGCCCAGCGAGGTCTTGACGGTGCTCGAGCCCAGCGCGTACTGCACCTGCGCCGTGAGGGTGGTCTCGGGGTATGGCGCAATGACCACGGCGGGTCCCGGAACGGCGAAGTCGGTGCCGGCGGATGCGCCGCCTAGCGGGCCTGCCACAGGCGATTGGAGGCCCTGGCGAACCGTGCCGCCGGCGAAGACGCGCATCGGCGCACTGGCCTCGAAGCTCAGCGGGCGGTCGCGCGCCCGGGCCATGTTGGCGTCGAGCTGCAGAGGTTCGCTGAATGCCGGCGCTGCCGGAATCGCGTGGGGCGTCGGGCGCGGGTTGCCGGCGCTGCCGGGCGGCGACACCTGGATGGAATCCTCGAGGCTCGCGGCCCGCAACGTGGCCGACTCTGCGCTAGCCGCGGCGAGGAACGGCTGGCCGTTGCCGGAGCCGCACGGGCTCGACGACCAAAGCGCCGTGGCCAAAAACCGCGTGCCGGTCGGCGCACCGGTCACGCTGGGAATCTGCTGGGCAAGGCGGGGCTGGAGCTGGACCATGACGGGCCCGCCCTCAATCACCTCGGCGTGATAGCTGCGGTCAGGCTCCAGGCGTTGCCAGGCCGCCGTCGGGTTGCATTCCAGGTTGCTTCCGCCGTACGCAGCGCCCGGCAGGGGAGGGATCGTGTACAGCCGGGATGGCACACCCGACACCTGCACCTTGGCCGTCGCGGTTCCCGCATTGATGAAGTACACGCCGGACTCACCGCCGCCTACGCTGCCGACCTTGGGAGTACGGAACCAAAACTCGGAGCCGGCCAAGCCTCCGTCCACGCTTGGGATGAAACCGACGGGGTCGACGGCCGCCACGATGGGCGCGCTGGCATCGATGCGGAAGACCGGGCTCTCGCCGAAGCCGAGCGTCGCGATGACGCTTTCGCCCTCCCCCAGGGTCGCGGGATTGCCGCGCGGCGTCGAGACGCCGTCGGTGCGGAACTGGCCCGCGGAGAGGCGACTCACCGTGACTTGGGTGTCGGGATACAAGGCCTGGATGGTGACCTGGTTGGGCACGCCCGGCGCGGTCTTGACCAGGCCATACAGCTGGACGCCGGCGGTGGACCAATGGAGGGCCTCGAGCGCCCCGGCCGAGGGCCCCGTGTAGGATGCCGGGGCCTTGGCGCCGTTGCGGGTGCTATCGAAATAGACCTCAAAGTAGGCCTCTTGCCCGGGGGCCAGCGTCCCTGGCACACGGAAGAAGACGGTGACCAGCGGGCTCGATGCGGGGTCGAACGGCCTTAGCGCGTCCCCGGGTTCGCTGCGACCCAGGAGGCCGGGCAGGACCAAGCTTGGAACCTCGCCTTGGATGCGGCCGCCGGAGCCGGACCCGCTGAACTCCTGCAGGTCGTGGTACCGCACGACGCGGATGCTGTTCAGGTCGAGCGTGAAGCCGGTGAGGACGGCGGAGCCTCCGCTGTCGAAGCCGGTCCAGCCGGCGTCCAGCAGCGCGCGCGCCAGATCGAGCTCGGCCGCCACCGGCGCGTTGAGCAGCGGCACGCCATAGGGGTTGGTCACGGTGAGCGCCAGGCGCATGTGCCAGCCCGCGTCCGCCCCCGATGGCCCGAACCATTCCGGGCCGCCCGTGCTGCCGGACTGGGCGCTGGGAACGACGGCTGCGAGGAGGCCGGCGAGGGCCAGGGCCGCGACGGCGCGTCCGCGCGGCGTCATCGGCGCCTCCGGCCGGCGACGGCGGCGACCGCAGCAGCCATGGCCATCGCAAGCAGCCCAAGGTCCGGTCCCGGCGCTGCCCGTTGGACCCAGGTCGAGGCGGCGACGTCGAACACTGCGCTCGCGCCGTTGTCGTCGCTGCGCAATTCCACGACGTTGCGCTGCGCGTTGACGAGGACGATGAGCGCGTGCCGGCCCTCGGGGAGCTTCGCGGAGCCGGACAGGGTGATGGTTTCATTGGGCTCGAGCGCCCGCACGGGCAGGGTGGCATGCAAGGTGCGGTCGATGTAGACGAGCGCGATTGTCGGTTCGGAGGCAGCGCCGCCGGTGTTGTGCAGCTCGAAGTGGAACGGCACGCGGGTGCCGGCGCGGGGGCTGTCGTCGGTGACGGTCCAGCCGTCCAGGCGGAGGTTGGGCTGCGGAGGAACGGCGGGAAGGTCGATCTCGGCGAGGCTGACGGAGGGGTCTTCCTCGCGCAAGAGCCGCACCATGCCGGCCAACTGCTCAGACAGCGGATCGGACACTCGGGCGAAGAGGTTCACCTGGGCCATGTCCCCTGCGGGCAGGTCGAGGACGGCCGGCTCGACCTCGGCGTCGATGCCCCACACGGTGGGCCTCACGCGCACGCCCTCGTTGCCGAGGTTGGATGCCTCAAGGGTGAACCTTAGCAGCGGCTGGCCAAGCGGGTCGACGACGGCCTCCACGGCGGTCCACCGCGCTTCGATGATGGGGACGGGATGGACCTCGAGCGCGAGCTGGAGGGACGCAAGGGTTCCCGCTCCGTCGAAGGCCGCCAGCACCAGCATGGTCTGGCCAGCCTCGGGCACTGCCAACAGACGGTGGGTGAGTCGGAGCGGGCGAGCCTCGAAGGCCGCCAGCGACAGCTCGGTGGCGTTCTCGTCGCCCAGCACAGCCACCTTGAGGGTGCGCGCCGTGTTGCCAAGATTGCGGACGGTCAC
>JBAZXE010000026.1:0-25237 GCA_041659985.1 Thermoplasmatota archaeon | reverse complement strand
GGCGAGCACTTCAATCGTGTCGAGGTCGAGGGGCTTGCCATCCTCGCGAAGTTGCTGCAAGCCGTGCACGGCGATGGTTGCCCACCCCGGTTCAGCGACGTGCGCCAAGGCTTCAACGGCGGAAGTCTGGCTCGTGCTGGCCGACAGCCACGCCTTCGTTTGGCGCCAGGCCAACCGGTATCCATCGAGCCAAGTCGGCGCCTTGGGGGATTCGTCGCGCAAGGCAGCCTCAACCAAGCGCGAGGCGAGGAGGACCGCCGTCGTCGCCCCGTCGCCACTGGATTGGTGGACGCGCGTGGCTAGGTCGACGTAGGGGGCCAAGAGCGGGCCGGAACCGGTCTCGCGCAAGGCGAGGGCGGGCGAGCGCACCCAAGTTCCTTCGCTGTCCGCTCCCGCCACGACGAGCTTCGCTGCGCCGTGCGGGCCATACCCAGGCGCCAGGAACCCGCCGAGCCATCGCGCCGTCGCGAGTTGCTGGTCGCGTAGGGTCGCGGCGTCGTCGGCTGCCGCCCCGTCGCGCAGCAGGCCCTCCATGGCCGCCGACGAGGCGCCGTCCGCTTAAGCCCCTCTCCCGTTGGCGGCGGCTCCCACAGGTTTTAAGGGTGGCCTTCTTGGCGCGACCCGATGACCGGGAAGGGCCTCGCAGACGGCCTCAAGTCGTACGTGGGCGCCCTCCTGACCGTCGTCCTGTTCCCGCTGTTCTGGTTGCGCAGCGTCAAGCTGGCCCGCCGCCACGCCGATGTCGACCCGCGCGGGGTGGCCAAGGTCGGCCTCGCCATCGTTCTCTCGGTCGCCATCCTGGCCGGAGGCGCCTTCGTTCTCCTCGGGTTCCAATCGGGAGCCCAGCACTCCATGTACGTCAAGTCGCTTGAGACGCGCGTGGCCACGGCTGTCGGCGAGAAGGCCTACAACGACAACGTGGCCGCCGTCACGGCCGCCGACGTGGCCCTGCCCATCATCGAGCGCAACTTGGCCAACGCGACGCGCGACAACAACACGGCCAAGGCCGCGGAACTGCAGGCGGCCCTCGACGCGACCCGCAAGGCCCGCAACGAAGCGGACGCCAAAGTGACGCTCTATACGCCGAACCACGATCTCTTCGGCCGCCTCGTCCCCGCCATCGAAGCCGAGGACGACGCCCTCATCCGCTCGATGCTGGCGCAGGATCCCCTGGCGCTGCCCGAGGACATGGACGCGCACGTGGACGACGCCCTCGCCCTCAAGGACCGCGCCGTCAGCGACATGCACCTGTCGATGTGGCTCTTCGTCTGGCCCAGCCTCGCCGGAGCCTTCCTGGCCCCCGTGGTCTTTGCGGTCGGCAGCATCCTGCGCAAAGCCTTCGTGCCCTCCGACAGTGTCGGCTTCAAGCCCTACCCGGGCGCCGCCGCCGGGTTCTTCCTGCTCTTTGGCGCCTTCGGTGTCCCATCCATCCCCTTCGCGGCGTGGACCTACATGGACCTCGAATCGCGCAGCCGCGAAGGCCAGATTTCGTTGTAGAGCCGTCTCCCAAGCGTGGGGGAATCGGGATTGAACGGATTTTGTTCAAGTGTGGCTTGACGAACGGCGGCCAGACAATCGAGCCGATTCAGGTTGCCCCGGGCATCTGCTGAATCCCAGGTCCCCGTTTCTTGGGCGGGACTCTACTCCGGGGACTTGTACCGAGCCTGGCGAGCCAGGATCAGCTCGAGGATTTTCTCCGGGTCGTTAAGCCGATCCAGTTCCTGCCGCGTCACCACAGGCATGCCCTCGATGGAGGTGCGCGTGGTTCGCTCGACGACGAAGAAGCCGGGGCGTTCCGTGATGCGGGAGACCGAGGTGACGACACGGGCGCGGCGGCGCAGCTGGGGCGAGTCTTCCCCCATGCCGGTGAGGAAGGTCGTCTTGTCCTGCGTGGAGAGGGCGTTGAACGGGGCGCGGCGCGTCGAGCGCACCTCGTAGCCCAGTCCTTCCAGGAGGCGCAGCACGATGGCCTCGACGGGGTCCTGGTCCTTCTGCGGCGCCTCGGTCTTGGGCGGCTGGAACGTCGCGGGATCGAAGGCGCGGAACGGGTCATGCGGGCGGATGAGCTCCGACTGCAGGAACTCTTCGAGGCGCATGGCGGCGTCGATGCTGGCGCTCATGCCCTCCTCGTACATCTGGATGGCGCGGCGGCTCACGCCGGCAATCTGCGCAAGGACCCCGAGGCTGAGACTCATGCGCTCGCGCGCCGCCCGCAGGGCGACGGCGTCCATGTTGACGTAGAAGCCACCGGGCGCGGCAAAGACGACGGGGGCGTCGCCATGCAGGACGTACTCGGTGAGGGTGTCGGGGGTGACGATGGGGATGCCGTGCCGGGCGTAGACGACGCCGGGCTCCAGGGCCCCGGTGCCTGCGCGCAGGCCGACCATGATGGGGCGGGCGCCGAGGAACTTGCACAGCACCTTCATCTCGTCGGCGATGGGCTCGGACAACGCGTCGACGTTGGTCAGGACCTTGAGGATGAGGAGGTCCTTGTCGCGGCGCGCCACGAGGTCGAAGGAGACCGGCCGAAGGTCGCAGCGCTCGCTGACGGCGAAGCCCGCCCTAGCCATCGTGGCCCGGACTTGCTCGATGAGGTCAGCGCGCTGCATTCGTCACCTCCGGACTCCGACGGTTCATTGCCATCGCTTCTATAAGAAACCAGCGGCTTGTTCCCTGAGGTGTCCAGATTTTTGGGCCTGCTTTGTCTCCTCTGCATCTATATGAAGGCGGCCCAACCAGTTGTGCCAACCAATCAAGCGCCTCTCGGCTGTTTTTTCGGCGACACCATTTCACCCAATACGCGCATCGGCATGGCAGTCGGCGGTGGTCGGACGCCCCTTGATGAAATTCAAGGGGCTGGGTTAGAAAACCGTGCTTGCCGAATCAATCTCGGTTCTAGTCTCAGAAAAGTCGGCCCGCTGAGGTTTGGTAGATAGGTCATCACAGCAGTAAGCCCCCTGTTTCTTCGGGAGGTTCATTTAAGCAACCGTTTGGCCATCCGCGTGCCGAATCCGATGCCGAAGGCGCGCGTTGCTAAGCCGAAAAAAGCCACCAAGCCTAAGGCCGTAGCCAGGCCGCCCACTGAAACACCTCCCTTAGCACCGCCCCCCGCGGGGGCTACAGCGCCTAAAGCTGTGCGGGTTGCAACGGTGTCGTCCGTAGAGTCGTACTTGCATGCCGTCCAGGAGCATTTGGAGGGAATGACTGTCCGGTGGTTTCGCGGTCACCGAGTTGGTAGCTGGGCCCTGAAACCACGTTTGCATCGCGAGGGGGCCTTGACCAAAGAAAATCAGATCCGGGATCTCTTCGAACAGAATTCGCCTGAGCACCTGCCATTTAGGCCTCAGATGTACTTCGATTGGCTGTTCGTGATGCAGCACTATGGTGCTCCGACACGACTTCTGGATTGGACGGAAAATCCTCTGGTGGGCCTTTTTTTTGCATGTATCGACCGCAAGGAACCGATTGCAGTTCTGGTGGACGGCCAGCCTGCAATCAAGATGGCCGAGCTGGACGGTGCGGTCTGGGCCCTAGACCCGCTAAAACTCAATGCATCAAACAAGCTATTTGCGCAGGAGACCGCTTTCGTCCCGTTTGCTCGGCAAGGTTTGCCCAACGAGGACAAGGGCGGCACCGCAAAACTCGGTCATTATGATCTCCAGGGCCTGATTGAACGCACCCGCCGTCCCGAAATTGCGGCGGTTGGCCCCTTGGCGGTGATAGGCCCGAGGAATACGGCTCGGATGCGTGCTCAGCAAGGGGCTTTCACGGTTTTCGATGAGGACGGCACCGCTTTGGACGCCCGTGGCCCGACAGACGGGTCGCACATTTTCAAGTTCGAGATCCCCCACGCCGTAAAGCCACAAATCCGTCGTGAACTCGATGCAATCGGAATCAACGACATGGTACTGTTTCCAAGTCTGGAACAGGTTGGAAGGCACTCTGCACGCATCGCTCGTGGGACCACGCCGGGCGGTGAGTGATGTCAAGGCACGAGATTCGCGCCCCGTCTCCGCTTTCAATGCTGGACATCCTCAAACTTAGGGATTCGTTGGATACGGAGCCCACATATCAACGTGGTACGGACGTCTGGCGCGAAGAGCAAAAGGCGTTCCTTATCGATTCGATTCTCAACGGCTTCGTTATTCCGCCAATCTACATTCACGAATACTCAGTCCCACGCCAACGTGACGAACTCACGTTCTCGCGTGCACTAATCGATGGAAAACAGCGGTTGAATGCCATTTGGCAATTTTTCGATGGCGAAGTGAAACTGGCCAAGGACTTCATTTTCGAAGAGAACAAGCGCATCAATGCAGTCGGTTTTACCTACGAACAGTTGGGCATCGATTTCCCTTCGCTGAGGGCTGCCTTCGACCGTGGGACTCTACCGGTCGTAAGCATCGTTACAGAGGATGACGACCTCATCCATCAGATGTTTACTCGCCTGAACAAGGGCGAAAAACTCAACAATGCGGAACGTCGGAATGCTATTGTTGGCCCCTTTGCAGCCGCTTCAAGGAGGCTGGCCGCACATGACTTCTTTGCGACATATTTCCCAAGGCCGAACCGCCGTTACAGCCACTTCGATCTGGCAGCCAAGTTCCTCTATATCGAGAGCAACAAGGGCCCAGTCGATGTGAAAGCTCGCACCCTTGACATGTTTGCGCGGTCCTTCATCCACCCCGGAAAACAGGACGCAGAAGCTCTTCGCGCCCAGAAATTGGTAGAAGAAAGCCACAAGACCCTGAAAAAAATGATTCTCTCGTTTGGCGCTAAAGACCGCTTGCTAAGTTCATTGGGCATGGTCGTCGTCTACTACCTGCTTTTCTTGGAGGTTAGGAAAACCGGTGGGACTCTCCCAAGCCGAAATGCCCTGGCCATGTTCGAGCGCGTTAGGAAGCTGAACAAGAAACTTCTGGAAACCGATCCCGACTCAGTTTCGCCGCGCCAAGCAAAATACGTGACGTTCGATAAGTACCATCAGCGTAACGAAGCCGATTCGTTCGAGAAACGATTGGGCATTCTCAAGACCTTCCTCAACGAATTCAAACCGAGCCTGAAGCCGGAAGCCTATCTGAAGTAGCTACTGAAGGTCGTGGCCGCCGATGTACCTTCACGAGTTCCCAAAGCCGGAGCCTGCCGCGTCTGGCAAGCTGACAAAAACACGCCGTGGTCGATGACTATTGGGCTGGGAGCAGATGGTTTGCAACGGCTTTGGCGAGCCAGAGAGAAACAAGTGGCGGGACTGCGTTCCCAACCTGGGCCATCTGCGAAATTGAAGATCCGGAAAACTTGAACCCCGTGGGGAAAGACTGAAGTCGGGCCGCCTCAGCTACAGTTAGCCGCCGACGGCGTCCATCCGGGAGAAGAATCCTCTGCATGTCACTCGTGGATCCTCCAAGGTTCCTACAGGTCAGTGTACGTGCTGGGCGATCCAGGTGAAGGTCACGCGGGGCACACTTGCTCTTCTCTTCGTATCGCCGAATGTAGGCGAGTTGACTGGAGGTCAAGTGCAAGCTGGCGTCCAGGACACGCGACGCCAATCCCCCAAGAGCGACACCTGCTGAAACAGAAACGCCCGGCAGCGGCGGCAATTCAAAGGGCGTTTTCGTCCCCACGACAACAAGGCGTCGCCTAGCCTGTGGCACACCACAATCCGCGGCACTGATGATGAATGGCGTGGCGTAGTAACCGAGCCGTTCGAGGCGCCCCACCAACTCGTCGAGGTATTCCTGATGACGCCCCAAGATATTCGGGACGTTCTCAAAAAGCCAAGCACGCGGTCTTAGCCTCTTGACAGCGGAGACAAAGGCCGGGAATCCATCTCGGGAGTCGGTGCGCCCGCGTTGCTGGCCGATTACGCTGAATGGCTGACACGGCGGGCCCGCAACGAATACGTCGCATGCCTGGAATTCCGTTTCGTCATCAATCGTGACCTGGTGGCAATCCCCTTTCAGGTTGCGAGTGTACGTCTCACAGGCGTCCGCATCGCGCTCGTAGCCCGTGACGGCGAAACCCGCGGCTTCAAAACCGAGGCTCAACCCTCCGGCTCCCGCCCAGCCATCAACGGCGGTAAGGCCGTTTTTCCGATTTGGCTTGAGATCTCGAAGCAGGGCGAGATACTCCTCTGTCCTAGTGAGGGGCCGAATACCGCTTGGTGCCAGCTGGGCAACCTTGGCCATCAGGGCGACCCTGGCTGGAGCTTGCACCACGGCTCCATCCAATGGAGGCTGGTTCTTAAGGCTCTGCAGAGGCCTCTTCTAGAAGTCCTAGTGGTGTCTCACTAGGCCCGCAATGTTTGCCACTTGCCGACGAGCGTCCTCGGCGCCATCCGCCTCATCGTCGGTCAGGTCGCGTTCGTCAGCCGTGACCCAGCCGTTGATGATGGGCCAAAAGCTGCGATCGCCCAGCAGGTCGGCCAAGTCTTCGTCCGTGTTGCACCCGCAGTCACAGTCAACATGCGCGCAACCTCCTTCACATTCGCATGCGTCGCTCTGGTGCAACACCTCTCCGCGCAGGAAGTCAATGAAAGCTTCGTAGCCCAGCTGGTAGTCCTCCGTACCTTTGTCGGGCGTCATTTTCGGCAGTGCCTTCCGGAGCGCCTTGATGCCTTTGTTGGCCATCACTCAGCTAGTAACGCTCCAGTAATTTCACTACTTGCTTCGCATCTTGAAAATTCGGGCCTAGCGTGCGCCAAACGCTATCTGCCCGGGACTCGCTAGCAGAGCCCACATGTGGCCATTCCCCAAGGCACTCGACGAACCTTGGAAGCACCTTTCCGCCATGCCTGGTGACGATCAAGGCAGCCTCGCGCCGCAACAGCGGACGTTCGTCTTCTGGTCCCTCGATACCAGCCCCCATATCACCAAAAAAGAAGCCGCCGAGGTCCGGCGAATCTATGCCGGCTATGTCAGTGTCCGCAACCAACGGGGCGCCGACGAATCCCTAAGTTACGCGTTGAGTATCAACCGCAACCACCGTAGCCGGGTAGTCGACGACGACGAGTACTGGGAAGAAACGCAGCGCAGCTTCCACGGCCAGCGACTAGACCGCCTCCAGTACCTGACCATGAAGAACGTCCCGACAGGTGACAAGCGCCCTTTCCGGCCCGCCTGGCAGGCCAAGGCGCCCGTCATCCCTGTCGTTTGGGCAGCGCCTGCGAAACCCTGAACAAAGGGTGCGCCATGTTGATTGAGGTTCACAAGAACGTAGTCCAGCATGACAACCTGAAATCGTCGCCAACTGGACCCAACGACCAAGAAGTCGTTTTCTGGAAGCGCATCAAAGCCACCGGGTCAGTCAAAGACGGCGAGAAAACCGGCAAGTTCCTCGCCATCCTTGACATGCGAGCTAAAATTCTCACGGTCACCACGACGGAGGGCGCTTCGCTTTCCGCCGCGACTATTTCCGAGGGCTTGGTCAACCAAATGTGCACTTATTGCACCAAGCGGCGCAGTCGGCTTTTCACTTGCCTAAGCAACTCCCCAAAGATTGCCGAATGGGCAGTAGTTGACGAAGTCCTCGCTTCCGGACTGCTGCACCGACTCGGAGAGCTCGACGAGTTCGACGCCTTGGAGTCGCCACCCGTCCCGCCAAACGGCGTCACGATTCTGCGCCGACTGCTGGAAGCCGTTGACCAAAACACGCAAGTCATGTTCAAGATCAGCGGGGCCGAGATGTACGGTCAAGCGGTTTTTGGGGTTCATTTCAACCTCCACACATGGAGAAGTTTGGGGGCAGAGTTCCTCGAACTCGTTGAGGATGCGAAGATGCAGAACGACTTTGCTCAGTTTTTCGACTACTGCGCGACGTACAATCAGGCTCTGCACGCCATGGTTTCCCTACAGCCAGACGGAATGTTCATCACCATCACCGAAGAGGAAAACATCGGCCGCGAGGCAGCCCAGAAGCTCGCACGCAGCATCCACCCGGAGGCCACGCAGCTGGGCATGCGGCTCTTGATGGGGAACAAGGAATACGCACCGAAATCTCCCCTCGTTGGATAGCTCTCCACGGTCATCGTTAGCACCTTGAACTGAGGCGGCATTCTTGGTACGACGACCTTGGCAAAACAGTGGTGGCCAACGAAACCTCTCACGAAGCCGTGGCTGAACGTTGCCGCCTTTGTCGGCGCCGTGCTGCTCCTGAGCGCCATCCTCGGCTTTCTTTGGCGGTTCTCGCACGAAACTGGGGGATCTTGGCTAGAGGCCATCTCAATTGCCTCTGCCTCCACGTTGACAATCGCTCTCGTCGGAATTGAGCTCCACAAGCCGGTCAAGCCTCGTCGCCGGACGATTGGACGACCTCTGAGCACAGACGAAGAACGACTCTTAGCAGACTTGACAGTGCAAGCCATCCACCATCACGACACTGTTTCGAACACCTGGCTTGCCATACAGGTAGCCGCCTACACCTCAATGCTGGGCCTGATTGGCTGGGTGCTCCAGAAAGAGTCCTCGGACGCCAACTCCACCAGCTTCCTAGGCGACCAACTCAGCCTTTTGTTGCTCGCGAGTGCGCTCACCGGTTTGGCGTTGATTACCTGGGCCGCTTGGGCAAACGTCGGGACGGCCCAGGCATCCGCACAGCGAAGCTATCGCTTGTCGCAGAAACGTTCCCCGGGGCGCATCACGGCCACTTTCTTTTCAAAAGTCTACCCGGACACGCCAAAGGGGAACCCCAGCATCCTCCAGATTTTCCGGATCCTCCTTGGGATAATCTGGACATTCCTTGCCCTGGCGGCTTGGATAGCACTTGCAGGAGGCTCGTAGGTTGATTCCAAACCTGCCGTCGGGGTTTTGTTCCGAGCCGGACTCGCAGAGGTGCACATGACGTCCCTCAGTTGGAATGGCATGAGCGGTCGCGGGGTTCTCGCCGTCCTGGCCGTGGCACTCATTGCAGCATCTCTGCTGAAGAGTTCCACCGTGATTCTATTTGCCTTCCTGTTGGTGGCAGTCGTTCTAGTTCCCCTGATTATTCGTTTTATGCGGGAACTGAGGTAGCTTTCGTGGGCCGCCTGCGGGGCCTGGACAAGTCCCGATGCAAGAAACTCCGGTGATTCCTTAAACGGCGAACTGTCACGTTGAGTTTGTGACCGCGCGTTCCTCTGTTCCAGCAGTCGACGCGGCGGTCAGCACGTTGAAGGATGTTGGCGCGGCGTCCTTGCAGAGCGCCGCGCGTGGAATGAAGGAAAAGGCGTTGATGCCTACTGTACATCCTCCCAGTTTGCACGTTGTTTGTTTGGAGCCGTGGCCGGAGTGCTTGGCCTAGCTCCCGGGTTCCCGACCCTACCGTAGCAGGCCTGCCGCGCGCAGGTCGGCGATGGGGTCCCCCTAATACCCCCAGGCCCCTGATTTGTCGCGCCCGGGTATTGGCCTTAGCGAAGCGGCTCCAAGTAGCTTCCACTGCATCCCCTGCAGGTCATGGAATCGGAGGCGCTGCGCGACAGCCGGCAAGCGCTCCAGCTTGCCATGGAGCGTACGACCCGTCGGCGGCAGCTCATTCGGGAGGTGGGCTTCGTGGTCTCTGACTCCCCACTCCAGGGCCTGCGCAATTCCGGCCTGCACCTACAGGATCGACCGACTAGGGATAGTACCGCTTGGGCCGTTCGCCCTCGCGGCGCGAGGATCAACTACCACCGGCTCGCCATGAACCTCCAACGCGACGACGCTGGCATCATAGGCAGCCTGCCGAACGGCGGCTACCAGGTCTTCGGCGCAGGCTCCCGCAACGGCCGCCACGCCCAAGTCCTTCCCGATGCCCACCCCTCCGGCTACAAGTGCGACGATGCTGCCTGTCGCAGCGCCTGGTGCATCCACATCGACACGGTGCGAGTGCACATTGGCCTGACCAAGCTGCACGTGCCCAATGACGGGTTGGCCGCCGTCGAGCCGCGCCCGCAGGAAGCAACCGCTGCGGTGGAGCAAGAACCGAAGAAGACGCACGTGCAGAGTGCCATCCTGCCTGACTCGGTAGGCGAGGCCGAACCTCGCCCGCAAGTTCGTGGTTCGCGCAAGCTGCCCGACTACGTCGCCCTCCAATCCGTCCCTGTGCCCCTCGAACGCACGGTCAAGGGCGTCACTTTCCGCCTGCGTGGATCCGTGTTGGAGATTGACGAGATGCCGGCCAGCATGCTGCTGACCACCATGCGCGAGGTCTACGCCATGGAGAACGAACTCGGGGCCGTTGTCGCCGGCTTTACGCTCGATGCCGACGTCTTGGTTCAGGCCATCCTGAGCCTTCCCCGCCGTGAAGATCAGCTCTGGGGCATGGACAAGCTGCTCGAAGTCGCAGTGCCCAACTGGACCGAACTCGTCGCGGACGACCAAGACCGCCTGCGCAAGCGCTTCCCCCACGTCTGCCGCAGCGTCACCTTCCAGGAGCAGCTCAAGCAGGAGGGCCTGCGCTGGCATCAACAGAAGGACCCCGAGAACAAACGCCAGGGCCTCTACGGGGTGCGCAAGTGCTGAAGCCGTATCTGCAGGAGATAGTCCAGCGGAGCATTCGCGTCGCTCCAAACATGCCCGACCTCAACGGCGTCACCGAGAATCTCATCGTTCCATTGGTAGCCCGCGAGCAGCGGCACTACCGCCAGTACTCCGACAGCGACTATGCCAGCATCCTGCTCCACTCCCAACTCGGGGCACGCCCCAGTTGTCGTGGCGCCGCCATCGCACGGCGCGAGCGCGCCTTTGCCATCGGGTCGGCCAGTCCAGCACTAAGCACCGTGTACGCCCGCATCGCCGGCGGTCGCACCGAGGACGAGATTCGTGAGATTGCAACCGAGATTGCCGTCGAGACCGTCGTCCAGTACGCCCGCATCATCAATAACGGCCGCATCGCCCTCATTCCGGACGAGTTCGACGAAAGCAGCACCAGCGACTCACCCCACCGCGGCGGCACCGCAACGACCGAAGTCGGCCGACGCCTTCGGCCCCGCAAGAGGTTCCTAAGCTACCGCAAGGCCGCGGGCAGGCTCGGCTTCGACGCCTTCCGCGACCACGACATGATTGGCCTGGAACACATGCACTTCATGGCCGAGATGGCCGACGGGACGCGTTTCACGCTGCGGACCGCACCCCTTGCAGTGGAGCCCCCGCAACAGGCGTCCTTCGTTGCCATCCTCAACGAACTCGCTAGCCGCCTGGAAACACGCGGGTTGACCATTGGTGTCAAGCTGCTGGACCGCCGCTGGGACGACGTCGCCAGCATCGCGCTGCTGCAAAAGCAGTCGTCCGACTGGGTCGTTCGCGGCCAAGGTCGCGGCCACATCACCTTCCGCCCCCTCACACGCGGCGCCCGCAAGGCCCTCCGCAACAAGATTCGCGGCGACCAATCCTGGACCCGCAAGGAACTGCGCCAACTGTGCTGGGCAGATGCCAAGCCCGCGGCAGGCAAGTCCAACGTCTTGCTGGCGGCAGTGGATGGCCGGCCCTTCCAGACAGACGAGCTGGAATGCACGACGGTCATCATCTACAAACCACGCTCCAACGCCCACATCAAGCCCACCGACCTGCTCAACTTGAACGAGAACATGTCAACCATGTTCCTGCTCACCAATCGCCCCGCCACCGCTGAGACGGCACAATGGGCCTACGAGCAGTACGCCAAACGCTGGGACATCGAACCCGACATCAAAGAGCACAAGTCCTACGTCGAGCCCGGCAGCGGACCCAAGATCGCCATGCGCGTGCTCAAGGAGCAGGTCGCCCTGGTCTTGGAGAACCTGGCCACCTTCGTCCACGCTGTCAAGGGCCGCCGAGTGGGCAACCTGGAGTTCGTGCGCTACGTCTACAACGAGCTCCTACTCGCCTACGTCGTCTACGACGCCCTGCGCAACGGCTGGGCCCCCGCACGGCTCAACCCCGACCCTGGGCCGCCTTAGACGCGCCTAGCGGCTGACCTTGTGCGGTACCCTAGCGCAAGCTAGAGACAAATCCCGCCGGAAGACGTCGAAACCGAGCCGGCATGCGGTTCGGTCTGGTCGGGTGATGCGGCAAACCGAGCTTTTCGCTTCCATTTTCGAGTACCTAGTTGGCCTAGCCCTTCAAATTGGGCCAATCTGGACAGTTGAGCTTGTTCCAGGAGTGGCTTGAACACGGACGGGCAACAGGATTTTCGGGTTCCCGGCTTGACCCTTCTAAAGTTGTAGCATGCGGTTTATGTCCTAGGTCGGGCGACAGACGGGGTCGTGAATCCGAGTTCGCGCTCCTCGTTCGCGCTTCTGCTAGCCTTGACCATTGCCTCGTGGGGCGTTCCGGCCTTCGAGTTGGCCTCCTACGGTTCCGTGTCGATGCTGTCGCTCATCACCGCCGTCATGTTGACGGTCATGCTCGGCGTCTGGCCCTTTCTCACGGGCCGCCGCCTCACGCAAGGCCGCATCGAGCACGCCATGATGTGCGTCGAGTGCCGGTCGTTGGCCTGGCCCGCCGAACAGGCTTTGGGGTTCTGCCTGCGCTGCGGCTCGACCAAGAAGGCCGTTCCGATGACCACCTGACGGATTCGCCGGATTTCCCACTGATTCGCCGGATTGACCAATCCGTCAAATCAAGCAGACATCCGTTCAATCACTTCGTCAGAATGCCCATTTCGGTGAGCTTCTCGGGCAAGTAGCGGTCCGTGACGAAGTTCAGGCCGTACTTGGCCAACGCCTGCTGTTCGGACTTTTTCTTCATCTCGAGCTGCAAGTTGACTTCGCCGCGCCAGTAATCGTCGTCGAAGCGCGGGTCCTCCAGGATTGCCTGCAGGGCCTTGACGTCCTCCTCGCTGAGGTCGTCGTTGGGCAACTCGTAGTTGATGATGTCCGACGGCGTGACACCGAGGAACTGCGCCGACGGTGTTGCCAAGTGCTCCGACAAGTGCGCGGTCTTGATGGCGCCGTACGCCACGGAGGCGAAGATGCGGAACGACCACGGGTCGCCGTCGGTGAAGACAACGATGGGCTGCTTAGCCTCCTCGTTGAGGCGTTTGATGAGGCGGCGCGTCGAACGCGCGGGTTGGCCCTTGAGGTGGACGAGGGTGCAGTTGTGCTTGGTGTCGAAGCCGTTCTCGACGAGACGTGCGAACATACCACCGGTCTCGATGGCGATGACGAAGTCGGTCTCGACGTCCTTGAAGCTGAGGCGATCGGGCTCGACGTTGTAAGGGATGTTGTAGCCGGCGTCGCCGACGTCGTCCTGGCAGTGCATGGTGCGCTTCTCGCCGTTGCGCGTCGTCTCCACGATGGACAGGTTGCCCATCATCGCGGCGCCGTTCTCCTCAGGCCGCAGCTTGAAGTCCTCGCGCATGGAGCCCGTCATGACCTCCAGGTCCTCGGCCAACATGTCCGACTCGTCCTGCGAGTGGAACTTGGCGAGGTCCCAACCTTCGCTGATGTAGTACATTTCACGAAGCGTCGAGGACTTGTTCTCGCCCACCATCTGCTTGATGAAGTCGGTGAGGAACATCGTGCGCAGCAGCATGTAGGCGCCGTCCAGGCTCTTTGCCGAGCGCGTCGTCATCTCGCGGCCGTACTTCCAGACCCGGCTGCGTTCGTCGAGCACGATGTTCGACTTGTTGCGGCTGGAGAGCTGCACCTCGGGGATGTTGGCCGATTTGAGGTGCTTGTAGATGGTTTCCGCGATGTCGTCGAGCGACGCGGTGGCGGTGGCCTCGCGGGCGGCCTTCGTGGCGCCGCGCTTGACGTCCTTGGCCGCCATCTACGCGCCTCCGACGACTAGCCAAACCACGGATCCCGCGGATTTCGCGGAGCGCCAAGCACCCGCTTTCCGCGGGTTTCCGCGTGATCCGCGGTTCAGTTGGGCGAACGCGGTCATTCCTCGCCTCCGTGCCAGGGGTCGGCCCCGACCACATGGACCTCGTTAATGCCGCTGACGAAGCAGTCGATGTCGTCGACGCCACCCTTGTCGACGCCGGCCACCTGCCACTTCAGGGTGAGCTTTTCCGTCGGCTTGAGCGCGGGGATGTCCCAGGAGACGTAGCGGTCCTTGACGTCCTTGGGCTTCGGGTCGGCCTCGACGAACACGGCGTTGTCGGGGATGACGACGAAGAAACGGAACTTCTTGCTGCCCATCATGTAGTTGGTCATCGTGATGCTGCCTTTGGCGAGGAACGCTTGCCTTGGCTTGGGTGGCTCCTGCGGCGCGGTCGGGTCCGTTGGGTTTGCGGGGGCGGCGTCAAACGCATCGAGCGTCGCGGCGCCCTTCTTGCCCTTCTCCTCCTTGCCCTTGCCTTTCGCGTCCTTGCCCTTGCCGTCACCCATTGAGGCGTCCTCCTTCTGCGGCTTCGGCGCGGCGGGCGGAAGCAGTTGCCCATCGAGCTTGGTGTACTCGACTTGCGGGTCCTCGACCCAGACGACGTCCATGATCTTGCAGACGATGGGCGCGAGGTCGACCTCGGGCTTGCCCAAGACGGCGCTGGCCTTCTTGTTGATCTCGGGGAGAATCTTGTTGACGAGGGTGAACTTTTCGCTGACCTTGGCGCGCTTGGCCTTCTTGGCGAGGTGGCGGCCGAGGTGGCGGGCCGCCTCCTGCAGGGCCAGCTTGATCTCCTTCTGGATCTCCTCCATAGGCGCCACGGCCTCCTTGGCCTCCGACGTGAAGGGAACCTTGGTGCTCGCGACGTGGATGAGCACGATGGCGGCTCCCGTCGGCATGCCGCTGCCGCCGCGCTGCTCGAGGCCATAGCGGCGCCAGTCGACGTCCTGCACGCTCACGGTGCAGGCGCAGCCGCCGCCCTGGTAGAGCAAGGGCACGCGGTTGGCGAAGCGCAGGATGCGCACCTGCTCCTCCGCCGGAAGCGAGCCGCCGTACACGATGCCGACCTCGACCTGGAACGGGTGGCCGCCCCACACCGACGGCGGGCGCGTAACGGAAGTGATGAACTCGGGGCTGACGTCCTCGGTCTCCTTCTTCAGGCTGCGGCGGACGAGGCCCTCCGTGATGGGGCTCAGGCAGTCCGTCGGCGGCGCCATGATCTTGACCTTGGGGAACGCCTCGTGCAGGCGGCGCGCCTCCTCACGGCTCAGGTCCTTCGGGTCCACGTTGCTAAGGCCGGCGGCCTCGAGGATTTTCTTCGCGGTGTCCGAGCCGACGCTGCTGAACTCCTCTTGCAAGAATCCGCTAAGCTTGCGTTGCTTGGCGTCCTTCGCCATCTTGAGGATGGTGCCCAGCTCGGTGCCGTACGGGTGCGGCTTGATCTCCTGCGTCTTGGCGGGGATCTCGTCGGTGACGCGGTCGAAGACGGTGACTTGCCCCGTCGGGTCCGTGAAGGTGAATTTGGCGTGCGGGTTGACGATTGAGGTCGAGCGCAGGAATTCGAAGGCGGACTGGCGGCCGCCCTGGAACTTCGCTTTCAGGATGACGGAAATGCGCGTGCCGTGGTCTTTGCCGAACGACTCGTCCATCGCCTCGGCGTAGATCTCCGGCTCGTTGCGCTTGGTGTTGAGGCCGAGCTCGACGCGGACGGCGGGGTGGCCGACGCCAATCTTGGAGGTGATGACGGCGTGGTGGCCCGTGGTCAGTTGCGAGTAGAGGACGACGGCGGAGATGCCGATGCCCTGCTGGCCGCGCGACTGGCGGATGGCATGGAAACGGCTACCGTAGAGGAGGCGGCCGAAAATGTTGCCCAACTGGCGCTTGACGATGCCAGGGCCGTTGTCCTCAACGGTGACGCGCAACTCGTCGGCGTTGGCGGTCTTCTCCACCAGGACCGAAATTTCCGGCAGGATGCTGGCCTCCTCGCAGGCGTCGAGGGCGTTGTCCGTCGCCTCCTTGATGGCCGTGATGAGGGCCTTGAGCGGCGAGTCGAAGCCGAGGATCTGGCGGTTGCGCTCGAAGAACTCGGCGACCGAGATCTCCTTCTGCCCCGCCGCCAGCGTTTCTGCGATGGGCTTGAGGGTTTTCGGCTTGCCCTCGGCCTTCGGCTTGTCCGCCGTCAAAGCGACCGCTCCCAGTGCATCCACGCCTATCCAGGTTGCCTCCTGTTGAAAAGAGGTTTGGAACGTCTTCGACCTCGTTCATTCCAGTTTCCGTTGGACTGAGCGTAGTTTCGGCGTCCCCTCTCAGTCGAGCGATGCCGGCTCCGGGCCCGGTCGGGGCCGGACTCGTTCGGCCAAGGCGGCGGCTTGCCCCGAGACAAGATTGGCCGCGAAGGTCTTGGTGGACCGTTCCCGGGTGAACACAATGGACTCCGCGTCCACGAGCTTGCGCAGGTGGAACGAGGCGGTCGAGTGCGGCCAGGCGTCAACAACTCCACTGCGGACGAGGTGGTCGCGCAACTCTTCATACGTGGCCGGGCCCGCATGCAACAACCGCTCGAGGACAGCTCGACGAACCGGGCTCGAATTCACGGTCGGGCGCGCTTGTCTTGGCTGAACGCGCACCGGGCAGGACTCCTGGAACTCAGCGCCTGCCAGTTCGAGCGCACGGCAGAGATGATAGGCCCGATTCTTGCGGGCATGGCCATGCGGCACGCCGGATTCAACGAGACCGTGCGACGCCAGCACACGAAGATGGTGACGAAGATTGCCGCGCGAGAGGCCCGTGGCCGCTTGGATTTGCTGCAAGGTCGCCGGCTGGAGGTCGTGCACGGCCGCAAGAATCTGTTCTCTGGCAATCCCGAGATCCGCTCGAAGCAGACCGGTCGCGACCACGTTCAAGCTCGGGCCGACCTCACGGGCCGCTTGCTGCGCACCAACCCCCAATGCGGTTCTGGCACCCACGAGCAACCAGTGAAGGCCGCCACCACGGTACATGAATCTTGCCGAGGAGCCGTGAAAGTACGCAATCCCATTTCGAACATAGGGCCAAAAATATGGTCAAGGGCAGCGGAGGTCTCGCGGTGGACCGCCCCAAAGCGGCCGGCGTGTCCAACGTGCTGTGAACCCTATGCGCTCCATACCGACTTTGCTTGCCATCCTGACCGCGTTCGCCATGGTCGCCCCACCAGCGTCCGCCGACGGGACCGAGACCACCCAAGCAGCGCTGGCCGATTGCGTCCCCGAACTCCCGCCGTTGTTCGACCAGGCCGCCGGCGCAGAACCGTGCTATGACATCGACCCCACCATCCTCGACCCAATCCTTGACATTGTCCGGGATTGCCTGGCCGAGTTTGTGCAGAAGAGCAGCATGGACTCCCAAGTCGCGGCGGGAGCGGTCAACTGCGGGGGCGTCAACATCGGACCCTACGTCGAACTGGTCCAAGCTTGCCTGGACCAGTTGTTGGTGCCCAGCGTGCAGTCGTCGGCCTCCACGAGCGCCGCAGAAGTCAACTGCCCGAACGTCCTCGGCGTCGTGGGCCCTTACGTCGAACTGGTGCGGGACTGCGTTGCCCAGATTGGGGGCGGCTCCGAAAACGCCCGGATGACGTCGGCAGCCGCCGTCAACTGCGACGTCCTGGGTATCGTTGGCCCTTACATCGACCAAGCGCGGGAAATCGCCGACCGTTGCCTGGAGGACATCGACTACCAGATGTCGACTGCCGCAGCCGTCGTCGACCCCAACTGCGACGTGTTGGGTCAGATTCTGCCCATTGTCTTGCCAATCGTCGATGAGGTCGTGGAGTGCGCCAACGAGCTCCTCGGGCCCTCGTACCCCACCGCGCAGGCGATGGCCATCCCTGTTTCGACCGATTTGGCGTTGGCGGGTGCGGTCCCTGATCCGGACTGCCACGTCGACAACCCCTGCGATGTGCTCTATGACGCCGACCCGTTGACGGTCTGCGACGTAAAGCCCTGCCCCACCATCGATGCGGTGAGCACGGTGGATTGCCCGCCGGAACTTTGCGACAAGGACGACGGGACCGGTATCGACCCATACTGCTTCGAGCTAGAGTCCTGCTCGGGCAGCTACCCCGGATACACGGGCTACCGGATTGGCTCGACGTCCGCCTGCGTCAAGGTCTGTGAGGCAGGCTACTACGGCGTCTACGTCAACGGCGCCAGGCACTGCTACGAGGCTCGCGTCTGCGACACGGACGAAGGCCGCTACGGCGTCTACACGACCAACGAGGAGACTTGCGTCCAGGTCCTCGACTGCGACCAGGCCGGCGAGGTCGGCGCCCGCGTCGAGAACCAGGACCTTTGCGTCGACCGCGACCTGACCAAAACCTGCGCTGAGGGTGGATACGACGGCTACACCGGTGCCGGCTACGGCAAGTACTACGCCTGCCACAAGGACTGCGAGTCTGGCTACCAGGGCGCCTACGTCAACGGCGTGCGCCACTGCGCCCACATCGATGCACCTGACCTCGGAGACGCCGACGGCGACGGATACGCCGACAGCTCCGAAGCGTCGGCGGGCTCCAACCCGACGGAGGCCGCCAGCACGCCCGAGACCGACGACGACCGCGACGGCAAGATCAACCGCCTCGAGCTCGTCACCGGCGTCAACCAGGGCCGCGCCCTGTGCACCGGCGCCTACGGGTTCGTCGGCAGCAGCGGCTGCGGCGGCTACGCCACGCCGTCCGGCACCAAGGTCAACGGCAACGTCATCGTGGACTCGTCCAACCGCGTCTGGGTCTGGGATGGCGTTTGCGACGACGGCGCCACCGGCAACTACAACGCATGCACCTCGACGAGCAACTACTCGCTGAAGTACACGAAGTACAGCGGCAGCTTCTACAGCGACGGCTACGGCTGGCGCATGATGGCTGACGCCTAGTGCCCGCACGACGCGACCGTTCGAACCGACTCTTCCCTCTCCTCCCATTGTCTTTTCTTCGGCCTCCGGCAGTCATTGAGCACCCGAACGTGTTCGTCCGCCGGCCGCAATCGTGGGCATGTTCGACTCACTGAGGGCGGTAAGTACCAGACCGCGTTGGTTTCAATCCGGCTCGAATCCACCTCGGTGGTTTGGGCCCGGAGTCTCCAATCATGCAGTACCCTACCCGCGCCAAGTCGACCCTCACCAAGATTCAGGGCTCGAACCCGGCTCACGCCGTGGACGACCCGAGCCCACGCCAGGCGAAGGCCGAAGCGCTGCGCCAGATGCACACGCGCCTAGAACAAGCGGAACAGAACCTCCTCAGCCTGGCCCGGCCAACCAGATTCCCCACGCGACGGCCACTGCCCGTCCCTACGGGAACGATTCGCCTGCCGGCCGCTTCGGGTCCTTGAGCCAAGCCGCAGCCTTGTCCCACAGCGGCGCATTCTTCGCTTTGAACCAGTCGAAGTGCCCGACGTCGCCCTCCAGCACGAGGCGGCGCTGCGCGTTGGGATACATCGCCAGAAGCGCACGGACCCCGGCCTCGGGCGCGAAGCGGTCCTTCGCGATGGCGGTCGCGGCCAGCGGCGCGCGGATGCGGGCATAACGGGCGCGGACCGCATCGCCGTCGCGCAACAAGTAGTCGGGGTGGCGCCCCCAGTGCGCCCACTGTCGGGCGACACCCATCGGGAGGTCCTGGCCAAGGCCGAACCACCGGCTGGGGAAGTAGCCCATCGGGCGGCTCAAGGCCGGAATCAAGAAATGCCAGAGCGCGAAAATGCCCACCTTGCCTGACGTCGGCCAATGGCGCCAGTATCCGGACTGCGAGCCGACGAAGAAGGCCGCAGCGACCTCGTCGGCGGCACTGGCGTGGCCGAAGAGTTGGCCACCGACGGAGTGCCCGACGACGAGGAGACGATCCGGTTCCAGTTCGCGCAGCGTCCAGCGCAGGGCGGCGTCGAGGTCGAGCTCGCCCCACTGCCGCATCGTGGCATGGAAGCCCTTGAGCGCCTTGGGGCGCGAACCGCCCACGCCGCGGTAGTCCAGCGTGACGACGGTGAAGCCGTGGCCAACCATGGCGCGGGCGAAGGCGTCGTAGAACGAGCGTTTGACGCCGGTGGCCCCCGCCATCACGATGGCGTCGCGCCCTGTCCCAGTGAACACGCTGGCTTCGAGCGCGTAGCCATCGGACGCCGTGAGGCGGACGGTACGAGAAGGCCGGGGCGCGCTCATGCCACGGGCCCGGGGATCGGTCCGGTGTAACGCAGGGCGTAGAGTCCTGTGCCGCGTTCGCTCACCCAAAGCAATCCATCGTGCCAGCGCGCCATGTAGACGTTGGGGAGGAAGCCGTCGGGGCTGAAGTTGGGCTTCTTCCACCAGATGGGCCCCGCGTACAGGTCTCCCTCTGCGTCGTGCGGAAGGTAGTACCCTAGCGCCTTGGGGTTGGCCGGGTCGGTCATGTCGAGGATCCAAACGCCGGCATGGTAGTGCGCGACGGCGAGGAGGCCCGTCGACTGGTCGGGCACCGCGACATGCGGCGACAAAATGTAGCGCCCCTCGATGCTGAGGTTGCCGGGCAGTTGCCAGGTGCCCAACTGCACGAGGTTGGTCGGGTCGGACACGTCGTAGGAACGGATGACTCCGGTGCCGTCATCGAGGCGGCCAATTTCGGGGGCGCTCCACGCGATGACGCGGCCGTCGGTGCGCAGGCCAGGTTCTTGGGTGAGCCAGTGGATGGCGAGGGCCGACGACGGGGCGGGGTCGGCGTTCCGTCCCAGTTCCCCCATGAGCTGCGTCGCCGGGGTCGAGACGTCGAACGTGATGGCGCCGCCCTCCCACCAGGCAACGTAGGCCAGGGTCTGGCCGGTGAGCGGGTGCTCCGCAATCGTGACGTCGTGCGGGAACGAGCGGCCATCGTCGCCGGACGTGTCATGCGTCAGGCTTCCAACGGGGACGAGGACCGCGTTGCCTCCGGGAAGCTCCTCGAAGCGCGCGATGCCAATTCGGTTGCCCGCCGGGTCCGGGTTTGTGCCGGCCAGCGGTTGGCCGACGAAGAACAGGTAGAGGCTACCATCGGGCAACGTGTGGAATTCCATGTTGTGCGTCCCCAACAGTTCGACGGGGAGGACGGAGACCAGGCGGGGTGCTGCGCGATCCTCCACATTGATGACCTGGATGCACACGCCGCAATCCGAAGGCCCGTCGGGGGAGGTGACGAAACCCGCTTCAGGGATGGCCTGGACATTCAGCACCGCGAAGCGGCCGTCCGGCGTAACCCGCACTTCCTGGATGTTGTTCCCGTCGATGCGGTAGGAACCGCGCACTTCGATGGCCTCGGGGTCGGTGATGTCTGCGATGGTGAACCCGCCGCGCGCGTCGCCGTCCACGGCCACAAAGGCCAACGTGGTGTCGCCGTCCTCGTGGAGCACGAAGTTGGCGAAGCCGTTCTGGCCCAAGGGAACGCCGAGGCTCGACCACGCGACGAGGTCGACGTTGTGCGAATCGGTGTGCAGGCTAGCGTCGGTGTGGTCGTGGTCCATCACGATGGGCTCGCCGATGGCGCGGGCAATGGCGGCATGGTCGATTCCGCCGTCCGGGAGGCGCTGCTCGGCCCCTTGCTCTGGTCCGGACTGAAAGCACCCTGACGCAAGGACGAGCCCGAGGACCAACGGGAGGAACCGCACGCCGTCCCACCGACGGGCCGGCTCATCACCGTTTCGTGCCGGGTTCAGACGTCGTCCTCATGTGGGCCCTCGACCTTGCCTTGCCCATGCCCGGACCCCACTGCCCCACGTGCCAAGCCTACGAGACGCGCGTCATGGCCAAGGCCGCCGATGAAGAGCTGCCAGCCGACGTCGTCCCCTGCAAGGATTTCGCCATGTCGGACAAGTTCCGCGAGTGGGCCGTGGGCGAGATGCGCAAGGAAGTGATGGGCCAGGTCCGAATGTCCGGGTTGGACCGCATGGCCATCCTCAAGGCGAAGAAAGCCGAGAAAGCCGCGGCTCAGAACCACCAGAGCGCGAACAAGTAGACGAGGACGCTGGCGAAGAGCAGCCAGAACAGGCGCCGCAGCAGGCGATCGCGTCGCGCCTTGTGCTCCAGCTCGGTCATCGTGGGTTGCAGCTCGACCGTGTCGCCGAGGCGTTCGGGCGACTCGGCAAGCTGCTGGCCGGGCCGCGTCGAGACGACGCCGTCGTACTCGACCGCCAGCGGCTCAGTCGCCGGACTCGCCGACGCGTCAGTGCCCAGCCAGCCGAATTTCGGCGACCCGGAGGCGCGCGGTGCGCGGGGAGTCGGTTCGGCCCGGGCGCGCGGCCGCTTCCACAGGCCTTCGCCGTTGCCGTCGCCGTCGCCGACGCCAGTCGGACCTGGCGGCTCCTCGCCATCGCTTGGACGGGAGGCGGCGGCGGGCGTGGTGCGCGGCGCGCTCGCGTGGGCCAGGATTTCCTCGACGTCCACGGCCCGGGTGGCCGGACCGTCATGCCCGCCCACGCGGCCGGAGGCCGGCCACGGGTGCGGCTCGAGTTCCGTCTCCTTGGCGCGGCGCGTCGGAACGGGGGCCAGGCCCGGCCAGGCCCGGCCGGTGTCGACGCCCAGGCCGATGGCATTGGGTGCAGAGCCCTCGTCGTTCAAGGCGGCCGTGTCAAGCAGCACGACGCCGAGCCGGGCTGCGACTTGGCGGTCCTTGTTGCTGAACTCGTCGGCGGCCAGCACCGGTGTCGCACCGATCTCGCGGGCAACCTTGCGGGCGCCGCCCATCTCGGGGCCGTCGACCCCGCCGAAATCGCCAAAGAAGACGACCAGGGAACCGAGCGGACCCTCGGCCAGGAGGGGGACCTTGTGCTCGCTGCCGGACGGGCTGGTGACGCGGACGCCGTCGCGCACGACGTAGCCCTTGCCGCGGTAATAGGCGGCCACGGTGTCCAGGTCCACGACGCCGCCACCGGGCTGGCGGATGAAATCCCTGCCGGAACGACGGATGGGCGCCAACGGCAGGCCATTCGTAGGACCGGGCCGGACTTCCGCAAGCCGTGGCTACGGTTTGTTGTCTCCGCATCAATCTTGCTGCCCTGGCCTGGCCCCCGCCACCATGGGCCAAGCCCCCAACCTTCAAGGCTGGCCCACGGGTCGCCGCGCGTCATGGCGGATTGGGACCTGGAGGCCATCACGGCGAAGTGGCAGCAGCGCTGGTGGACGGCCAAGGCGCACCATGCCGAACGGCCCGCCGACGCGGCGACGCCGTGGTGGGGCGCCGGGCACGGCCCGTCGGAGCCGATGACGGAAGGCGACCACGCCGAGCCGGCCAAGCCGACGTTCTGGATCCACTTCGCCTACCCGGGCATCTCGGGCTACCTGCATGTCGGCCACATGCGGGGCTTCACCTACTCGGACGTGCTGGCGCGCTACAAGCGGATGACGGGGCACCGCGTGCTCTTCCCGGCGGGCTTCCACGCCTCCGGTATCCCGGCCGTCGCCTTCGCCGCCGAGGTCAAGCGCGGCGAGAAAGACGAGTACCTGCGCTCCAACGGCTACGAGGGCGAGATTTCTGAGTTGACGGACCCGCGCAAGGTCGTCGACTACTTCGCGCACGTCTACACCCACGACTACTGGAAGAAATTCGGCTTCCTCATCGACGACCGACGCAACTGCACGACGATCGACCCGGGCTACTCGAAGTTCATCCAGTGGCAGTTCCGTCGCCTCAACGACAAAGGCTACCTCATCCAGAAGCCGCACTACGCGCCGTTCTGCCCCGTGGCCGGCCCCGTCGCCGTCGACAAGTCGGAAACCGACATCAAACAGGGCGGCTCCGCCGAGGTCCTCGAATTCGTGGCCCTCAAGTTCCAACTCCCGGCGGGCACCGTGTTCGACGAGCCAGTCATTCTGCCCTGTGCCACGCTGCGGCCTGAGACCGTCTTCGGCGCGACCAACGTGTGGATCCAGCCCAACGAATCCTACGAACTGGTCCGTGTGTGGGAGGACGGCGCTGTAAAGGACTCCGACCCGACCGAAGTCTGGCTCGTCTCGAAGCAGGGCCGCACCAAACTGGAATGGCAGTTCGAGCGCGCCGAGGCGCTGCACAAGACCGTCCTCGGCAAGGAGCTCGTCGGCGAGACCGTCGTCGCCCCGATCACCGGCAAACACGTGCCCGTGGTGGCGGGCCACTTCGTCCAACCCCTCATCGCCACGGGCGTCGTCATGTCGGTGCCTGGGCACGCGCCGTTCGACTACGCGGCCTACATGGACGCCGGCCTCGACAAGTCCCTCGGCGAGCCGCCGCAGATTGTCAAAGTCGAGGGCTACGCCGGGCTTCCCGCCCGGATCGCCTGCGCCAAGCACAAGGTCACGAACCAGGGCGACCGCGGCCAACTCGACGCCGCCACGGAGGAACTCTACTCGGACGAGTTCAACAAAGGCGTCCTCACCGAGGCGTGCGGCCCCTACGCCGGCAAGCGCATCAAGGGCGTCAAGGACCAGATCAAGGTGGACGTGCTCGCGGCGCGCCAAGGCCGCGTCATCCGGCAATTCTCGGAGCCGGTGGTCTCCCGCGCCGGCGAACTCGTCGACATCAAGCGCGTCCCGGACCAGGACTTCATCCACTACTCCGACCTGCAGTGGACGGAGCAGGCCAAGGCTCACGCCAAGACGATGACGGTTTTGCCGCAGCGTTACGCTGACGAGATGCCCAATGTCCTCGACTGGTTTGGCGACCGCGCCTGCGTGCGCCGCGGCGCCTGGCTGGGTACCGAGTTCCCGTTCAAGCCGGGCTGGATCATCGAGCCCATCGCAGACTCGACGTTCTACAGCTGGTACTACCTCGTCAGCCTCTACGTCAACGACGGCCGCCTCAAGCTCGCCGACCTCACGGACGCCTTCTTCGACCACGCCTTCAACGGCAAGGGCAAGGCCGAGAAACCAGTGTGGGCCGAGGTGCGCAAGGATGTCCTCTATTGGGGCCCCGTCGACGTCAACCTCGGCGGCAAGGAGCACCAGACCGTGCACTTCCCGGTGTACGTCATGAACAACGTTGCCCTCATGCAGGATTCCAGGCTGTGGCCGCGCGGAATCTTCGTCAACTGGTGGGTCACGCAGAAGGCCGGCGCCAAGATCTCCAAGTCGAAGGGCGGCGCCGAACCCATCCCGGGCGCCGCGAAGAAGTACGGCGTCGACGCGATGCGGCTCTACTACTGCCACGTCGGCAGCCCGCACGTCGACATCGAGTGGGACCCCGACATCGTCTACGACTACCGCAAGCACGTCGACCGCATCATGCGTGCGACCGACGATGCGCTGGCCGCCAAGGGCAAGCCGGCGCCCATCGACGCGTGGCTGCAGGCCGCCTTCGGCGACGTGCTGGCCAAGGCGGCTAAGGCGTACGAGGCCTGGGACCTGCGCACCGCGGCGACTGACCTGGTCTACACCGTGCCTGAACTGCTGCGCTGGTACGACCGGCGCGGCGGAGCCAACGGCGCTGTGCTGCGCGCCTTCGTCCAGGACTGGGCCAAAGCGCTCCTGCCCATCCTGCCGCATGT
>JBAZXE010000025.1:0-26110 GCA_041659985.1 Thermoplasmatota archaeon | reverse complement strand
GCGAGAGCCAAGGCGTAGACTGGCGCCTGCACACCGCGCAGGAGGGAGGCGACGACGGCGGACGCAAGCCCGCGTCCATGCAAGCCGGCTCGTGTGGCCACGCTGGCGAGTTCGAGGGCGCCGTCGGCGTGGCGCCGCAACCGGCCGCAGGCGACGACCTCGGTGCCCTCGGTGGCGAGGCAGAACTCCGCAGCGAGGAACTCGACCTCCAACCCGGCATGGCTTCGCAGCAGGGCCAGGACGGTCGCCTCGTCGGCGGGCGCGGCACGCCGCATCTGGAGGGTTCCGTTCGCCACGCCCAGGCACGCCAGGCCTGACACGAAAAAGGTTGCGTCGCCGCGCTAAGCCAGCCGTTCGGACAGGAGGTCGCGGACGCGGCGTTCAATCTCGTCGCGGACGCGCCTGAACTCGGCCACGGGCTTGCCCTTGGGATCGTCGAGGTCCCAGTCGACGAGTGGCTTGCCAAGGAAGGCAGGGCAGGCATCGTCGCCGCAGCCCATCGTGACGACCAGGTCGCACTCGTCGCGGACCCACCGTTCGTCGAAGCCCTGGCTTTCGTGGCCGGAGAGGTCGATCCCCTTCTCCCGCATCACGGCGATGGCCTCAGGCAGGACGTGGCCCAGCGGCTTGCTTCCTCCGCTGCGGGCGTCGACTTGCGCGCCGCCGAGGGCCTTGGCGAATCCCTGCGCCATCTGGCTGCGTGCGCTGTTGCCGACGCAAGCGAAGAGGATCCGGAACGGGGCGCGCGTGCGGGGGGGCGTCATCACGCGTCCCTCCGTGTCCGCGTTGGCGCGGGTGGCGTCCTGCCTGCGCGTAGCGCCTGGTACGCCAGCATTCCCAGGATTGCACCGGCGACGGGTGCAGTCAGGTAGAGCCAAAGATGCGCCCACTCGAGGCCCGCCAACGCTGGACCGAGCGAGCGAGCCGGGTTCATCGAGGCGCCGGTGAGAGGACCGGCCCAAAGGCAGCCGACGCCGACGGCGAGGCCGATGGCAAGCCCTCCCATGCCGGATGCCGCTCGCCGGTCGGTGGCGACGGCCACGATGACGAAGGCCAGCATCGCTGTTGCGAGGGCTTCGGCCGCGACCGCCCCCCACAAGTCGAGGGTCGGCCGCACCGCTGTGGCGGCCGGGTCGACGCCGCCGTAGATTGCCAGGAGGGCGTAGGCCGCTGCGATGCCACCCAGCAGTTGTGCGCCGACGTACCACAGGACGAGGCGCCATGGGAAGTGGCCCGTGGTCGCGAACGCCACCGTGATGGCGGGATTGAAGTGGGCGCCGCAGACATGCCCCAAGGCATAGACCAGCGCAGCGATCGTGAACGTGAAGGCGAGGGCCACCGCGACGGCCGTCCCGCCTGAGAGGATGGAGGCGCCGCCTGCCAGGACCAGGAAGAACACACCCATTCCCTCCCCCGCCACGGCCCGCCAATCCTCACCTTGCACAACCCGGGCAGCGGGGCGCGGGGCATAAGCGGTCGCTGTCGGGGTGTGAAGGATAGGACCTTCAAACGTTGCCCCAACAACACGGATTCGGCCCTGCGTACCGCCATTGGCTCGGGCCGGCAGCGCCGGGCGCCCTGGGGCCGCGCCCCCCTGCGGAGCTGGGGACACAACCCTTTTCCCAGGAGGACCGGCATCGGCGGCCATGCGCACCTCGCTCGCCCTCGCGGCCCTCCTGGCCGTTGGCGTCCTGGCCGGCTGCCTCGACGGCTCCGACCCGGCAGACCCGGTTCCCGACACCGTCGTGCCGGAACAGGACGTCGGATACTCGTTCGCGGCCGTCGACTCGCAGGGCCTGCCCGTGCCGCTTCTGCTCTGCCACGACATGCTGGACGGAGCCGCAGAGCTGCACGCCGGCGACAAGCGCTGCAACTTCAACATGACCCCGGATGACGGCCGCCAAGGCAACGAGGTCACCATCGGCGTCAACCCGACCGACCCCCGCAACGTCGTGGGCGGCGCCAAGGACTACTACCCTGCCGACGCCGGCGAATGCGTGTGGGACGGCGTCTACGTGACCCATGACGGCGGCCAGACAATGTACGAGGACCGCTCCTTCGATGGCTCCCCCTGGCGCCTTGCGGACGGCGACCCCTCCGACTACTCGTTCAACTACGCCAGCCAGTTCTGGTGCACCACGGACCCGGTGTCGTACTTCGACGTCAACGGGAACCTGTACTACCTGCTCATGGCCTACCAGGCCGACCCGGTGACGGGCTCCAAGACCTGCAAGGACATCTGCCCGACCGGCGCCCTCAACGATTGGGCCTTCAACCGCGCCGTGCAGATTGTCGCCAAGTCGAGCGACGGTGGCGACACCTTCGACACCTTCACCCCGGTCCTCGAGGGTTCGTTCCCCATCGACTTCCACGACAAGGGCTGGGTCGCGGCGTCCAAGGACGGCACCATCCACGTCATGTGGCTGGCCAGCCTCGCGCCCGGCAACCTGTACTTCCGCAGCACCGACGGCGGCCAAACATTCTCCGAGGCGGTTCCCATGTCGGTGCTGAACTCCGGCCAGGGCTCCTTCGTCGACGTCGGCACCGACAATGAAGTCTACGCGACCTGGACGTCCGGCGACATCTGGCTGCGCCGCAGCGACGACACGGGGGCCAACTGGGACGCCGAGCGCGCCGTCCTGTCCCCCAACATCGCCGACATGCCGGGCCTGAGCCCGCGCGACCGCCGCTCGGTGAGCCCGATGTTCGCCACCGACCGCAACCCTGACTCGCCCTACCAGAACGCATTGTACTACGTCTGGCAGGACGAATGCAACGGCGAATGGAAGGTCGGCTGCGACGGCGACGGCTCAGCGGTGTACTTCTCTGCCAGCTTCGACACCGGCGCCACGTTCACGACGCCGGTGCGCGTCTCCAAGCCGCACGTCGGCGGCACGGACTACGAACTGTTCCCCGCCATCTCCGTGAGCCCCGGCGGCGTCCTCGACGTCTCCTGGATGGACACGGAAGGCGCCGGTCTGTTCAACTGCACACAAGAGACTGACTGCTCGGGCTACGAGGGCAACCAGTACCCCGGCTTCACGCAGCACTACGCGTACTCCCTTGATGGCGGCGCCACGTGGAGCGACGAGTTCACCGTGCGCGATGCGCCCGAGGCGGGCTGGGACCCCAAGCTCAGCCACCACCAGAACGGCATGATCTTCTTCGGCGACTACAACGACATCGACTCGTCGTGGCAGGCGGCCCACCCGGTGTGGCCCGACACCCGCAACGGCCAGTCCGTCAAGGTCTACACGGCCACCATCCAGCGCCCGATGTTTGCGCAGGGCTGGGAGACCGCCCGCCAAGTCGCGGCTCTGCAGTTCATCGCCGACCACCCGCTGGCCTGACGGCAACGGAGGTCCGCCTACCAGGAGAGCCGGTAGCCGCCGACACGCAACGACTGCATCTCCTTCTGGTGGTGGGCCATCGTCGCCTCGAGCGGGTAGTCCCATCCCCCCACCTTCTCGATGCGGCCGCCCAGCTCGTCCGCCATCTTGGCCAGGTAACCCTCGGTGCGTTCCTGGGCGAGGAACCAGACGGTGCCGTACGGATGCACTGCCTCCGTAGCGCGGGCGTAGAAGACACGGTCGGCGTTGCGGTTGCCGCGCTGCGCGCCGAAGGGCGGGTTCATCACCACGGTGTCGAAGTGGTCCGGGTCGCTGCGCCAGTTGGCGACATCGCTGCAGACGAACCAGGTGCGTTGCGACACGCCGAGGTCGGAGGCCAGCTCCTGCGCCATGGCGATGGCATGCGAGTCGACGTCGACGCCGGTGGCAAGGCGCGCATCCAACAACGCCGCGCCGACGGTGAACGTGCCGGTGCCGCAGCCGAGGTCAAGCACGCGCTTGCCGGCGATGGCGCCCTCCTTGTGGGCCGCGAGCAGGAGGTCGGCGGCGATGGCGGGGGGCGTGCGGTACTGCTCCAGGTCCGGCGCCGGTGACGGATGGCGGGGTACGCCTTCCAACGCCCGCATCAGGTCAGCCTTGCGCATAGGGGTCGCACGCCCGGGACGCATATGGCTTGCGCGAACGGCGTCCCTCCCCTCCAGGAACAGTTATCTCGCGCCACGTCGCATGGGCAAACGATGGGACGCATCTTCTTGGCGCGGCACGGCCAAACCACGGCCAACGCGCAGGAGATCATTCAGGGCCCGCGCATCGACGCCGAGCTGTCCGAACTCGGGTTGCGCCAGGCCGGCAGCCTCGGCGACGCGCTGGCGCACACGCCGCTGCGGGCCGTGTACACCAGTCCGCTCACCCGCGCCCGCCAGACCGCCGAGGTTGTCGCGCATCGTCATGCCCATGCCGCACCCTACGATGGCAAAGGCAACCTGGCCGTGCAGGTCGTTCCGGAGCTTTACGAGATGGACTACGGTGCCTTCATCGGCCAGGGCTACGCCACCATCCGCGACGAGATGGACCAAATCCTGGACGCCTGGCAGATGGGGTTTGTCGACCAGGCGTTCCCGGGCGGCGAATCGGCGCTTTTGGCCCAACACCGCATCCGCCCCTTCGCGACTCGCCTCATCGAGCAGGCCAACGGCGCCGTCGACGTCGCCGTGGTGGCGCACGGCCGCATCAACCGCATCCTCTTGGCCACCATGACGGGCGCTGGGCTGCAGCGGCTCGAGGAGTTCCCGCAAAGCAATGCCTGCATCACGGAGCTCGCCGTAGAGGACGGCAAGGCAACCGTGCGTCGCCTCAACGACACCTCGCACCTCTTGTTGGCCAGCGATTCGTTCTCCTAGGCAACGATTCAATCGGCTGTCCAGCAAGATTATCCTCCTGCCGGGGGCGTTTCTTCCATGCGTGTTGCCCCCGCCGCAGCCTTCGCTGGAATCCTGATTCTGTCGCTCGCCTTCCTGCCCCCCATCTCGGCGCAGACCGCCCAACCCGCCTTCAACCTCGTAGGCACGATTGCCACCTCTCCCGTCGAGGCCGGCAACTCCACCCAACTCGACCTCACGATTGTGAGGATGTGCGCCAACGCCGCCACCATCCAACCCGAGCAGGCCGTCACGATCCGGTTCATTGGGCCTCCGGATCTCCTGGTGTCGGGCCCCGCGCAAGCGCTGTTCGGGCAGCAGGTGTGCGCCAGCCAGCCGCAGCAGGAACTCGTGGTCACCTACGTCGTGCATGTGCGTGAGAACGCGACCCCTGGCGCACTCCTCGCCCTGGACGTCTCGGTCCAGCCCGCGCCGCCCTCCGGCCCCAACGTGATGGGATCTGGCGCCGAAGTCCGCCAGACCTTCGCAGTCGCCGTGGCGAAGGACACGGCGTTCGGCTCGGCCCAGGCGGAGGCCGTCGCGCAGGACGCCCCCCTTCTTCCGGCCGCCCTCCTCGCCCTGGCACTCCTGGCCGCAGCCTTCGTCGTGCGGCGACGTTGACCCCGCCGCAGGCCCCCCGCCCCTCCGCCCTCCTGGAGGCCTATTTACCCCTTCTTCCGCAGCCTCATAGCCTTCCAGGAGGCCAAGCGATGGCCATGCTCGCGCGCATGGGCGCCGCCCCCTCGAGTCGGTGGGCTCCCGACCCCATCCTGCGTTCCCTCCTGGACGCTGTGCCGACCGCGTTGGCGGTCGTCGATGGGGTCGGAGTGCTCGTCCACTGCAACGCCGCCTGGCGTTCCTTGGCCGACCGGACTGCCCCATTCGGCGAACTCGGCAGCCTGGTGACGCCCGCCGACCACGAGGGCGCCGCCTACACGCGCCGCCTCGCCGCCTTCGAGGGCCCATTGGCCATGGCCGCGCGCCGCCTGGCGCACGCCATCCAGGATGCGGTGAGCGAACGGCAGCCCCATGCCCGTATCGAGTACCGCATGCGCCGGCCCGACGGGGAGACGCCGTTTGCCGCCACCATCACCGCGCTGCCCGACGCCAAGCTCGCCTTGGTGCAACATGCCGACCTCTCGGACCAGGAACGCGTCGCCGACGCCGAGGCGGCCGCCCTCAAGATCGGCCTTCAGGCTGAAGCCCTCCGCTCGCGGGCCCGCCGGCTCGAACGCCGCATCGCCGCGGTCGGCCAGGACCTCCACACGCCCCTGACGCCAGTCCGGCTCGAACTCCACCTGCTGCAAAGCGGCGCGCTTGGGGCGCTCACCCCGGCGCAATCGAAGGCGCTGGCGATGGCGGCGCGCAACGTTCAACGCATGGCGGACGGCGAAGGGTCCTTCATGCGCATCCCGTCCGAAATTTCCGCGCCCAAGCTGGCCTTCGATCTCGCCCCCCTCGTGCGCGAGGCCGTCGAGGCCCGCCAGACCGAAGCCCTGCAGCAGGGGGTGCAACTCACCGTCCACAACGGTGTCCCATTGCCCGTCTCCGCCCAGCCCGATACGGTCCGCGACATCCTTGACCGCTTTCTTGACTTCGCTTTGGCGGCCAGCCCCGCCGGGTCCGCCGTCGTCGTCGAAGCGAACGCCCATGACGGTGCCGGAGTCGTCACCGTGCGGGATTCCGGCCCCGGGCTGACGGTGCGCGAGGTCAAGAACGCCTTCGAGCCGTGGGGCGGGAAAGGCCTGCGCGACTCCTCCAGCGATTTGTCCCTGCACCACGCCCGGCTGACCATCGAATCCGACGGCGGACGCGCGTGGGCCGAAAGCGACGGGACCGGCCAGGGCCTCCTCCTTGCCTTCTCGCTTCCGCTTTTGGCGGCCGGCGGGTTCGAATCAACGCAGTAGCGCGACGGTTTGGCGGGCAACCCGCTCCGCATTCGCAAGTCGCAAGCCAAAATCCTTAACACAGTCCTCGGCCCGGTGCGCCTCGTGCGAGCCGGCCTGGCCCTCATGGCACTCATGCCGCTCTTTGCGGGGCTGGCCTCGGGCCAAGCGCCCGCGCTGCCCGCGCCGGAATTCTACTTCGCGATGGACGAAGTGACGTACTCCACGTTCGAGGACCTGGAGCCGGGCCAACCGATGGAGTTCAGCGTCACGGTCCGCCGCATCTGTCCTCTGGAAGTGGGGGTGCTGGACGAGCAGAAGGTTCTGGTCACCCTGACGGGCCCGGCGTTCCTCCTCGAGTCGCCACTGTTTCTGGAATACCCGGCGGCGGTTTGCAGCAGCGACAACGAGCCCGCTCTGCTCAAGGCCAACGTGACGGCCTTGGGCACCTTGAACGGCAGCCAATCCTTCACGGTGCGTCTCGACCCGCAGAGGCCCGAGAACGACCTGCATGCCCCGGGAGAACCCATCACCTTGCTGGTCGGACTCGTCGTGGCAACGCCCGCACCGGTCGTGGAACCGACGACGCCTGCGCCGACGAAGGAAAGCCCTCTGCCTGCGGCCGCTCTCCTTGTCCTTGCGCTCTTGGCCGTCGGTTCCCGCATGCGCCGACGCGACGGCTAGCCTGAAGCGCTAGTTCGAGGATTCGAGGAACTCGTCGAAGACGTAGTGCTCCATGGGCCGGATGCCCAGCACAATCTCCAGTTCCTGCGGCGTGAGGAACGGCTGCTTGTAACGGCCCTGGTCATCAATCGGCACGCGGGGGCAGGCGACGCCGACGAAAGCGTCGAGGTGGCGGAAGTAGAGCAGCGTCTCGGGTGAGATCTGCTTGTTCTGGATGATGTGCCCTTCCTTGCCGTGCTCCTTGAGTTGGGCGAGGACTTTCTTCGCGAGGTTGAAGCGCATCTGCCCCGCCTTGGTGGAGACGACGATGCCGAACGTCTTGGCTTGTTTCGCGTTGCCGATGGCGGCCCAGCGCTGCTTGAGGATGCGGCCCTTGGCCTCGGACAGGGTGCGCACCGTGTTGGTGTACGGGTCGGCGGCGGTGATGCGCTTCTCCGTCTCGAGGGCGAGGGCCAGCGGGTGGAAGTCGCCGCTGCCGATGAAGATGAATTCGTCCACGTCGCACTTGACGGCGGCGATGACGTTGCACCCAAGGAGCTGGCCGCGCAGGGCCGTGCGTTTGTCGCCCAGCATGGTGACCGGCTCCATGCCAGCCTCGCGGATGAGCCGCTCCGCCACGTCGAGCTTGTGGACGTGCTGCGCCGTGGTGGTGACGCCGATGCGCGGACCCTTCATCGTGAGGAGCGCGGCCTTCACGACCTCCTCGATGGGGTGGATGGAGTGGGCGGGGACGTAGTAGACCTGCACGCCGAAGTCCGTCTTCACCGAGGGCATGGGGCTGTGGCCGAAGTGAATCATGACCTCGATGCCCAGCTTTGCCATCTCGTCGTCGCACAGGTCGCAGGCGCCGTAGCACGGGTCGGCACTGATGACGGGCAAGGCGCCGGTCTCGGCCTGGACGACCTTGCCAATCTCGGTGGCGTAGTCGCGCAGTCCGTCGGGGAACTGCAGGCCGATGGCGGCAAGGCCTGGGTGGGCCTCCTTGATCTTGGGGAGCAGCTCCTCGAAGTTCAGGATGTAGCCGAAAAGTTCCATGCCGCTGGTTGCGCGACTTGGACCTTGTAGATTAGGGTTGGGCTAGAGGAGAGGCTGGAAGTCGATTGCCGGCCTACTCGTACGCCAGCGCCTGGATGGGTTGAATCTTGGTGGCCCGCCGCGCCGGCAGGAATCCCGCCACAAGGCCAACACCGACGCCGACGCCGATGCTGATGCCCAGCCACTCGTACGGCAACGTGAACGGCACGTCCTCGCCCACGATCCCGGAAGTCACGATGGCAAACCCTCCGCCAATCCCGAGGCTCATCCCCAATAGGGCGCCCGCCAGGCCGATGAGGAGGGCTTCGAGCAGGAAGAGCGTAAGGATCTCGCGGTCCTTGGCGCCGATGGCCTTCATGACGCCAATCTCGCGGGTGCGCTCCGTCACGGAGACCAGCATGATGTTGGCGATGCCGATGGCGCCGACCACGAGGCTGACGCCGCCGATGGCGCCGATGAAGAGCGTCACCTGGTCGAAGAGCGAGGAGATGCCGGCCTGGATGTCGCCCGAGGTGGCCACCAGGAGGGTCTGGTCCTCGACCTTCGACAGGCTGGCATCGGAATCGTCCTGGACGTAGGCGTCGACGAGGTCGCGCACCCCGTCCACGTCACGCACATCGGAGGCGACGACGGTGAAGCCGTTGTAGACGCGCACTTCCGCGTTGCTGCTGGGACTCACGCGCAGGGTCTTGTAGAAGGGGTCGACGGGCACGAAGACACGGCCGTTGCGGTCGCCGAACAGGGTCGTGTCTTCCTTGAGGACGCCCGCGACGGTGGCGTTCAAGGTTTGTCCGTCCTGGAAACGCACGGTGACGGCGTCGCCGGCCGTGACGTTGGCGCCGCGGCCCAGGAATTCCGCGACTTGGCTACCCAGGACAAGCTCGGGTTCGCCCAGCGTGAAGGCGCCGCCGGAGGCGTACTCGTCCGCCATGCGCAGTTCGTCGGCATCCGGCGTGGTCGCCGTAAGACGCTCGAAGGTCAGCTCCTGGCCCTTCCAGGTGAGGCTGCTGGAGACCACGTCGCCTGAGACCAGGACGCGCTCGACGCCAGGCAGGTCGGCCAACGCGTCGCGGTCGATGTCGGTGAAGATGTTGCAGTAGGTCTGACAGTTCGGGGGGCCCGCATTGACGGGCGTCAGGCTTGACGTGACGAAAATCGATTTCTGGTCGACGGAATCGAACTGGCCCACGATGGACTCCTCGAAGCTCGACCCCAGGGTCACGACGGCGAGGACGGACCCGATGCCGATGATGACGCCCAGGATGGTGAGCCCCGATCGCATCCGGTGGTTCCACAGGTTCGCGGTGGCCATGCGGATGCCTTCGCCGAGGAACATCACCGCACCTGCCGGGCCGACGTCGCGGCGGCTGGACGGGGGGACGTCGGCCGGGCAACGACTGGAACCCCCGGCCCAGGGAGAACGGGCACCTTCGTGACCGCCTCGGTGGAGAGAATGCGGCCGTCCTTGAAGCGAATGATGCGGGTGCCGTACGATGCCATCTCCTCGGCGTGCGTCACCTGCAGGATGGTCTTGCCGGCTTTGTTGAGACGCACGAACAGCTGCATCACCTCCGCGGAGGTCTTGGAGTCGAGGTTCCCCGTGGGCTCGTCGGCGAGGAGGATGGGAGGGTCAAGCGCCAGGGCGCGCGCGACGGCCACGCGTTGTTTCTGACCGCCGGAGAGTTCGCTGGGACGGTGGTGGATGCGGTCACCGAGGCCAACGGATTCCAGGAGCGTAGTCGCCCGGGCGCGGCGCTCGCGGCGCGGGACGCCTGCGATGGCCATGGGAAGGATGACGTTGTGGAGCGCGCTCAAGCGGGGCATGAGGTTGAAGGACTGGAAGATGAAGCCGAGAGTGCGGCGGCGCATCAGGGCCCGTTCGTTGGCGGTCATCTGCTGCGTGTCCGTGCCCATGAGGCGGATGGCGCCGGCGTTGGGGACGTCCAGCAGCCCAACCAGGTTGAGCAGCGTGGACTTGCCGGAGCCGGATGGGCCCATGATCGAGACGAACTCGCCTTGCCGGATGTCGAGGTTGACGCCCTGGAGGACTTGCAGTGTCTCGTCGCCCGCCGCGTACTGTTTGCCAAGCTGGCGGGTCTGCACGGCGTATCCGGTTGGCATCGTACGCCCAATCCGGCCCCGCCTTTCAAGCCGACGCCCGCCAAGCGCGGTTCGGCTGCGGTCAACCCTCGGGCTTTGCTTTCGCTGCGCGCTTCTCCAGTCCTTCGCGCCAGCCGGTGATGCGCAGGTGGGCGATGACGGGCAGGAACAGGTCGCCCATGCGCAGGCCCTTGGGGGTGAGCTTGTATTCGACGCGGACGGGAACCTCGGCGTACGCCTTGCGCGCCACGATGCCCTGCGATTCCAACTCCTTGAGGCGCTGGCTGAGGGTGCGGCTGCCGATGCCAGGCAGGCCGTCCTTGAGTTCGTTGAAGCGCAGCGTGTCCTTCATGCGCAGAAGGAAGCAGATCTCGATGCTCCATTTCTGCAGGAGGGGGCTCAGGGCGTCGACGGAGCGCTGGATCTCGCGGTCGAGGTCGCCGTATCCGGTGAGCCACTCAACCGTGGCATCCATGGCCTTGCGGTGGCCCTCGGCGACGTCGTCGAGGAAGTTGTCAAGTTGGCCAATCATGGCGGCCCCCAACGCCCGCACTTCGGCCTGATCCAGCTTCGAGCCTTTCGCGACGGGGACGGTCGGCGCGCGAGCCTTGGTGTTGTGTGGGATACCTGGCATCGTGCCCCGTACTCTCGCCCTTATACACTTCCGCAACTTATGTTGGTTTCGTCCTGGAAGGAGTGTGCGCGTTCGCACCTGCTTTCGGACTGGAACTGCTGGGATGCACAAGCTGACGAAACTGGAAGCGCAACAGGAGTGGGACCAGGTCGCCCACCTGGAAGCCACGAGCAAGGGGGAAGACGCCCGCACCGGCTCGGCGGACCCGTTCCCGTTCACCCATGACCCCTGGTACGCCAAGGCCCTGGTCCTCCTCATCGTCTTCCTGCCCCTGGCCGCCCTCGGCTGGGTCATCTACGAGTTCTGGGGCGGCGCCGTCGGCTGGCTCCAGGTCGGCCTCCTGCTCAGCTTCTGGGCCTTCACGGGCCTGTGCATCTCCGTTGGATTCCACCGCATGCTGACGCACCGCGCCTTCGAAGCCAACGCCGTCACGCGCTTCATCCTCCTCGTCGGCGGCACCATGTCCCTGCAGGGCCCGCCCGCCGACTGGGCCGCCACCCACATCCGCCACCACGCCAAAGCGGACAAGGAAGGCGACCCGCACAGCCCCCTCGAGGGCTTCTGGCACGCCCACACCGCCTGGCTCCTGCGCGACCGCTTCGTTCGCGACGGCCTGGCCCACGACAAGCTGATGCTGGACCCCATCACCCGCTTCATCCAGAAGACCTGGGGCTTCTGGGTCTTCCTCACCTTCGCGGCACCCGCCTTCATCGCCTACGCGGTCACCGGCACCTGGCAAGGCGCTGTGAGCGGCGCCGTCTGGGGCGGCCTCCTGCGCGTCTTCGTCGGCCACCACATCACGTGGTCCGTCAACTCGGTGACGCACCTGTTCGGCACGCGGCCGTTCAAGACGCCCGACCAGGCCCGCAACAACTTCGTCATCGGCCTCCTCGGCTGGGGCGAAGGCTGGCACAACAACCACCACGCCTTCCCGCGCGCCGCCTACATCGGCATGCGCTGGTACCAGATCGACTTCGGCGGCTGGCTCGTCGCCTTCCTGCGCGTCACCCGGCAGATCAAGAATGTCTGGATGCCGACGAAGGAAGAGCGCGCTGCACGGCGCCGCGTCAAGAGCCGCAACTCGGCCTGACGACGACCGAACAGGAATTGCGGGGATTCCCGGAATGACCCAACGGTAGTTTTCCCGCAATTCCCAGAATTCCTGTTTGGTCAATCGTCGACGTCAGCCTAGAATGCGAACCTTGCCGCCCTCGACGCGAATCGTCCGCATCGCCCGAATAGACACGCCATGCTTGCGCTCCAGGTCTGCGCGGGCTGTGCCCTTGTCGAGGAACACGAGTCCCCCGACGGTCTTGGCCCCGATGCCGTCGAGAACGGCTAGCAAAGCGCTGAGGGTTCCGCCGGTCGAGAGCACGTCGTCGACGATGAGCACCTGGTCGCTGGGTTGGACGTCGTTGATGGAGAGTCCGGACTCGCCGTAGCCAGTCTTGCCGTGCGCGACGACCTCACCTGGAAGGTCGTACCTGCGTTTCCGGGCGACGACGTAGGGGATTCCCGACGCGAGGCTCAGGGGTGCCGCCAGGGGAAGCGCCATGGCCTCCGGAGCGAGGATCAATGTTGCCTTGGCCGCAAGGGCATTCGGCATTGCCCAATCGACCCACGCCTGCAGCAGGGCGGGCTCAACGCGAGGCACGCCGTCCATGAGCGGGTGGATGACGTAGGAGTAGCCGTTGCGGTCCATAACCTGCGCCTCGCGGAGAGAGCGATTGACGGTGTCGACAGGTGCGTTGGCGGTTGCGCCGGGGCTCAAGCGCCCACGTCGCGCAGGGCCTTGAGGAAGCGCACAAGCGTGTCGCGCGTCACATGCGGGTTCACGACGACACGGATGGCCGAGAGACGCGGCACGACGTTGACGCGGAACCCCTTGTCGGCCAGGGCACGGCTGAGCTCGTCCGGGTCGTCGGCCTTGAAGGTGACGACGGCGGTCTCCGGGCTGGCGACCAGTTCGACGCCCAGCTCTTGCAGGTTCGCGGCGAGGAAGGCGGCATTATCGAGACAGGTCTCGACGACGGAGGCGAAGCCGGTGCGGCCGAGGTGGCGGTGGACGGCCCATGCGGCGGCCACGGCGGCACCGGGGCGGGTGCCCATCAAGGTGCTCTGAGTGTCAGTGGAGACGTAGGGTGACTCGACGGCGGTGAAGGACCAATCCTTGCCGTCGCGAAGGAGCAGTGCGCCGCCGGGAATCGTCGCCATGCCCATCTTGTGCGGGTCCATGGCAATGCTCCAGACGCCCGGAATCCGGAAGTCAAAGGGCTTGGGGGCGCGCGAAGCGTCAGCCAGGAAAGGCAGGATGTAGCCACCGTAGGCCGCGTCGACGTGAAGGAGAACTTTCTTGCTGGTCGCGACGGCGACGAGCTCCTCGATGGGGTCGATGAGGCCGAGCTCCGTGGTCCCCGCGATTCCAATCATCAGCGCAGTGTCTTTCGTGACGGCGCGCGCCATGGCGCTGGGGTCCGCATGACCCGAAGACTGGGTCGGGACATAGACGAGCTTCATGCCCAGCAGCCGCGCGGCCTTCTCGAAGCTGAAGTGGGCGGAAGCCGGCAGCACGATGGCGCGGCGGCCGGTCTTCTCGCGCGCCAGCCAGCACGCCAGGAGGTTCGCCTCGGTGCCGCCCGTCAGGTAGCGTCCGGCGGCGCCCTTCGGCGCGTGCAGGAGGGCCAAGAGGTCGTCCAGCACCTCGCGTTCCAGTTGCGCCGTGCCGGGGAAGTGCGCCGGGTCGCCCAGGTTCGTCTCCAGGAACAGGGCGCTGGCTTCGGCGGCGACCTCGTGCGGCGCCGTGCACATGGATCCCAGGATGTCGCCCTGCTTGGCGGCTGGGTCGCTGAAGGAATAGTCCCGGCCCCTCGCCTCGCGCAGAGCCTTTCGGACCTCGCGGAGACTCCAGCCTTCGTCCTGCACGGGCGCGTCCACCGGCCCGCGCGATAAAAAGGCCTAGCGCACGGCAACCGCCGGTTCATGGCCATTCTCAATGGTTTCACCAATCTCCGGTCCATGCTCCTTAAGCCGGTCCATGCCTGTTGGTCCTGCATGACGAGCCCGCTGTCCGCCTTGGCCGCCTCCGGTGTCCTGGAACGCTGCTCCAAGCGGGGTCGCGCCTACTTGCGTGTGACGCCACGGTTCCTGGCCCACGCCGAGGACGCGGCCGCTCGCCTCCGCTTGAATGGTCGCGCCACCAGCCCGGCAGGCACATTGACTTCGGCGTTGCTGTCATGGGACGGCTACACGCACGACCCGCGCCAAGGCGCCCTCGTCCTTGTCGATCTCCTGGAGGAACGCGGCCAACTGGGGGCTCTGCGTCCGGTGTTCCCGCTGCTGGAGCAGTTTGGCTCTGTGGCGGCCTGAAACCCCCACTCCTCGTTGTGTTCGTCGGTCGCCAGCGGCCGATGCGCCACCGCCTCCGGGTTCGGCAATGGCCGGAGACGACCGCGAAGATTCTTAGGACGACGGGAAACTGGCTTGGCGATGGCTGCCGCGTCCAAGCCGGTGCGCAAGACTCGCTACACCTGCCCCGCGTGCGGCGAGGTCAGCGTCTTCACGACGGGGCAAATCATGCGCTGCAAATCGTGCGGCGTGTACGCCGACGATGACCGCCCCGCTGCGGACGTTCAAGCAACGGCCGCCAATCCCGGCTCAGCCCCGGTCGCGCCGGCGCCTCCTCGCCCGGACCCGCCGACGGCTTTGGCCATCGCAGCCCTCGCCTGCGGGTTGGCTTCGTTTGTGACGCTGTGGGCGTTCCCCCTGTCGCTCCTTCTGGCCATCGCCGCCATCGCCACCGGTGCCACGGCCCTTTCCCGGCATGAACACGACGCTGGCGTGCAGATTATGTCCATCATTGGCATCATCGTCGGCGGCCTCGTCCTCCTCTTCGCATTCTTCCTGTGGCCATTCTTCCTTTTCGACGACGGCGGCAGCTCGTACTCATACTACGACGGGGGTTCCTCCACGACGGTGGAGAACAACGGCGGCTCGTCCGGCGGCGGAGACGGCTCGGGGTCGAACGGCGGGGGCGGCGGCTCCGGCGACGACGGTGGCGCAGGCGGAGGAGGGTCGGGCGGAGGTGCCGCGGACCCCAGCATCGATGTGGGCGTGGACGGCGGCGTGGATTCGCCCGCACCCGTCGGTCTCCTGGTCGGCAGCCTTCTCCTGGGCATCGCCGCGTGGAGGCGCCGGGCTTGAAGCTGGTCCTCGTGGGCCTTCTCCTCGTCCTGCCTGCCGGTTGCCTCGACCTCGGGCAGGCTCTGTCGAATTGCGATGCGCAGATTCTTGCCGACGAGATTGACCGCGATGCGCCGAGCACCGGCGGCCCTGGCCCACGCGCAATCACCATCCAAGCCTCCGACGCTGATGGCACTCCGTTGCGCAATGCCGTAGTCGCCGCCTGGTGGGAAGGCGACGCCGCCGGACAGGCCCACGGCATCCGCCTCCGCGCCGGGACCGATGGCCAAGCCGTGGCCAACGTGCCCACCGACCGGGACATCCACCTCATGGCGGGGCAGGAGGCTTGGACCCATGAGGGACTTGCAAGGAGTGGGGACGAGGCGCTCGAGGTTGCATTGTTGTGGGGCTACGGGCAGGCCGGCTCGGTGCGGGGGACTTGGGAACCGTCGTTGTCCATCGGGGCGCAGACCCGCACTTGGGACCCGCACGACCTTCCGTGGGCGGACCCGGAGCACTTGGCCAATGTCGAGGCAATCCTCCTCGTCCTGACGTGGGAGAACCGCCCGCAGGGGTCGGCCGACTTTGGCATCGCTCTGGGACGCGACGGCCTCGACCAGTACTGGAACTCGGCGTACCAGACCTCCTTGGGACAAATGATCGAGGTCCTTTTGCTGTCAAGCACAGACCTCAACGGGGTCGGCCTGCTTGATGGCGACCGACTGCAAGCCGGCCCAAGCATCAGCACCGGGGCCTATGCAACAGAACCCATCGCCTACGAGTTGTCGTGGAACGCCGATTACTTGGTCGAGGGAGATCCGGGTTGGCTCTGCGGCCGGCTGGGCAAGGACGCCCGGCTGGAGGACGTCACGACTTCAAGGGGCGACGCGGTGGGGACGTCGGGCCGCGCGGATTGACCATGCCATTCCCAAGAGCAAGGGTCCTGCGAGAAGCTGGGCGAACAGCCCGGTCGCACCGCCCGGTTCGTCGGACGAGTCGGGGGCACCGCTGGCTTCATCCCAGACCAGATGGGACCGGGGCTCGTCGAACGACCAGACGCCCAACTCGCCGATGGCCCACAGCGGACCCAGGAACAAGGTCGCCACCATCGCGACGACGAGGGCAGCCCGCATGACGGTCGCAGCCCATCGGAACGGGATGAAGGTTCCGTGGCGACGCGCACCGTACCTCGTCGCATTTGTCCTCGTCGCATCGGCAGTCGCCGTCAACGCCGCCATTGGCAACCGACTCTGGCTCGTGTACAGCCTCGTCGGCCTGCTAGGCACGTTCACGCTCGCGGCCTTGGACCGTGCCTATCACTGGCACCTGCCGGACCGCTTGCTCTGGTGGACCACCGTGCCGTTGGCCATGCACTACCTCGGCGGATCGCTTAGCGGCCTGCACCAATGGGGGCCGAACGGCCTCTACTACGCTCTGCCATGGTGGGACAACCTCGTGCACTTCCTCGGGGCGGGGGCGGCCGGCGTCGCCGCCGCCTACCTTCTGGCACCCCGCACCGCCACGCGCCGGCTTGCCATTTTTGTCGCCGGCTGCGTCGCCACCACCCTAGGCACAGCCGTCGAGCTCTACGAGTTCACGGGATTCCTGTGGTTCGACACGGTCGACCAGGGCTACTACACGAACACCCTCCTCGACCTCTACTACAACGCCCTCGGCTCGTTCACGGGAGCGTGGCTTTGGCTCCGCCAGCAGGATTTGCCGGATGACAGTCTCGATTCGCCGGATGACGCTCTCATCCCACCGATCCAGATTGAATCCGGCCAATCCGCGGATGGCTTCAGCCCACCCCGTCACCCTTGAATGGGTCCATGGAGTGGCCGCGGCGTTGGCCCTGACCGACCTCGGCATCGATGCGCGCGTCGCGGCGGTGCTGGAAGCCAACGGCATTCGTGACCTCTACCCGCCGCAGAAGGAGGCGTGGAAAGCCATCCAGAGCGGCAAGAACACCGTCGTGGCCATCCCGACTGCGTCCGGCAAATCCCTCGTGGCCTACCTCGCGATGCTGCACCGCTGGCTCGCCACCGGCAAGAAATCCCTCTACATCGTCCCCCTGCGCGCCCTGGCGTCGGAGAAGGCCGAGGAGTTACAGCAGTTCAAGGCACTCGGGCTCACCGTGGGCCTCAGCACTGGCGATCTTGACGACCGCGATCCCAAACTCGGTCGCTTCGACGTCATCGTCTGCACCTCGGAGAAGGCCGACGCGCTGTTGCGCCACCGCACCAGTTGGATGGATGACATCGGCTGCGTTGTCGCGGACGAGGTGCATCTCCTCAACGACGCCGGCCGAGGCCCGACGCTCGAAGTCATCCTGACACGCTTCCGCTCCATCCTCCCCAAAGCACAACTCGTCGGCCTGTCCGCAACCGTGGCCAACTCGAAGGCCATCGCGGAGTGGCTCGACGCAGCGCTGGTGCAATCCGACTGGCGCCCCGTGACGCTCAAGGTCGGCACCTACTTCGGCGACCGCCTCGAGTTCCTCGGCTCGCCGCCGCGCAAGCTCGACTCGGGCGGAGACCCAGTGGTGAGCCTCGTCGAGGACACCATCCGCGAAGGCGGGCAGAGCCTGGTGTTCGTCTCGACGCGCAAGTCCGCCGAAGCGCAGGCGACGAAACTCGCCAGCGCCGTCCGCGCCATGCTCTCGCCCACGGAGCTGGCCGCCTTGGAGGAGACCGCCTCAGGGCTTGACGACGGTGGCGAGGGCAGCCCGACGGCCAAGAAACTCAACAAGCTGGTCAAAGCGGGCGTCGCGTACCACACCGCTGGCCTCGACTCCGGCCAACGTCGCCTGATTGAGACCGGCTTCCGGCAAGGGCGCATCAAGGTCTTGTGCGCGACCCCGACCCTGGCGGCCGGCGTGAACACCCCTGCGCGGCGAGTCGTCATCCGCGATTTGGCGCGCTTCACCATGGGCGAGGGCAACCGGCCGTTGCCCGTCATGGAGGTCAAGCAGATGATGGGACGCGCCGGACGTCCGCGCTACGACCCCTACGGCGAAGCGGTCCTTCTCGTCAAGTCGGCGGAACACAAGGAGCAGGTCGAGGACGAGTATCTGCGCGGACCGCCCGAGGCCGTCGAGTCGAAGCTCGGCGCCGATGCGTCGCTGCGCATCCACGTGTTGGCCTCCATCGCTGGCGGATACGCCCAGAGCCTCGATGACCTGAATCACTTCTTCTCCAAGACGTTCTGGGCGCAGGAGGTGTCGGACTGGATTGTGCGCGACCGCCTCGACGACACCGTGCAGTTCCTCGAGACGAACGGCTTCCTCGAACCCGCCGGGGCCGGGGGCCGCATCAAGGCCACGTTGTTCGGCAAGCGCACCAGCGACCTCTACGTGGACCCGTTCTCGGCGCTGCGCATCAAGGTCGCTCTTGCATCGAAGCTGGAACCCACGCCGTTCGGCATCCTCGAGGTCGTGTGCGGCTGCCCCGACCTATTCCCGCTCTACCTGCGCCAGTCGGATGCGTGGGTCCAACAACGGTTCTGGGACCACCACGAAGAGATCCTCGTTGCCGAGGACGGCAAGGACCTCGAAGCGGCGATGAGCTACGCCAAGACCGCATTCCTCCTCATGGACTGGATGCAGGAGACGCACATGGACGCGCTCGAGGAACGCTACCAGATCGGCCCCGGCGACGTCCGCATGCGCCTCGACAATGGTCAGTGGATGCTCCACGCCTTCCAGGAACTCGCCCGCGCCATGCGGCCCGACTGGGTCAAGCCCCTGCAGGACCTCGGCCTGCGCCTGCAGCATGGCGTCAAGGAAGAATTGCTGCCGCTCATCCGCCTGCGCGGCGTCGGCCGCATCCGCGCCCGCGCACTCCGGGCCGCCGGCTTCAGCAAACCCGCCGACCTCAAGAGCGCCCCAGTCAGTCGGCTGGCGGCCATCCCCGGCATCGGCGACAAACTCGCCTTCGACCTCCTGCGCCAAACGGGCGGCGACCCCGACGCCGAGCCGGCGCAACCGGACGCGACTCCACCGAAAAAAGGCAAAGGGCAGTCCAGCGTGCTCGACTTCGGCGGCACCTGAGCGACGACGGCCCCGAAACAAGGAGCGCACGGAAAGCACGGAACCCATTCAGAATCGCTTTCCGTGCGTTCCGTGGTTTCCTTGTTTGGTCGTCGGCGCACCCAAAGGCTTGAGCGCTTGACCTCGCCTGCGGGTGCGATGATGGACTTCCCCGCCGAGGAACTGGCCCTTGTCGGGCTCGTCGGGCCGCTGCGCCTCGAAGATGTCCTGTTCCAGGCGAAGAAGTCGCAGCGCATCGCGCCCTTGCAGGTCGTTCGCGCCGACCGGGTCGTCGGGGCCGACCACGTGCGCCAGGCCGCGCGCTGCGCCCGCCGGGCCATCGCCGAGGGACGCTCGCAGGCCAACAGCCTGGAGACCGAGTTCCTGCGCTACCTCGCCGCCGAACGGCAAGTCAAATCGGCCCTCGTGAAGATGGGATTGCCCGAGGTCGGCGACTCCGCCGTGGCCGTCGCCTTCGGCCCGAAACGACTCGACGCCCTCGCGCATTTCGCCGAAGCGTTGGGTTGTGAGGAGGACGACGCCCTGGCCGCCGCATCGCTGGAGAAACTGAAGGCGTTCGGCATCACCGACACCGCCATGGCCGCGACGACGCCGGCGCGACGGCTCGACTTGGCCCTCGAGGCCGTGGCCGCCGTCGACCTCATGACGCGATGACCTCCGGGCGCGTCAATCAGCTTAAGTAGAGTCCTCAAGTCGGCGGCCCTGCGCCAAGTGCGCGCTCCGCTTCCCTTCACTGGGAAACATCGCGGGCCCATGGGGTAGCTTGGATATCCTTTAGGCTTGCGGAGCCTGCGACGAGGGTTCAAATCCCTCTGGGCCCGCTCCTCTTCCCCTCCCTCCTTTTCTTTGGTTTCATGGACCCAGAGGTCCCCTCGCTTCGCTCCTGGGAGCGTTCGGACGGCGCTCGTGCCCCCCGGACACCACGTTCGTCCCCGGAACAAGTCCGGTCCGGCAAACCTCCATGCGGTGGCGCCTCCAACCAGAACCGTGAACCAGCCCAAGCCTCCGCACTTGTTGCAGCGGGTGGAGCGGGCGCGCCGCGTGGTCAGCCACTGCAGCCAAGCGGCCATCCGGGCCTATGATGAAGAGGCGCTGCTGGCGGAGGCCTGCCGTCATCTCCTCGACGAAGGCGACTATTGTTTTGCCTGGTTTGCCGAGGCCAGGCCCGGCCAAACGGCCCTCCAGTCAATGGCCTACGCCGGTCTGGAGCAATCAGGCGTGCGGGGCAACCAATTTCCCTGGACGGCGCCCTTGGGGCCGCGCTCCCCCACATCCCGCGCCCTATTCGAGCAGAGGCCCTACGTGGTCCGCGGCATCGCCGCTAGCCCCATCCTTCGTCACAGGCACCCAGACGCGGCGGCTCTCGGCTACGACGCCGTCTGCGCCTTCCCCCTTCAGTTCGGTCCGCATGGCGCCGGAGTCCTCACCATTTTCGCCCGTGAACCGGAAGCCTTCGGCCCGGAGGAGGTGGCCTTGCTGCGCGAGTTGGCCGGCGACATGGCCGTGGGCGTTTCCGTGCTGAGGGCCCGAACGGCCAACGACGTACTGGAAGAGAAACTAGAGCTGGCCGAACAACGCTACCGCAGCATCGTCGATCACGCTCCCGTCGGCATCCTCCAAATCGGTTCGGACGGGCGCGTCATCCTCGTGAACAAAGCCCTCGTCGCCCTCCTCGGCTACGCCTCATCGGACGAGGTCTTGGCCTTGCCTCCGCACGACTTGGCCGAACATTTGGACGGCACCGACCTGGAACGGCTGCGTCAAGCGATGGCCATGGGCCAAGTGCAGCCTCCCCGCGAGATTCAACTCGTGCGCGCCGACGGCACTCGCGTGTGGGCGCAAGTCACGGCCCGACCCGCCAACGGCGACAGCGTCGGAGTCATCGAGGCGTTCGTCCGCGACCTCTCGGCGGAACACGCACTGCAAGGCGTCCAAGCTGCCGAAGCCCGGCAGCACCAGGAAGCCGTCCGTCTCACCGAGTTGGACCGCATGCGGGCCGACTTCATTGGACGGGCATCCCATGAGCTCAACACTCCCCTGACGCCCATTCTCATCCAGGTGCAGGCCATGCAGGTCGCCGGCCTCGACGAACGGCAGGTGCGGGGCCTCGCCCTCATCGAGCGCAACGTTGTCCGCCTCGCCGGGCTCGTCAAGGACCTCCTGTTGGCCTCGACCATCGAATCGCGCGAGTTCCCGACCGACCCCACGCCGTTCGACTTGACCGAGAAGGCCGGAGAGGTTGTGACCTCCCTGGAGGCGCAGGCCAAGGCTGCCGACATCACGCTGACCCTCGATTCGCAAGACACGGTGCCAGCGTTCGGCGACTGCAAACGCATCCTCCAGGTCGTTTTCAACTTGGTTAGCAATGCCTTGAAGTTCACGCCGCGCGGCGGCACCGTGACGGTCCGAAGCCAAACCGGCGCGGCGGGCGCCACCCTTACCGTGGCCGACGACGGCAACGGCTTCCAGCCCGAGGACCAGGCGCACCTCTTCGAGCCCTTCCGCCGCCTGCATGAACACATGGCCGGGACGCCGCCAGGGACTGGCCTGGGCTTGTTCATCTCAAAGGCAATTATCGAGCAGTCCGGCGGCACGCTGTGGGGAATCAGCGAAGGGCCCGGCAAGGGCGCCACATTTGGGTTCACGATCCCGGCGAATGAGCCAGCGCCCGAGGCACCCGAGCCCGGCCGAGGCATCCTCAAGGCGGAGGGATTCGAGGGGTCGACCGGCGTTGCCGCGAGGGCCGAGGACCGCGAGGCCCCGGCCCGCGCCGCGAAGGTGGCTGCGCTGGCCGGACCGGCGCCTCAGGCGCCGACGCGGACGCGCAGCAAGTAGCCGCGGCGCTTGCCCGCTCCGGACGGAAGCGGGTCGAAGCGGTACTCCGCCCCGGTCTGCTTGAGGGCCACGCGGCTGGTCTTGCCCATGGCGCGGACCTTGCGGGAGGCCGCCCGGATTGCCGCGGTGCCTAGCGCGGGGACCAGGTCGAACAGCTCGCCCCCGACGGCCTGCTCCGGCGAGAGGCGGTAGCGCTTGATGGCCGCGCGGTTCCAGAACGTCACGCGGTTGCTCGCGTCGCAGGCGATGAGGATGTCGGAGGAGGTGTTGAGAAGAACGCGCAGGAAGTCGTTGGTGCGCTGCGATTCCTCGCCCAGGCCGCGCATCTGCTCCTCCATGGTCGAAAGCTCGTCGTTGAGGCTCTGCAACTCCTCGTTGACAGTCTCAAGTTCCTCGTTGCGGCTCTGCAGCTCCTCGTTGAGGTCCTGCTGCGCGAGGGAGCCGTTCTCGTCTGCTACGCCGCGGGGTCGTGGCACGCGATGTGGACGCACGGCAGTCCGCGCGGTTTTCCGGGTGGCGGCGGCACCGGGGTCCGCAGGGGATTTCTTGCGCGTCGGCATGAGGTTCGGCAAGCCGCGCCTCCGGAAAAAGGTGGTGAGTCGAACGCGGTCGAACCCCGGGATGGCACGCAACGCCTCGGCGCGACCGAGGAAGAGGACCCCGCCCGGATTGACGGCGAAGGACAGCCGGTGCAGGGTGCGCTCGCGTTCCTCCGGCGAGAAATAGATGAGCACGTTTCGGCACGCCAGCACGTCCATGTTGGACAGTGGTGGGTCGTGCAGCAGGTCGTGCCGGCCAAAGACGACGCGGCCGCGCAGGGCCTTGCCGACGCGCCAACCGGAGCGGTCGCGCACGAAGAAGGCCGCCAAGTCCGCCTTGGGGATGCTGCGGACCTGATCCTCGCTGTAGCGAGCCGTCCGGGCGGCCTTGAGGGCGCCCTCGTCGAGATCCGTGGCGAACACCTTCCAGGGCACGGCCGGCCCGAGGCCGACCGTTCGGGCCAAGAGCATGGCCAGCGTGTAGGCTTCTTCGCCGGTCGCGCATCCCGCGCTCCAGACCCGCAGGCCATCGGGCCGCTTGGCCGCCAGGGGCGCGATCTCGCGCGCGAGGGCGCGCCACGACCCCGGGTCGCGCAGGAAGGAGCTGACTTTGATGAGGAAGGTCGCGTGCAGGCGGTCCACCTCGGCGCCGTCGCGCCCCAGGATGCGCAAATAGGCGGCCATGGTGCGGCAGCCGCGCGCGGCGAGGCGCTGCTGCAGCCGGCGATGCAGCGTCGAGGAGCGGTAGCGCGAGAAGCGGGCCCCCGTCCGGGCCGCCAGGAGGGCCAACATCCGCTCCCATTGCAGTTCCGTGACGGTGACGCGGTGCGCGACGGCCCGCATCAAGAAAGCCGGAATCTGCCCGATGGGGAGGATGGCATCGAGCAGGCCCGTGCGCTCGGCCGCGGCCGGCATGCCGGCGAAGGCGGCGGTCGAGGCGTCCTCGGCCACCGCGAGGCCGCCGCGGCGCTTGACTGCGGCGAGCCCCGCCGACCCGTCGGTGCCGGTGCCGCTCAGGACGACGACGATGCCGGACGGGCCGTAGTCCTTGGCCACGGAGGCGAACAGGACGTCGATGCTGGGGCGGGAGTAACTGACCCGCGGCGCCTGCGTGAGCCGGATCTTGCCGCGTCGCAGCTCCAAGTGGTGGTCCGGTGGCGCAACGTAGACGGTGCCGGCCTGCACCGAGCTGCCGCTCAGCGCTGCCATGACCTGGAGTTTGGTGCGCTGTTGCAGGAGGGCGACAGCCTGGCTGCGGTGGTTGGGGTCCAGGTGCAGCGCTACCAAGACCGGGGCGGGGAACCCGTCGGGAAGTCCACTCAGCAGCCGTCCCAGGGATTCGAGCCCGCCGGCGGAGGCGCCCAAGGCGACGACGGACGTCGGCCGTTTTGCGGGGGATGGGGAGCGCGGCGTTGGAGGCACGGAGATGCCGGACAAGGGCGGCCGTGCTATTTGGGTTGGGGACCGCGTCAATGCCGGGGCGTTTCACGAGATGGGAAACGGCGGGCGAGACCTGGAGCGGCCCCGAAGACCACGCGAGGCGGGACAGAAACGGAAGAAGGGGGAAGCAGGGGAAGGCTGGAGGTCGGTCGAGCCGTTGGCGGCTTCGATTACTCGGCGTCGTCCTTTTCGCGGCCCCGTTCACCCTTGAAGTCCGCGTCGGATTGCATGCCCTCCGAGTCATCCTGGACGTCCGGCTTCTCCTCGGAGTCCTCCTGGGCGTTCAGCTTGCCTTCGGAGTCGCCCTGGGCGCCGCGCTTGGTGTCCTGGACGGAGGCTTTGCCGCCGGCTTTGCCGGATTCGCTGAAGGCGGGCGCAAGGCCAATCGAGGCTTCATGGCCCTTGGTGACGCCGCCGGCCTTGGCCGTGCTGGTCAGGTAGATGGGTTTGCTTGGGTCCGTGGTGCGGTCCAGGACCTCTTCGCCGCGCAGGGCCTTGCCCTGGCTGTTGGGCTGGAACTGCAGCCACTTGACGTCGGTCGTTTCGGGTTTGCCAGAGGCGGACAGAATCGCCGAGACCTTGGGCTTCGGGTCGTTCAGCGTGATGGGCTTGTTGTCGAGGAAGACGGGGGCTAGCTTGTCGGTGTTCATGGGGACAGATCCTTTGGCGACCCACAGGTCGGCTTGCATGTGATGGGCGTTGACCCAATTAGGCAGGGTGGAAGACTGACATGTGCCCCCCGCAAATCGGGCCTTGGAGCTGCGTCAGGCCTGTTCGCCGGACTCGTTGGCGTGGCTGGCGCCGCGCGCCACGCCGGCGGGCAAGGCCAGGGACGGGAGGGTGAAGGCCTGGGCGCGTCGGCTGCGCCACAGCACCAGCACGATGGCGGGGTAGGCCACCGCCAGGGCTGCGATCACGAGGGTCACAGGCCCCGGGCCGCCCGAGAAGCCGGAGGAGTCCGTCGACAGGGTGAGGCCCACGGTGGCCACGCTGACCAGCACGACGGCCAGGAACGCGAGCGGGATGAGCAGGGCGGCGGCGAGGTGGGCCAGGAAGGGGACGCGGCGCCAACCCGAGGCGTGCGGAACCAGGAACCACAAGGCCAGTGGGACGAGGACGGCCAGGGTGAGGCCGATGGCCGCAGCGGCTGCGGCGGGCAGGAGGTCGAGGGCCAGAAGGGCGCCCGCCAAGGCGGGGACCGCGGCGACCATGCGGGTCGCGGGCAGGAGGCCGAGGAGAAGAATCGCGGCCAGGGCGGCCAGCGGCCCGGCGACCATCCAGGCTTCCGGAGTGGGGTCCATGATGGGGAACAAGGCGACCAGGGCAACCGTGGCCGTTAACGCCGCCTCCCGCAGCACACCCGCGGAACGCAAGGAGAGAAGGAGGGCGGCTCCGGCAGCGGCGAGGGGCAGCCAGTCGAGCACGATGCCCGGCTCGGCTCCCATGGTCAGCACGACGGCTTCGATTGCTACGGCGGCGACTAGGAGGGCCAATGCGGCGGCGAGGCCCAGCAGCGGGGATGTGGCGTCGCGCCAACGCGGCGAAGGTCCGAGACTTACGAAGGCCATGGGACCCCGCTTGGCTCACGGCAGGCCATGAGGCTTGGGGGGCGATGGCGGCGCGACCGCGGGGCTGTCCTGCCGCGAAGTGTCTAACGGGGCCGCATGAGGTCCACCATGGGGCGGAACGAACGCAGTTCGTCCTCTTCGGCCAGCGGCCACCCCATCAGGTTGGAATCCACGTAATGCGTTAAGATCGTGGCCTCGGCCCTGCGCAGCAGTTCCGAGATGGACCCCAGGCTGACACCGGTCGTTTTGGCCAAAGCGCGCAAGTCAATGCGGTGCGGGATCTCGTAGTAGCCCATGGCAACGGCGGTGGAAAGGGCCTCGAACTGGCGCCGCGAGATGGCCATCGTCCCCACGCCTCCAAGCACGGGGCGGCAACGGATCTCCGCGTGTTCCT
>JBAZXE010000024.1:0-27808 GCA_041659985.1 Thermoplasmatota archaeon | reverse complement strand
TTCGGGTAGCCGGTTTTCTGCGCGACGAGCTCGATGAGTTTCGGCAGCACTGATTCGCCGGATGGCTCGGCCGATTTGCCCGATTCGGTCGGCGGAGCGGAGGCGGGCAGCGGCTGGGGCGATGGCACAATCCGCTGAATCGAACGGGCATCCGTCGAATCCGATTTCGGTTTGCGCGCAGGCGGGCCCTGGTCGACGATGCGCAGCGTGCGGTTCTGCACCTCGGTCTTGGCGTTGGCCAGGCCCGACACTTCCGACAGCCACGCATTGTAGCGCTGTGGGTCCGCTACGCGCTCGCTTTCGCGGGCGACGAGCTCTGTCAGACTCATGGCCACTTGGGAGCCGAAGCCGGCCGCGAGGCGCAAGGCGTAGCGCAGGTCGTAGCGGCCGCCCTTGCTGAGGTTGAGGTCGCCGAGTTCCGGGTCGGGCTCCTTGAAGTTCGCGATGGGCGGCAATTGGCCGCGCTGCAGGCACTTGAGGACGATGGCATCCTCGACGCCGGCACCTTGCGGGTGGCCGGTGAAGCCCTTGGTGTTGGCGACGACGATGCGGTTGACGTTGGCGCCGAAGGTGGCCCGCAGGGCCGCGATTTCAGCCGATGCTGACCCTCCGCGGGCGGGAGTGTAGGTCTCGTGCGACATGAACACCGTCTGCGCCGCGATGCCCTCCGGCGTGAGTCCGTACTTGCGTCCAGCCGAGGCCAGGAGGCGGCGCATTTCCCCGGCGATGTGGTCGACGTCGAGGCGGCTGCCGTGGAAGGCGGAATTGCTGACCTTGGTGGCCAAGAGGCGCGCGATGGGGCGCATGCCGCGCTTGGTGCACTCGGGCACGGCTTCGAGGACGAGGCCGACCGCGCCCATGCCGACAATCATGCCGTGGCGGCGTTTGTCGAACGGCAGAGCCGCCTTGGTGACGTCCGCTTCCGTCGTGGCGGCGCCCGAGGCGAGGAAACCGGCGCCAATCCACTCGAACATTGCGTCCGACGTGACGTCGTCAGCGCCGACCACCAGGACGCGCTTGCAACGGCCCGTGCGGATCCAGTCCTCGGCGATGGCGATGCCCTGCGTCGTGCTGGCGCAGGCGGCGTTGACTTGCGTGTTGGGGCCGCGGGCGCCGATGAGCTGAGCCAACTGGCTGTGGCCCATCGACAGGACGTTGAAGAGGAACTTGCGGTTGAACTCGAAGCGGGCCTGCGGCGATTCGGCCGCGGAGCCTTCGAGGCGAGCGAATTCGACGTCAAAGACGGTCTGCAGCTTGTCACGGGCGGCATCGTCCTGGACGAGGCCGATGAGCTCGTTGTAGAGGGCGTTCAACTCGTCGCGGCCGCGTCCGGCGTACTTGTCGGCGAGGTAGCGGCTGACGTCGCGCAGCAGATTGTCGTAGCCGGGGAACGCCGAGGCGAAGACGATGCCCGTCTCGTCGCGCAACGGCTCGGGAAGTTTCCATTCCTTGGGAAGGTGCCCGCCCTGCGAGGTCTGCAAGTAGGTGCGCACCAGCGGGATGCCTGCGTCGCGCAGCGCTTCGAGGCCGGCGGCGATGGCGTACTGGAACGTCTTGTCGAGCGAGTCGGCCAGCTCCTTGCCGACGCCGTAGGCCGCGATGTCGAAGCCGCCGCGGCGGCCCGCGAGCTGGATGACCTGGGCGATGTCCGAGACGACCTGGAACTGCGCGGAACCGTCGCCGCCCTTGGAGAGGCGGACGATGTTCTTGTCGACCATCTTCTGGCGCTCGGCGGCCGGAAGGGGGTCAATCATGTTCTCGCCGCGCAGGATGCGGTCGAAGTTGTCGTCGGCGAAGAGCGGTTTGTGCGTGCCGGGGAGGCCGACGCTGATGCCGGAGACCCCGATGTCGTCGAGATTGAACCCGAAGGCCTCGATGCGGCGCCGCACCTCGGATTCGACGGATTGGGCGTCCACGGATTGGACGGATGGCGCTGGGGGGCCCATGCGCTCCTGTTCGACGAGGCGGCGCAGGTCGTCGGCCATCTTGGCCAAGGTGTCGAGCCTCGCGTCGCGCCCGCCCGACGAAACCACGGATTGCACGGACCTCACGGAACCCGTTTCCGTGCGTTCCGTGGATTCCGTGGTTCGGTGAGTCGTCGTACGGAACGGTGCAACCGGGTCGCGGTACTCCGTCGTGTACACCGACGGGTCGTCGAGGGCCGGCAGGTTGGGCTGGAACCCCCACGCCCCGAGGAAGGCGAACAGCTCGTTGACGTGCACGATGCCGCCCTTCTTCGGGTGGTTCGCGCCGATGGCGACGGCATCCGGCTGCGCCTTGAGGATGTCGCGCACGAAGTTCGTGAGGGCGAGTTTCGGGCCGACCTCGATGAAGGTGCGGACGCCCTCGTCGTACATGCGCTCGACGATGCCGATCCACTCGACGGGGCTGGCGACCTGGGTCGCGAGGTTGTCGAGAATCCACTCGACGTCATCCTGGTACGGTTGGGCGCCGACGTTGGACAGCACGCGCACCTTGGGGGCCTTGACGCCGAGGCGGGCCAGCACTTTGCGCAAAGGCTTGGAGGCCGGGGCGACGATGGAGGAGTGGAACGCCGCGCTGACTGGGAGGTACTGCGCCTGCAATCCTTTCTGCTGCAGCAACGCGACGGCCTGGTCGACGCCCTTGCTGGAGCCGGCGATGACGGTCTGGCTCAGGCAGTTCTTGTTGGCCGGGATGACGTACTCGGTGACCGACTTGATGTGCTCGGTGACGGCGTGCCAGTCGGCGGAGACGGAGGCCATCTTGCCGAGGTCGGGGACTTCGACGTGGGCCATCTCGCGGCCGCGCGCGGCGACGGCGTGCAAGGCGTCGGCGAACGTCAGGACGTCGGCGGCGACAAGGGCACCGTATTCGCCCAGGCTGTGGCCGGCGACGACGTCGGGCTTGATGCCCCACTGGCGCATCAGACGGAGGAGGGCGACGTCGGCGGCGAGGACGGCGGGCTGCGTGTACTCGGTGAGCTGGAGTTTCTTCTCGCTGGCGGCCTGCGCTTCGGGCGTGTTGGGCGTCGGCCACAAGATGTCCGTGAGCTTGACGCCGTCGAGCTCCGACAGGAGGATCTCGTCGGCTTCATGGAACGTGTTGCGGACGACCTCGTACTTCTGGGCAAGATCGCGCAGCATGTTGACGTACTGCGTGCCCTGGCCAGGGAACAGGAAGGCGACCTTGCCCTGCGGCTTGCCCTTGTTGAGGAAGACGCCCTGCTGGAACGCCAGGCGGGCCTGCTGCGGGTCGGTCAGGGCCTTCTGGGCCTGCGCGAGTTTCTTGGGCAGCTCGGCGACATCGGCAAGGGAAATGGCGACGCGCGACGGTGACGCGAGGCCGTTGGCGGTATGGGCGTGCAAGACATCACGCAGGCGCTTGCCTTGTCCCGTCTGCAGGTAGTCGGCCTTGGCGCCGCCGATCTCCATGGCGGCTTGGGCGGCGGTCGCGCCGTCGAGCACGAGTGCCTCGGCCTCGAGCGGGACGAGGTCCTTGGCGGCGGCCTGCAAGGCGACGACATCGACCGACGTAGCCACAGATTGCCCAGATGCTGCAGAGACTGGCTTGGCACCCATCTGTGCCATCTGCGTCATCTGCGGCTGGGAGGCGTGCGCGGCGGCCTCGCGCGTTCCCGCGTTCGCGACGACGAGCCGGCCGGGCACATGCTCTTCGAGCACGATGTGGAAGTTGGTGCCGCCGAATCCAAAGGACGACACGGCGGCGCGGCGCGGGTGATCACTCGTTGTCTGCCACGGCTGCGCCTGCGTTTGCACCTTGAACGGGGCGCGGGCCCAGTCGATGCGCGGGTTGAGGGACCGGACATTGATGGACGGCGGCAGGATTCCGTGCTTCAGTGCGAGGGCGGCCTTGAGGACGCCCGCGGCGCCGGCGGCGGCTTTGAGGTGGCCGATGTTGCCCTTGACGGAGCCGACGGCGATGGAGCCGGGCGCGATGGGGGTCTTGGTGAGGTCGACGAACGCCTCCATGACGGACTGGAGCTCGACGGGGTCGCCGACGGGCGTGCTGGTTCCGTGCGCCTCGAGCAGGCCGATGGTCGAGGGGTCGACGGCGGCGTCCTCGTAGGCGCGCAGGACGGCCTTGACCTGACCGGCCGGGTTGGGAGCGGTGATGCCCTTGCCCTTGCCATCCGACGAGGCTCCAATGCCACGGATGACGGCGTACACCTTGTCGCCGTCGCGCTCGGCGTCGGCGAGGCGCTTGAGGACGAACATGGCGCAGCCTTCGCCCATGACGAAGCCGTTGGCGCCGGCGTCGAATGGCCGGCTGCCGTCGGGGCTCAGGGCGCCGATCTTGCTGAACTGGATGTAGGACGAGACGTCCATGCTGCGGTCGCTGCCGCCCCACAAAACGAGGTCCGATTCCCGGCTCTGCAGCGTGTGGACGGCCGCGTCCATGGCGGCGAACGAACTGGCGCAGGCAGCGTCCGTGGTGAAGTTCTTGCCGGCGAGGTCGAAGACGTTGGCGATGCGGCCGGCGACAACGTTGCTGAGCGAGCCCGGCATCGTGTCCTCGGTAATCGGGATGAGCTGCCCCTTGACGCGGTCCTCCGTGGAGCGCAGGATGGCTTCGCGCTGGGCTTCGGGCAGGCTGTGGAACTCGGGCGTCGCGCGCAGGGCAGCGGCGGTCTCCGACCAGTACACGCGGCGGCTGGTCTGCTTCTGCAGTTCCCCGCCCATGGCGTTGCCCAGGATAATGGCGCAGCGGTTGCGGTCAAACTCACGCCCGTCGTCGCCCTTGAGGCCGGTCTTGTAGCCGGCGTCCTTGAACGCCTGCCGTGTCGCCGAGAGTGCCCAGCGCTGCACGGGGTCGATCTGCGCCACCGTTGTCGGCGGCATGCGGTAGTCGAGGCCGCTGAAGTTGTCGTCGAGGACGAAGCCGCCGATCTTGGTGTACGTCTTGTCCGGCACCGACTTGTCCGTGTCGTAGAAGAGGTTGGGGTCCCAACGGTCGTGCGGAACTTCGCGGATGGAGGATTTTCCGGCCAGCACGTTGTCCCAGAACCGCTTGACGTCGGGGGCGTCGGGTAGGACGCAGCCGAGGCCGATGATGGCCACTGGTTCTTTTTGGACAGATTCGCCGGATTGCATGGTGGATTTCCCGGATTTGGTTGGAAGAGGAGATTGTGGGGAAGAGAACCGACTGAATCCGGCGAATCGCGCCGGAATCCGTCAAATCAGAGGGGGACGAGGCCGTGCTTTTTCTGCGGCCTCTGCTCGCGTTTGTTGATGAGCGGCCACAGGGCGGCGATGAGGCGCGGGCGGGTCTCGCTCGGCTCGATCACGTCATCGACCCAGCCGCGCTCGGCGGCGACGTACGGGTTGGCGAATTGCTCCTGGTAGTCGGCGCGGAATTTGGCGGCCAGCTCCTTGGCCTTGGCCGGGTCCTCGCCGCCGAGTTTCTGCATGTCGCGCTTGTACAGGATGTTCACAGCGCCCTCGGCACCCATGACGGCGATCTCCGCATTCGGCCACGCGAGGTTGACGTCGGTGCCGACATGCTTGCTGGACATCACAATGTAGGCGCCTCCGTACGATTTGCGCGTGATGACGGCGAGCTTCGGGCTGGTGGCCTCACAGTACGCGTACAGGAGCTTGGCGCCGTTGCGGATGATGCCGCCGTGCTCCTGGCCGAGGCCGGGCAGGAAACCGGGCGTGTCGACGAAGCTGATGATGGGGAAGTTGAAGGCGTCCAGGAAACGAATCCACTTGGCGGCCTTGATGCTCCCCTCGATGTCGAGGGCGCCCGCGAGGACGGCGGGCTGGTTGGCCACGATTCCCACCGGGTATCCGTCGAGTCGGGCGATGCCGATGACGATGTTCGTCGCCCACTTGGATTGAATCTCCTCCCAGGAGCCCTTGTCCATGACGCGCGTGACGACGTCGCGGATGTCGTAGGGCTTGTTCGGGTTGTCCGGGACCAACGTGTCGAGCGCCTCGTCCATGCGGAAGCGGTCGTCCGTCGGCTTGGTGACCGGCAATTCCGAGAGATTGTTGCTCGGAAGGTAGGTCAGCAGCGACTTGATTTTGCGGATGGCGTCGTCCTCGTCCAGGCCCGAGAAGCTGGCGACACCGGACTTCACGGTGTGCACGGAGGCGCCGCCGAGTTCCTCCTGGCTGGCCTCCTCGCCGGTGACGGTCTTCACGACGTCAGGGCCGGTGACGAACATGTGGGACGAATCCTCGACCATCACGACGAAGTCTGTCAAGGCCGGAGAGTAGACCGCGCCGCCGGCGGAGGGGCCGACGATGACCGAGATTTGCGGGATGACGCCGCTTGCCGCCACGTTGCGGAAGAAGATGTCGCCGTAACCCGCCAGGGAGGCGACGCCTTCCTGGATGCGCGCGCCACCGGAGTCGTTGAAGCCGATGATGGGCGCGCCGTTGCGCATGGCCATGTCCATGACCTTGCAGATCTTCTTCGCCGTCTGTTCTCCGAGGGAGCCGCCGAGGACGGTGAAGTCCTGGCTGTAGAGGTAGACGAGGCGGCCGCCGACGTAGCCGTAGCCGGTGACGACGCCGTCCCCATCGATGCGGTTCTTGTCGAGGCCGAAGGTCGTGGCCTGGGTGCGGACGAACGCGTCGACCTCGACGAAGGTGTCGGGGTCGCACAACAGGTCGATGCGCTCGCGGGCGGTGTACTTGCCCTTGTCATGCTGCGCCTGGATGCGGGCCACGCCGCCGCCCAACATGGCCGCCGCCCGGCGGTCGCGCAGGCGCGAGATGGGGTCCTTGGCCGGGGCCGGGGCAACCCCGTTTTTGGCCGCGGCCGGGGGGGTCTTGGCCGCAGCCGTGGCAGGGGGCGCGGGCTTGGTGGAGGCGGCGTTCCGAGTCATTGCAGGCCAGGCCAGGGACGACCTTCGTAAATGTTTGGCTTCCTGGATGGCCCAAGGAAGAGCTCTCCTGTTGGCCTCCTGGAAGATTTCGTGCCCCCGGCACTCACGGGTCCGTCCAACGTGAACCTGTCAACGTTGAGGCTTGAAGGGCGGGCTCAGGCCGTGACCGTGATGGCGCCGGTCATCGAGGCGTGGAACTTGCAATGGTAGGCAAACGTCCCGGGCGTGCTGAGCACGACCTCGGCCGAGTCTCCCCCGGAGATGCTGGCGGTGTCGAAGGCGCCCGCGTTGGCCGTGGCGGTGTGCGCGGCCGAGTCGTGGTTCGTGAAGTGGATGACATCGCCCGTCCGGACCGTCAGGGTTGCCGGTTCGAACTTGAAGTCGTGGATCTCCACCAGGCCGGAGCCTGGTTCGGTGTCGTCCCCCGAGCAACCGGCGAGGGCCAGGGTGGAAAGCAGGAGCAGGCTGGCAAGCGGACGAAGGGCCATGGCAGTCAAGGGGACGGGGGGCAGAAGGGCCTTTCGACGACAAGCCGCGTTCCAGCATCCCGAGCTTGAGTTTTGCCGCCTCGCCCGTCCGCCGGCCCACCCGTGGGCCGGCATCTGTCCGAAGCTTCCCTTCGGGGACCGCTCAGAGTCGCTGGGCAGCTTACAGCATGCCCAGCTTCAACTTCGCTGCTTCGGACATCATCGTGTACGGGTTCCAAACTGGGAACAGCACGACCTGCGCGTCTACGCCGGAGACCCCCTCGATGTTCCCCAAAGCGGCCTGCACGTCACGCACCAGGACGTCGCCCATCCCGCAGCCGGGACTCGTGAGCCCCATGCGGACCTTGGCGTGGAACGTGCCGTCGGGCTGCGGCGTGACGGTGATCTCGTGCACGAGGCCGAGGTTGACGATATCGACGGGAATCTCCGGGTCGAACACCTTGCGCAGGGCCTGGTTCGCCGCCGTGACGATGGCGGGCACGGTCTGCGCCGTGGGAACGACGCGGCCGGCCCCGAGCTGCACCTGGCCGATGGCGTCGCCATCCTCGCCCTTGATGCGGTACTTGACGCCGCGCTCCGTCTTGACGGTGTACGACGTACCCAGCGTCTGCGTCACGGTGAGCACGGTTCCGGCAGGAAGGGTCTCTTCCTTTCCGTCCGGGATGGTGATGACGCGCAGGTCCCGGCGGCTCGGGGTGGGCTGATGCCGCTCCTCAGGCATGGGGCGCATGGCTACTCCGTCGAGACTTTGGCGCGGCCGCCGTGCAAGGCGGCCTCAAGCGTGTGCCAGCACAAGGTGGCGCACTTGACGCGGGCGGGGAACTCGCCGACGCCGGAGAACACGAGGAGTTTGCCGACCTCAGCCTTGGTCGGCTTGGGGGCGGCGCGTGTGACGAGGCGGCGGAACCCTTCGAAGATGCGGTCGGCTTCAGCGACGGATTTGCCCTTGATGGCCTCGGTCATCATGCTGGCGGAGCTGGTGCTGATGGCGCAGCCGTTGCCTTGGAAGCCCACGTCCGCGATGCGGTCGCCGTCGAGCTTGAGGTAGAGCGTCAGGCGGTCGCCGCACAACGGGTTGAAGCCGTCCTGCTTGGCCGTGGCGTCAGGCACGGCTCGGAAGTTGCGCGGGCGCTTGTTGTGCTCCAGGATGGTGTCCTGGTAGAGGTCGCGCAGCGCGTCGTCCATCAAGCCGCCTCGAACATCTTCACGACGTTTTGTAGGGAGGCGACGAGCGCGTCGACGTCGTCCTTCGTGTTGTAGAGCGCGAAACTCGCCCGGCAAGTGGCCGGCACCTGGAACCGATCCATGACCGGTTGCGCGCAGTGGTGGCCGGTGCGGATGGCGATGCCGTCGCGGTCGACGAGACTGCCCACGTCATGGGGATGAATGCCGTCGAGGACGAAGGAGAGGACTCCGGCTTTCTTGGCGGCCGTGCCGATGATGCGCAGGCCGCGGACCTTGGCGACGGCCTTGGTGGCGTACTCCAGCAAGTCGTGCTCGTGCTTGGCGATGGCCTCCAGACCGATGGAGGCGAGGTAGTCGACGGCGGCGCCGAGGCCAATGGCCCCCGCGATGTCCGGCGTTCCCGCCTCGAACTTGTACGGCAGGTCGTTGAACGTCGTCCCCTCAGTGAAGGAGACGGAGCGAATCATGTCGCCGCCGCCTTGCCATGGCGGCATCTTGTCGAGCAGCGCCTTGCGGCCGTAGAGGACGCCGATGCCGGTGGGGCCGTACATCTTGTGGCCGCTGAAGGCGTAGAACTCGCAGCCGATCTCTTGCACGTCGACCTTGAGGTGCGGGACGGCCTGCGCGCCGTCGATGAGGACCGGGATCTCCTTGGCGTGCGCCAAGGCGACGATCTCCTCGACCGGGTTCACGGTGCCGAGGGCGTTGGAGACGTGGCCGACGGCGACCAGCTTGGTGCGCGGGCCGAGCAGCTTGGCGTACTCGTCCATCCGGAGTTCGCCGGAATCGGTGATGGGGATGACCTTGAGCTTCGCTCCGGCGGCGTTGCAGGCCAACTGCCACGGCACGATGTTGGAGTGGTGCTCCATTCCGGAGACGACGACCTCGTCGCCGGCCTTGAGGCGCGGCCGCAGGAAACTGTTGGCCACGAGGTTGATGGCCTCGGTGGTGCCGCGCGTGAAGACAATCTCCTCGCGGTGCTTGGAGTGGATGAAGGCCTGCACCTTGTCGCGGGCCGCCTCGTAGGATTTCGTGGCGCGCTCGGAGAGGAGGTGGACGCCGCGGTGGACGTTGGAGTTGTCCGCCTCGTAGAAGTGCGCCAATGCGTCGAGGACCTGGCGGGGCTTGTGCGAGGTCGCCGCGTTGTCGAGGTAGACCAACGGGTGGTCATGGACCAGTTGTGCGAGGGCCGGGAAGTCGTGGCGGAGTTTCACGGCGTCAAACCGGACGGCCTTCGTCGTCGTGGCGGCCTTGGCCATTACGCCGTCCCCCATGCCTTGCGGCAGGCGAACCACTGCTCCAAGAGACTGTCGGCCAGCGGACGGATGGGCGCCGGGAAGCGCTCGAGGACCTCGTGGGCGAATCCCTTGGTGAGGAGCAGGCGCGCCTCCTCCTCGCCGATGCCACGGCTGCGCAGGAAGAACAGCGCGTCCTTGGAGAGCTGGCCGATGGTGCTGCCGTGCGCGCACTTGACGTCGTCGGCATGGATCTCCAGCTGCGGCGTCGTGTCCATGAGCGCCCCCGTGGACAGGATGAGGTTGCGGTTGGTCTGCATCGAGTCGGTCTTCTGCGCGTCGGCGCGGACCTTGACGGAGCCGAGGAAGACGCCGTGCGAACGGCCGTCGAGGACGCCCTTGTAGAGTTCGCGGCTGGTCGTGTGCGGCACGGCGTGGTCGACACTGGTCGGGCAGTCGACGTGCTGCGTCCCCGTAGCGAGGAAGAGGCCGTTGAGGTGGAGCTCGGAACCCTCCATGCCTAGGATGCCGTCGAGTTCGTTGCGGGCCAGTTGGGCACCGATGGAGAGGAGGTTATCGTGCACGACCGATGCGCGGTCCTGGCGGATGGCGAGGTGGCCGAGATGGAGGGCGTGCAGGTTTTCGCGCTGCAGTTTGGCGCGCTGGATGTGCGCCCCTTCGCCGGCCACGAGTTCGGTCACGGACGTCGTGAGCGCCGGCGAGCCCGAAGGCAGGCCGATGTAGGATTCGATGATGGTCGCCTGGCTGCGCGGTCCGGCCAGGATGAGGTGGCGCACGTGACTAGATCGGAAGAGCACACGTCTGCCGCCGGCTCCGTGCTGATGTGCAGCAGGTGGATGGGCTCCGCCACGAGTTCGTCGGCGGGCAGGTGGACGAAGCCGCCGTCCTGCCAGAATGCGGTGTTGAGCGCGGTGAAGGGCTCGTCGCCGGCGTGGCGCGCCAGGTTGGCCTCCAGGTCCTCGGTCGGCTTGACGAGGGCCGCCGAGAGCGGCTGCACGAGGTCGTCGGTGAGTCCGTCGAGGGCCGCGACGTGGTGGCCGTCCACGAACACCAGCTCGATGGCGCCGGCAATGCGGTAGGGCGCGACTTCGGCTTCACTCACGGCGCGGGCAGGTCGCTCCGATGGCTGGAACGCGGTGGCGATGAGTTCGCGCAGCGGCGTGTGCTTCCACGCCTCGGCTTTGGGCGATGGGAAGCCGGATTCGGCAAAGGCGGCCATGGCCGACTCGCGCGCCTCGCGGACGAAGCCGGGGCCGCGCTTGGCCCAAGCGCCGGTCTTGAACGCGTCGAGGTAGGCCTGTTGCGTGGGCGGGATGACCTTAGGCGCCGCGAGGCTGGCCATGCTTACGCCTTCACCAGGTCGTAGCCGGCCTTCTCGAGTTGGAGGGCGAGTTCCTTGCCGCCGGACTTGACGATGCGTCCGCCGGAGAGGACGTGGACCTTGTCCGGGACGATGAAGTCCAGCAGGCGCTGGTAGTGCGTGATGACGACCATGGCCCGCGTGGGGCTGCGCAATTGGTTGACGCCGGCGGCGACGGTGCGCAGGGCATCGATGTCGAGGCCGGAATCGGTCTCGTCGAGGACGGCCAGCTCGGGTTCGAGCACCGCCATCTGGAGGATTTCGTTGCGCTTCTTCTCGCCGCCGGAGAAGCCTTCGTTGACGCCGCGCGACAGGAACTTGTCGTCCATGCCGACGAGCTTTGCCTTGTCCTTCACGAGGTCGAGGAAGTCGACGGCGTCGATCTCGTCCTTGCCGTGGTGCTTGCGGTGGGCGTTGAGGGCCTCGCGCAGGAAGTAGGAGTTGGAGACGCCGGGAACCTCGACAGGGTACTGGAAGGCAAGGAACACACCTTCCCGGCTGCGGTCCTCGGGGTCCATGTCCAGGAGGTCCTTGCCCTTGTAGCGGATGCTGCCCTTGGTGACCTCGTAGCCGTCGCGGCCGGCCAGCACGTAGGCCAGGGTGGATTTGCCGGAGCCGTTGGGGCCCATGATGGCGCAGACCTCGCCGGCGGCGACATGGAGCGTGAGGCCGTTGAGGATGGCCTTGCCGTCGACGGTGACATGCAGGTCATCAATCTCGAGCAAAGCGGATTCGCCGGATTGGGCGGTCGATTTGCCGGATTTTGTTGGGGTGGAGTTGGGGGTCATGTCAATCCGTCGAATCGTAAGGGGAATCCGGCCAATCGGAGGGTTCAGCCAACTGAACCCTCCAGTTTGAGGTCGAGGAGGTTCTGCGCTTCCACGGTGAACTCCATCGGGAGCTTGCGGAAGACGGACTTGCAGAAGCCGTTGACGATGAGCGAGATGGCGTCCTGCTGGGCGATGCCGCGCTGGCGCAGGTAGAAGATCTGGTCGTCGGAGACCTTCGAGGTGGTCGCCTCGTGCTCCATGACGGCGGTGGGGTTCTGCACGTCGATGGCGGGGAACGTGTGCGCGCCGCATTTGTCACCGATGAGGAGCGAGTCGCACTGGCTGTAGTTGCGCGCGCCTTCGGCGGACTTGAGAATCTTGACCTGGCCGCGGTAGGTGTTCTGGCCGTGGCCTGCGGAGATGCCCTTGGAGATGATGGTGGAGCTGGTGCGCTTGCCGATGTGGATCATCTTGGTCCCGGTGTCGGCCTGCTGGTAGTCGTTCGTCAGGGCGACCGAGTAGAACTCGCCCACCGAGTCGTCGCCCTGCAAGATGCAGCTCGGGTACTTCCAAGTGATCGCGGAGCCGGTCTCGACCTGCGTCCAGCTAATCTTGCTGCGCTTGCCCAGGCACTTGCCGCGCTTGGTGACGAAGTTGAACACGCCGCCGACGCCGTTCTTGTCGCCGGGGTACCAGTTCTGCACGGTGCTGTACTTGATCTCGGCGTCGTCCAGGGCCACGAGCTCGACGACGGCGGCGTGCAACTGGTTCTCGTCGCGCATCGGCGCCGTGCAGCCCTCGAGGTAGGAGACGTACGAGCCCTCGTCGGCGATGATGAGGGTGCGCTCGAATTGCCCCGTGCCAGCGGCGTTGATGCGGAAGTACGTGGAGAGTTCCAGGGGGCACTTGACGCCCTTCGGGATGTAGCAGAAGGAGCCGTCGGAGAACACGGCGCTGTTGAGGGCGGCGAAGAAGTTGTCGCCGATGGGGACGACGGTGCCGAGCCACTTGCGCACCAGGTCCGGGTGTTCGCGCACGGCCTCCGAGAAGCTGCAGAAGATGATGCCCATCTCGCCGAGCTGCTTCTTGAACGTGGTCGCGACGGAGGCCGAGTCTACGACGGCGTCGATGGCAACGCCCTGCAGGCGACCCTGCTCGGCCAGGCTGATGCCGAGGCGGTCGTACATCTTCTTCAGCTCAGGGTCGACCTCCGCCAACGACTTGGGGCCCTCGCCAGTGGCGCGGCCCTTCGGGGCGGAGTAGTACGCGATCTTCTGGTAGTCGATGGCCGGATAGTGCACGTTCGCCCACGTCGGCTCCGTCATGGTGAGCCACTTGCGGTAGGCCTGCAGGCGCCATTCCAACAGCCACTCCGGCTCGCCCTTCTTTGCGCTGATGAGGCGGACCGTGTCCTCGCTGAGGCCGGGGGCAACGGTGTCCGACTCGATGGGGCTGGAGAAGCCGTACTTGTAGGACTGCGCCGCGAGGTCAGCGGCGATGGCGTCGGTCGTGGCCATGGGCGGTCTTGTGCTTCCTTCCGGGCTTCCAGGACAAGGGCCTTCCCCTTGGGGCTAGCCTGCCTGGAGTCCCTTGCTTCGCCCATGGAGGCTGCTTTTAAGCCTTGATGGGCGGGGGCAGGTCCGGACTGGATGCTTGGTTCGGGCGGTTCCTACAGGACGTAGACCAGGACGAACACCAGGTGCGCCATGCTTCCCGCCAGGACCAGCAGGTGCCAGATGCCGTGGTCGCCGATGGCCCAGGTCCCGGCACGGTCGCGCCAGTAGAGGGTGGCTCCGCCGGTGTAGGCGAGTCCTCCCCCGACGACGAGGGCCAAGGCGGGGATGGGGAGCCCGTCGATTTGGGGCAAGGCGAGCAGGGCCGTCCATCCCAGAAGAATGTAGGCGGCCTGGTGCAGCCACGGCGGCGTGCGGTGCACCGTGAGAAGGACGGCGACGCCTGTCAAGGCCAGGCCCCATTGCACGCCGAACAGGCTCCAACCCCACGCGCCGCCCACCAGCAGCAGGGCCAGCGGCGTGTAGGTGCCGGCGATGAGAAGGTAGATGGCGGCTTGGTCGAGGCGAAACAGCCAGGCCGATGCCTTGCGGTGGGTGACGCCATGGAACACGGCGCTCATCGTGAAGACGGCCAACAGGCATGCGCCGTACACTGCGGCGGCCACCACGGCCAACGGCCCATCGGCGGCAAGGATGAGAAACGGCAGGGCGGCCATCGCCAGGCCGGCGCCCACCATGTGGCTGACGGAGTTGAACGGCTCCTTCAGCGCCACGCTGCAACGACGCCCGGCAAGGGCTTAGGGCTGACGGAACCCAGTGTGGCCGAACCGCCTTGCCGAATCACTTCGCCTCAGGTGGAATCTGCAGGGCGCAAGAGGACGCCCGGAGCAGGAGGACGCAGCCAGGTCCTTCCCCCGGCGGGTAGGTGCGCTGCGAGTAGCCTTCGCTGGCGCTCCACGTGAAGTTGAGCGGCAGGTAACCGTCGTTCATCCAGACGACCTGGTACACGCCCGCCTTGGGCGTCGTGAGGGAGGAGGCGTCATCCTCGGAGTGTTTCCCCACCAGGCTGACGGGCTTCCCCTCAACGCGGACGACCTGGAAATAGGCGTACGCACCGTCTTGCGTGAAGAAGTCCCAGTGCAGTTGGGCCCCGCTCGGCAGCGGATATTCGAGGACGAGGCTCCATTCCGTGGCGAGCGTGCTGTTGGTCCAGCCGGGCTTGCGCAGGTCCCGCCCTTTCCATTCTACAGGGAGGTCGGCGGCTGGTTGGTCGCAGCCGGCAAGAAACGGCATAATCAAGCCTAGGACCAACACGACTGCAAACCCGTTCACGCCCCGCGGACCGCCCATGGCCAGCCCATGGCCAGCTTAGTTTAAGGAGCGTTTCGGCCCCACGTCAGGAACCCTCGCCAAGACGACGCGAAGAAGTTCGATGACCGCGACGGCACAGCCTGCGGCAAGCACGGCCATCAACCAGCCCTCAAAGGGCAAAGTGGCCAGGTTCAACGCGTCCCGCAAGGGAGCAATGGCGAACACGATGGCCTGCAGGAGGATGGATCCGGCAATGGCGGCCAGCAGCGTCCGGTTGCGCCACCAGCCCTTGCTGAACGCGTGGGCCGTTGTTCGGGAGACATACGCCATGAGCAAGTGGACGAGGATGAGTGTCACGAACATCTGCGTCTGGACGACCCGGGCGTCCCAGCCCTGGCTCCTCGCCCAGAGGCCCGTCGCGACGACGGCGGCGGCCATCAAGGCGCCGCGTCCCAGAAGGGCCCAGACGCGCCGGGCGGGCAGGAGCGAGTCGCGCGCGCTCGGCTTGTTGCGCAGCGGGTCGCCTTGGGGGTTGTCGACTCCCAAGGCGATGGCGGGCAGCCCATCCGTGATGAAATTGATCCAGAGCAGTTGGACGGCCGCCAGGGGGACGACGAGTTCGGGGAAGAGCGCCAAACCCGCCAGGACGACAAGGACTTCGCTGGTGTTGCCCGCGACCAGGTAGGACACGACGGCTTGCAGGTTCCCGTAGATGCGCCGGCCCTCACGCACGCCTTGCACCAGGGTGCCCACATCGCCGCGCGTGAGCACGATGTCGGCGGACTCCCGGGCGACGTCCGTGCTGTCGGCGCCGGAGACGGCGACGCCCACGTCGGCCTTGCGCAAAGCAGGAGCATCGTTGACGCCGTCGCCCATCATCACCACGACGTGGCCCGCCTCGCGGTGGGCGTCGACGAGAGCCACCTTGGTCTCCGGTTCGACGCGGGCGACGACTTGGGCCTCACGCAACGCGGCCGACCGCGCCGAGGGGGCCAGTTTGGCGAGGTCGGGACCGGTCACCACCTTGGTCGCATCCAATCCAACCGCGGCTGCAACGACCTTTGCCGTCACGGGGTGATCCCCCGTCACCATGACGACTTGGATTCCTGCCTCACGGCACGCAAGGACCGCATCGCGTGAACTTGGCCGGATTGGGTCGCGCAGGCCCATCAGCCCGACGGGCTCGAGCGGCCGGAACCGCGGATTGGCGGTCTGCGCCGTGGCGAACGCGATGACACGGCTGCCTCCGGCGGCCATTTCGCTGGCCCGTTGCATCAAGCCGTGGACGCCGGGATGGCCCCGGCAGGCCTCCGCGATTGCCTCAGGAGCGCCCTTCAGGGTCAGGACGGGACCCTTCGCGGTCTCGTGCACCGTCGTCATGGTGCGGCGCACGGCCTCGAACGGCACCTCGGCAAGACGCCGCTCCGTCAGATTCGCGTACCCACGTTGCTTGGCCTCGACGACGAGGGCGACCTCCAACGGGTCGCCGATGCCATCACGGACGTCGTTGCAGCGCAGGGCCGCCAACCAGAGGTCACCGCTGCTCTCGTCCAAGGCATAGGTTTCCGCCACCGCGAGCTTGGCTTCCGTCAACGTGCCCGTCTTGTCGACGCACAGCACGGTGGCGGAACCGAGTCCCTGGATGGCGCGCATGCGGCGCACGATGGTTCCCTCGCGGGCCATGCGTTGCGCGCCCAGGGCGAGGGCCAAGGTCACCACGGCGACCAGGCCTTCCGGGATGGCGGCCACGCCGAGCGCGACGGCCGCCAGGGCGGCTTGGCCGATGGCGTCGCGGTCGAGGCCGGTGCGAGCCAAGACGACGACAAGAAGGATGACGGCCGCAACCATGGCTCCGATAGTGATGCGCCAAGCGAGTGTGCGCAACTCCTTTTCCAGGGGCGGCGGCGTGTCGACGGCCAGGCCGTGCGCGATGGCGCCGACGCGGGTCTTGGGCCCGGTGGCGTGGACGACGCCGTGGCCGCGGCCGCGCACGACGAGCGTGCCTGCGAACAAGCCATGATCCTGCGGCGCTTCCTTCTCCACCGGCAAGGATTCTCCGGTCAGCATGGACTCGTCGGTCGCCAACGCCTCGGCCCCGCGCAGGTGCACATCCGCCGGGACGCGATCGCCGGCGGCAACGTGCACGACGTCGCCCGGAACCACGTGGCGCGCCTCGATGACGTGCAACCCGCCTTCGCGCAGGACCTTGGCGGTCGGAGAGGACAGTTTCTTCAGTTGTGCCATGGCCTGGTCCGCCCGGACCTGCTGCACGGAGGCAATCGCCACGTTGAGGATTACGATGGCGAGGATGGCGCCCCCTTCCAGGGCCTCGCCGAGCGCGACGATGCTCAGCAAACCTGCGGCCAGGAGGATGGCCGTGAGGGGATCCAGGGCTTGGCTGACAACGACGCGGGCCAGGCTGGGCCGTTTGGGTTCTGGCAGTTCGTTGGGCCCATGTTCCTCCAGGCGAGCCTTGGCCTCTTGGTGCGTCAGCCCTGACTCCATCGGTTCATGGCCCCGCAAGACGCAGTCGGGCATCGACGGCGACGACGCCGTGGCCCTTGCCAAGGACGCGCAGCGGGTTCACTTCAACCTCAACGACGGAAGGATTGTCGTCCATGAACTGGCCCAACGCGACGATGACATCCCGCAACGCCTCGACGTCCTTCGGGGCCTCGCCTCGCACGCCTTGGAGAAGTGGCAAGCACCTCAAGGAGTCTAGCATCCGGTCCGCTTCCTCCGCCGTGACAGGCGCCAGCCGGACGACGACGTCGCGCAGCGCTTCCGTATAGATGCCGCCAAGGCCGACCGAGACGATGGGACCGAACTTGGGGTCGCGGACCGCGCCGACCAGCATCTCGGTGCCCGCCGCAGCCATGCGTTGCACGAGGAGTTCCTTCGGCCGATGGCCCGCCTCTCGGACGCGTCTCCAGGCGTCCTCTGCTTCACGAAGGACTTCTTCCTTGGACCGCAATCCAAGGCGGACGGCCCCGGCCTCCGTCTTGTGGATCAGCCCCTCGGCCTGGACCTTGATGGCGACAGGGAACCCGAGGCCTTCTGCGGCAGCCGCGGCCGAGCCAGGGTCTTTGCAGCGGCGCATGTCGGGATGCGGAACGCCCAGGCCGGCAAGGATGGCGAGGGCCTCTTCAGCGGACGTCCAGCCCCCGGCGTCCCGGGCAGTATCCAAACTCCGGATGGCCGGCTTGCCGTTGCGGGGTTCCTCGCGGCTGCCGGGGGGCTGCTTCCGCACCAAGGAAACGCGATTGAGCGCCGCGAGGGCGTGTGCGGCATTCTCCGGGAACGTGTAGGCTGGGATGCCGCCGCGCACCAGTTGCCGGAATCCCGTTGACGAGCTGTCGCGGCCGAAGAGCACAGCGACCAGGGTTTTGCCGGGGACCTTCGGTTTGGCTGCCAGAATGGCCTCGGCCCATGGCGTGTCGTCAGGGGCAAGCGGCGTCACCATGGCGACGACGGAGTCGACGTTGGCGTCCGCAAGGAGGCTGCGCAGGCAGGCCGTCAGGGTTTCCGGCGATGCGCCGGCCAGCATGTCGAGCGGATTCGCGAGCGAGGCTCCGGCGGGCAGGCGTTGCTGGCAGTCCCCAAGGGTTGTGGCGCTGAACTGCGCCAATCGGAGCCCTCCGGCCGGCAGCGCGTCGGCCAGCAGGATGGCGGGGCCACCGGAGTTGGTCACGATGCCGACGCGGTTGCCCGAGGGCAAAGGCTGGAGGGACAATGCCAGCGCACCGTCGAACAGGTCCTCAACGGTGGCCACGCGCACGACGCCGGCCTGCTCCACCATGGCGTCGACCAAGGCATCCGCTTCCATCATCGCCCCGGTGTGGCTCCCGGCCGCTTTGGCGCCTTCCGACGTGCGACCGCCTTTGACAAGGAGGATTGGCTTCGTCTCGACGACGCGGCGGGCGATGCGCACGAAATTGCGCGGGTTCCCGACCGACTCCAGATGCATCAGGATGAGCTTGACCTGCGGGTCGTTTTCCCAGTGCAGCAGGAGGTCGTTGCCGGAGACGTCGACCTTGTTGCCCATGCTGGCGAAGCGCCCGACGCCCAAGCCAAGGCTGTGCGCGCGTTCCAGCAAGGCGATGCCCAGCGCCCCGGATTGCGTCATGATGGCCACCGGACCGCCATCGACGGGCGTGTCCGAGAAGATGGCATGCAGGGCGACGGCGGGATCGGCGTTCACGATGCCGAGGCAGTTCGGTCCGACTAGGCGCATGCCGTGCTTGCGCGCGAGGTCCGCCACCTGCTGCTCCAAGTCCGCCCCCGACGGGCCTGTCTCGCGGAACCCCGCGCTGACGACGACCAGGCCGCGCACCCCCTTCTGGGCGCACTGCCGTACGACGGCGAGGACTGCGGCGGCCGGGACGGCGACGACGGCCAAGTCGATGGGGGCCGGCACATCAAGCACCGACGCGGTTGCCGCCACGCCGAGGACCTGTTGCGCTGTTGGGTGGATCGGGTAGACGGGTCCGCGGAAGCCGTGGCCCAGGATGCTGGCCATGAGCCGGTGACCAACAGAGGCAGCGTTGGGCGAGGCGCCGATGACCGCCACCGACTTGGGCGAGAACACGGCGTCCAGGCCGGCCGAGGACTGGATGCGATTGACGGCGGTCGCCATGGTCGTCACCCCTACAACGGTACGACTGTTTGGGCTTGACGACGAGGGGACCAGGTGGCAGCGGGTCGCTGTGTCCCCCAGGGCGGGTTCAGTTGCCGGAGGCGGCGCTGTGCTGTTTCCGTTCGTTGCGCACGGCCCGTTCCAAGCTGCGCAGGACCTTGTCGGCGCGGCGGATGCCCTTCACCGTCTGGGTGATGGCGCGGTTGCGCTCCTTCGAGTCGTGGTGGGACTGAAGTTTGGCGCGGTGGGCGTTCAGGTGCTCGAGGAGCCCCTTCTGGGCGCCGAGGAGATCGAGCAGATGGTCCAGCCGAGCGTGTTTGTCCATGGGCGGTTCACCGTGGTCGTCGTGATAACCGTTGTCAGGAATCCCGGCTTTCATCCCGGTCCCGACCCTGGGCCAGCCTCACCACGCTGCCTCAACCGGCCATGGCCAAGGCACGTTCTGCAGCCGCGAGGTGGGATTGCTCCTCGGCTGCCAGCCCGCGGAAGATTTCGGCGAGCTTGGGGTCGGAGATTTTGCCGGCGTTCTGTTGGTAGAAGTCGCGCGCCAGGCGTTCGCAGTCGCAGATGGCCTGCAAGAGGTCTCGGGCGCTCACCTCCGTTTCGTGCTTGGCGAGGTCTTGGTTCAGTTCGGCCATGGCCTGCTTGAGCCTCCGATGGTTTGGCCCATCCTGGAAGAGAACCTCGATCTGTTTGCGCAGGAGGGGGGTGAGGTGCTTTCCGAAACCCTTCTCGAGTCCCTCGAAGGCCTCCTCGATTTGGCAAGCGAGGTAGAGGTACCGGAGGTCCCCGAGTTTTTCCTTCATGGCGTTCGCGTCGTATGGGCAGCCAGGCCGGATGAAGATTGGCTTGGCCGGCGCGGTGTGCTCAAATAGGATCGAGACCAAGTCGTTCCGGCTTCGATGGCCGTCAAACCCAAGTCCCTGAAGGCTGCACCAGCACCGTCGCCGCCGTCCGGTGGCCGCGTGGCGGGGAAGCGGCATTCACTGTTGCTGGCCGTGGATTTCTCCAAGGCAAGCCGAATCGCCCTGGAGGCGGCTCGCGCCATGGCGAAAGACCTTGGTGCGGACATCGTCCTCCTTCACGCCTCGTCGCCGGCGCCGCCCCCCATCCCCTTCAGCCACGACCGGGAAACCGAGACGCTCGCGGCGGGTCGGATTGCCGCCGGGGACGCCGCGCGACTGAGCTCCGAGTGGGCCGAGGAGTTGCGCGGCGACGGAATCCGCGTCCAGGTCGTGAACCCGATCGGCCCCCCCGTGAAAGAAATCCTTGCTGAGGCGGAGACCCGCAACAGTCGCGCCATCATTGTGGGGACGACGGGGCGAACGGGCCTCAAAGACTGGGTCCTCGGTTCAGTGGCGCGGGAAGTCCTGCGCAGGAGCAAGGTCCCGGTCCTGGTCGCGCCGCTGCGGATGCAGGTCGACAAGAGCGGGGCCCCGGTCGCCTCGGCTTCCAAGACCATCCTGGTGGGGGTCGATTTCTCCACCGAGTCTGAGGCGGCCTACGAGGCCGCCCTCCGCCTGGCGCACGACCTCAAGGCGCGCCTGCACGTGCTCCATGTCACAGAATTGGCGACCGCGAACGTCCCCTTCCCCCTTGGCGCCGAAATCTCGGTCGAACTCATGGAAGCCGACGAGGAGCGGGCCGCCACCAACATCGCCGAATTGGCCTCCAAAGCGCGAGCGTTGAAGGTTGGCGTGAACCCCTCGCTGGGCCTTGGCCACCCGGCGTCGGTCATCCTTGCCGAGGCACGCCAAACGGGTGCCTCCCTCATCATCGTCGGCACCCATGGCAAATCGGCCGCGCGCCGGTTCCTCCTGGGCTCCGTCGCCGAACAGGTGGTCCAACTGTCGGACCGACCTGTCCTCGTGATTCCCGATCCAAAGGGCCGCGAACCGGGCGACTTGATGCGATCGGATGCAGGCGCCAAGGCCAAGGCGTCGTCCAGCACGGGCCGTCGGGCGCCGAAACCGTCCAAGCCCTGAAACGCGCCGCCGCGGCGCCGAACCGTTGGGCAAGTCCAGTCTGCCATGCAACTCCATCCACTCCAGCACCCCACGCAGGATAAACCTCTAAAGCAGTGCAGCCCCACTCTGGATGTCTTGTCACGCTCGGTCGAGGAAACCGTGGAGGGCATCCGGTCCATGCGGGTCCGCGGGGCTGCCGCCATCGGCGTCGCAGCCGCCAAGGCTCTCGCCGACCACGTCAAAACGTTGGACGGGAACCCGGCTTCCGTGTTGAAGGGGGCTCGCAAAGCGGCGCGCTTGCTCGATGCTGCCCGTCCCACTGCAGTCTCCCTGCACAACGCGCTTGGCTGGGTCCTGGCGGGCATCGAGGTCGAAGGGACGGTCTCGGCCATGCGCAAAGGCGCCCGCGACGCGGCGAACTTGGTCTCGACTGAAATCAAGGCCTCGCGGGCGGCAATCGCCCAGCACGGCATTCGGCTCCTCAAAGGCGCCGACCTCGTCCTGACCCACTGCAACTCCAGCACAGTCGTCGCCCTCCTGGAAACCGCAGCGGCCGGCGGCGAGACGTTCGAGGTCATCGCGACCGAGACCCGCCCCTTCGGGCAAGGCCTCCTGACGCTCAAGGCTCTCCAAGGGGCAGGCATCCAATCGGCGCTCGTCGTGGATTCCGCCGTCGAGCACATGCTGGCGACGCGTGACATCGACCTCGTACTCGTCGGCGGGGACACCGTGGCACGGGACGGCTCTCTCTTCAACAAGATCGGGACCGCCGGCGTTGCGGCCCTGGCGGAGCTGCATGACGTGCCATTCTACGCCGCCGTCGGATTGCACAAGTTCACGCGCCGCTCGGCGGACGAGGTCGTCATCGAGGAACGCCCCGCCGCCGAGGTCGTTGCCCCAAACCTGGTGCCGCGCGGAGCTCGCGTGTTCAACCCGGTCTTCGACCGCACACCGCCTGGGCGTCTTGCGGCTTACGTCACGGAGCAAGGCCTCGCCACGCCCCGCAAGGCCATCCAGCGCAACCTTGGGCTGCTTCCGCCGGAGGCGGTGTGGGGATGACGACCCGTGACGCGGTCATCGCGACCTACGAGCTCGAGGGCAAGCTGCCCCTGGAGGATTGCGCCCGCGTCGTCGCCATGGAACAGTCCACCGGCACCTGGACTCCCGTCGCGCAACGGGCCGGGTCGGTCCAGGACCGTTTGGCGGCCTGGGTGGAGTCCACGGACCCGCCCGCGGGCACGGCGCGCATCGCCTTCCCCCTTGAGATCTTCGACGGGACGAACCTGGCCGGCTTCCTGTCCATCGTGGCAGGCAACCTGTTCGGCCTGGCATCGCTGCGCCGCGCCCGCCTCGTTGACCTGGAAGTCTCCGCCGCCTTTGCTGGCCGCTTTGCGGGTCCGGGGGTCGGCATCACGGGCATCCGCAAGCTCGTCGGAACCGACAAGGACGGGCGGCCACATGGCGGCACCATCGTCAAACCCAAGGTCGGCTTGACGCCCAAACAGACTGCAGAAGTCGCATTCGAGGCGGCAAGTGGAGGCCTCGACTTCATCAAGGACGACGAGACGCTCACGGACCAGGCGTTCTGTCCCCTGGCGGAACGCACGCCGCTGGTGATGGAGGCGCTCGATTCCGCCCGCGCCTCGACGGGCCAAGGCTGCCTGTACGCGGTCAACATCACGGCCGGCGGCGGCGAAATCCTATCGCGGCTCGATGCAGTCACCGATGCCGGCGCGAACTGCGTCATGGTCGACGTCCTTACGGCGGGCTTCGACGCCCTGGCCCAGGTCCGCCGCTCAACCAAGCTGCCCATCCACGTCCACCGCACCATGCATGGAGCCTTGACGCGGTCGCCGGACTTCGGCATCGCCATGCTTCCCATCGCCCGTCTGGTGCGCCTGTGTGGCGGCGACCAACTGCACATCGGCAGCGCGTCCGGAAAGATGGAGCACACCGCAGGCCTCAACCCGTTATTGGCGGCCTTGCGCGGCGACTGGCATGGACTCAAGCCCGTCTTCCCGGTCTCCTCGGGCGGGCTGCATCCGGCCAGCGTGCCCGCCGAGATGAAGGCGTTCGGCGGCGATGTCGTGCTGCAAGCGGGTGGCGGCATCCATGGCCACCCGCAAGGGACGAAGAGCGGAGCGCGGGCCTTCATGCAGGCCATCGATGCCGTCCACTTGGGCCGGCCGCTCGACCGGAACCCGCCGCCCGAATTGGCGGTTGCCCTCAAGCTGTGGGGGAAGGAGACCTATGGATACGGGACTTAACGGCCGGACGCGGTTGACGGCCCGCCTGCTCGACGTCACGGCCGGCGGACCCGAAGTGTTCCTGCGCCCGGAGGACGCGGCCACCATCGGCGTGCGGGCCATGGACCGCGTCCGTGTGCGGTCCCCCGAGACCTCCGCCGAGTTCCCCGCCGTCGTCAACATCGCAGAAGGGTTCGTCCTGCCGGGATCCATCGGCCTCTCCCGCGAACTGGCCCAGCGCATCCAGATTCATGCGGCGGCGCCCTTGGAGGTCCGCCCGGCGCCGAGGCCGGAGAGCATCGAATCCATCCGGCGCAAGCTCGACGGACGCGAACTGTCGCCGAAGGAAGTCGCCCTCGTCATCCACGACATCGCCTCCGGCCACCTCACCGCCATCGAGTTGACCTGTTGGGCCGCGGGAATCCACATCCATGGCATGACAAGCGAGGAGACGGTCGCCTGCGTCCAAGCCATGGTCGACACCGGCGAGCGCATCGATTGGGGCGAAACCATCTGCTACGACGTCCACTCCATTGGCGGCGTGCCCGGCAACAAGTACGCCCCCATCGTCGTGGCCATCGTCGCGTCCGCCGGACTGAAGATCCCCAAGACCTCGAGCCGTGCCATCTCTTCCGCCTGCGGCACGGCCGACTTCATGGAGGTCCTGGCCCCGGTCGCCCTCGATGCCGTGCAACTCAAGTCCATCGCCAACCAGGTCGGCGCAACGCTAGCCTGGGGCGGCGGCGTGTCGTTGGCGCCTGCGGACGACGAAATCATCCGCGTCGAGTACCCCCTAGGGCTCGACCCGCCCGCGCAAGTCGTCGCCTCAGTGCTCGCGAAGAAGGTCGCCATGGGGGTCAAGCGCGTGCTCATCGACATCCCCATGGGCCCCGGAGCAAAAGTCCACGACCAGCGCGAAGCGGACGCCATGGCAGGCATGTTCCAGCAGGTGGGGACGCGGTTGGGGCTCGACGTGCGCTGCGAGATCACCAAGGGCGGCAGGCCCCTGGGGCGGGCCATCGGTCCGCTGCTGGAAGCTAGGGAGCTGTTGCAGGTCCTCGAGACCGGACGCGGATCCGCCGACCTCGTCGCCAAATCGTGCATGCTGGCGGGACGCCTCCTGGAAATGGGGGGAAAAGCAACCGCCGGAACCGGCGCGCAAATGGCGCGCAGCACCTTGGAAAACGGCGCGGCGTTGCGCAAATTCCTGCACATCATCAAGGCTCAGGGAGGCAACGCGGACGTGAAATCGAAGGACTTGACCCCGGGCCCCCACTGCTTCGAGGCCATCGCCAGTCATGACGGACGGTTTGAGCTGGACAACGCATCCGTGGTCGCCATCGCCCGCTCCGCTGGCGCACCGCACGCAAAAGGTGCCGGCGTTTTGCTCAGCCGGGACATCGGCGAAGGCCTTCGGACGGGGCAAAGCGCCTTCCGCGTGTACGCGGAGACGGCCTCCCACCTCGCCAACGCCTGGGACACCACGCAGCGCATGACCGCGTTCCTGTGCCGTTCGCTGGCCGCTCAACCGGAGGGCGCGTGAACCCGCATCCCCTGGAAAAGGAGTTGGGGCTCGGAATCGACGACCTCGTGCAAGCCAAGCCGCCGCGCGACCTTTTTGCCCCGCCCGCCCTCCGCAACATCTTGGTCGCCGTCGATGGCACCCAAGACGCCGCCAACGCGGTCGCCCTGGCGTGCGCAGTGGCCCAACCGGGCGTTTCCCTCTCGCTCGTCAGCGTCGGTGCCCGCGACGGACACGCCGATTTGACGTCGTCCACCCTCTTCGAGCGCAGCGTCGCCAATCCGGCCGCCGCCATCCAGGCGGCCAAAGCGCTGGCCGAAAAAGCCGGGGTCCCCATCGGCAACGTGCACGCACCGATTGGGACTCCGTTGTCCGAGATTCCCCGCGTGGCGCGGGACGAGGCCGCCGACCTCGTGGTCTTCGGCTCCGGGAGCCTTGGTCGCCTAGAGTTCGAGGGCACCGGTTCGACGGCCAAACAACTCAAGGCCGCCGTGGCCGCCAGCGTCTTGATTGCGCGAACTGGACTGCGGGGACCCATCCTGTGCCCAGTCGATGGCTCGCCCACCTCCAGGTCCGCAGCCTCCCTTGCGCTCCGTCTCGCAAGCGCTTGGGGCGTGCCACTGACGGTGCTGCATGTCCGGGACCCCCCGATTCGACCCGAGTTGCCCAAGCCGCGTCGCCGCGACGCCTTCGTTTGGAGACACCCTGAACCCGTCGCCTTCCTCGCCCAGCAGGGCCATTCCTCCACGGTCATCCTGGATCACGCCCAGCGGGACCGGGCCGGCTTGATCGTCATCGGCAGCCGGGGCTTCTCGAACCTGACCCCTTGGGGCCTGGGCAGCACCAGTGACGCGGTGGCCTCGCAAGCGCCGTGCAACGTCCTCATCGTGAAGGTGGCCCCATCCGCCTGACGTTCATGGGCGGCGCCGGCTGCGTGACCGGCTCGCGCACCCTCGTCGAGGGCAACGGATCCACCGCCCTCGTCGACTGCGGTCTGTTCCAAGGCTACAAGGCCCTGCGCCTGCTGAACTGGCAAAAGTTCCCCGCCAAACCCGCCAAGCTTGAGGCGGTCGTGCTCACCCACGCCCACCTCGACCATTGCGGGTGGCTGCCCCGCTTGATGCGGGAAGGCTTCGACGGCCCCGTCTATTGCACCGCAGCCACGCGCGACTTGGCTCGCATCCTCCTGGAGGACGCGGCCCACATCCAGGAGAGCGACGCTCGCCAGGCCAATTCCGGCGGCTACTCGAAGCACCATCCGGCCCAGCCGCTCTACACCGTTGCGGAAGCCAAGGGCATCCTGCGCAAGTTCAAGGCCGTCCAGCCCGGACGCTGGCAGTCTCTCGGCGACCTCCAAGCCAGGTTCACGCCCAATGGGCACATCCTCGGCTCCGCCATGGTCGAGGTGGCCGGCGACGAGACCGTGCTGTGGAGCGGCGACCTGGGGCGCGCCAGCGACCCCGTCATGCCTCCCCCGCAGGATCCGCCGGCCTGCGACCAACTCGTGCTCGAATCCACGTACGGCGACCGCCTGCACAGAACCGAGGATCCGATTGCCGCCCTCAGGCGCCTGCTCGATGCCGTGGCGAGGCGGCGCGGTGTGCTTCTCATCCCGAGTTTCGCCGTCGGCCGCTCCCAGGGCATCCTCCTTCTCTTGCACGCGGCCATGCGGGCCGGCGGCGCGCGGATGCCGATCTACCTGGACAGCCCGATGTCGGCCGCGGCGATGGCGGTCATGTCCAAGCACATCGCGTTGACGCACGTCGACGAAGGCCATTGGAAGAGCGTCGTGAAAGGCGTCCAGGTCATCGAGGACGCCGACGAGTCCTTCCGCCTCCCCGAACGCCCCCGGCCGTTCGTCCTTGTCTCCTCCAGCGGCATGGCCACGGGAGGCCGCATCCTCAACCACCTCAAGGCCTTGGCCGGCTCGCCGAAGAACACCATCCTGCTGGCAGGATACCAGGCGGGCGGAACCCGGGGTGCCGCCCTGTTGGCCGGCGCGCGTGACATCAAGGTGCACGGCCGACTCGTTCCCGTCAAGGCCACCGTCAGACGACTGGAGAATGTCTCTGCCCATGCGGACCAACGTGAACTCGTGGAGTGGGTCTCCCGTTTGCCAAGCCCGCCGAAGGCCGTGCATCTGGTCCACGGCGAACCCGCATCGTCCAACGCGCTGCGGGACGTTCTGCGCCAGCGGTTCGGTTGGGATGTCTGCGTGCCGCTGATGGGCGATTCGACAGAAGACCGCGCGCGGGTTCGTCGCTAACCGGGGCTATGGCCGGCCTGGCCAAACCGTGGCAGGCTTAGGCCAGGCGCGTGGCCACGACGCCCACGCCGAGGGCGGCCGCCGCCGCGATGGCGGCGATGGCCACCATCTCGAATCCCAGGCGCCAGGCCTTCTTGCCCGGGACGAAACGGGCCCGCAGTGAGCCGACCGCAAACAGCGTCAACGCCGTGAGCGCCCCTGCGGTCCACAGCGGGTCGCCGAACGGGACGAGAAACGCCAGCAGCGGGACGGCGCCGACGAGGGCGAACGCCGCGAACGTCGCCAGGCCGTGTCGCCAAGGTTTCTCCCCCGCGAGGTCCCCGCCGCGCTGCTGAATCTCGGACCGCATCCCGAGGTAGTTGCCGGCGGCCATGGAGACTCCATCGCCTACCAGGTTGGCGATGCCAAGGATGATGGCGACGCGTGCGCCAAGGTCCGCCCCAGAGAGA
>JBAZXE010000023.1:0-28933 GCA_041659985.1 Thermoplasmatota archaeon | reverse complement strand
AGTCCGCCAACGCGTCCTCTTCGGACCTCTGGAAGGCGGCGATGGTCTCGGCCGCAAGCGTCGCACGGAACATCTCGGCCGGCAAGTACACGGTCGTCAGGAAGGTCGCGTTCTCGGCGCTGACGTTGTAGGCGTTCTCACCCTGAGCAGCCGCACGGATGCGGTCGCTGGAGATGACCCGCAACTCAAGGCGCCCGTGGATGGCGGCCTGGATTTCGGCCTTGCCCGCGCCCAACGTCAGCCCGAAGAAATTGACGTCCCCTTTCGTGAGGTTCACCCACATCCACATGCGCACGTCCTCGCGCGAGATGTTCTGGCCCAGGGCCGCGTACGTCGTGTTGAGCAGAGGCGGGACCGTCTGGCCCAGCGCGTCGTTGACGGGCTTGAGGATTGGGCCGGGGTCGGGCGTCTGGGCTTGCGAAACCGTGACGGCCAGGAGCACGATGACCGTCGCGAAGGCAAGACCTCTCATGTGCCCACCGCGAACCACACCAGGAGCCAGACCGCAGCGATTGCAAGGGCGGCTTTCGAGACTCCGACCGCCCGCGTCGCATGCCGCACCTGCCAAGCAAGATCCTTGCGCCGGTAGCGCCGCGACCGGACCTCGACGAGGAGGAGGGGAAGGACCACGAGAAGCGCGGCCAGGCCCACCAGTCCGGGAAGGACGGGGGACACCGGGAATTCCCCGGCCTCGTCCAAGATGAACAGGAAGGGAAAGAAGGCCAGGACGATGGCGGCCGTCCATAGGCGCGAGGCCTTCCAGAGGGGAACGACGACGGACAATCGCTCCGCGCGTGCCGCAGCCAGCGTCTCCACTGAACCATCCGAACATGTCCGGGGCCCAGCCGGCATGGCCAGCCTTGCGCCAAGGGCACCCATAACCTTTGCGGGGTTAGGCTGTGGACTTCCTGCGGACCGCGACCTTCGTGTCCGGCGCGCTGCGGACGGCGGGGCGGGTGTCGGCGCCCTTGACGCTCGACTTGTCGCTCACGCGGTCGCGGGCCTTCCACGCATCGCCCTCGATGCGCTTGGCCAAGCCCTTGGCGGTGGGCGGCTGGTAGCCGAAGTGGCTGGCGCAATACTTGCTGGCCTCACGCGAGGAGTTGCGGCACTGCGCACCGTCGTTGGTCAAGGCACTGCACTGCGGACGCAGCGCCGCCTCAATGCGCGGCGTGAGATCCTCGCCGTCCTTACCGGCGCCCTTCTTCAGGAAAGGCAGGCCGGTGCGCTCGTTCACGCCGACGTGGAAGCCACTGGGCTTGCGGGCTGGATGACCCGAGCTGGGAATGCGCTTGGAGAAGAACCAGATGGTGCGCTGCCCGCCGTTCTTGAGGTCGACGCCGCGGCTGTACAGGGTGTAGCCGTTGTAGGTGAAGGGACCGGTGGGCTCCGCGCTGAAGTCCAACGCCTTCGAGGCAGGCCGGGACGGCAGGACAATCGTCGGTGGGGTGTGCGTGTGCACGATGGTGGACTGCGGCGTTCCCGGGCGGGATGCCAACGAGGCCACGGCGCGTGCCAGCGCCGGGGCGGCCCCGTCCTGTGTCTGGACGCGCCAAGCCGACGTGGACAGGGCCAAGACGACGAGAAGCACGATGAGGACTGCCCAGCCCACGAAGATGGGCCACATGTAGCGGGAGTCGAAGCTGGCGTAATCGATGAGCGCCAACGCCAGGAACAGGACGTTGGTGGACAGGCCGGCTGCAAGCAGGCCGCGGGTGGTGGGTTCGTTCATGGGGTTCAGCGCCTCCGGATGAGGGGGACTAGGCAGAGAGAGGAACCGGCGGCGAAGAACGCCGCCGTCGCCACGGGCTCCGGCACGCGGCCGGGGCCGGACAGGACGCTGGCCGAGTTGGACGGGTCGGTGCCGTCCGCCATCTCATCGCAGTCGTCCACGCCGTCGCCATCGCTGTCTGGGTTGGACGGGTCGGTGCCGCGCAGGGCCTCGCGCAGGTTGCTGCACCCGTCGGCGTCGGGATCGGCCGCGCTGTCTTGCGCCAGGTCGCCGAAGTAAGTGGATTCGTAGGTGTCAGGCAGCCCGTCGCCGTCACTGTCGACCGGCATGGAAGCCGGGTCGAGCGGATCGGAGCCAGCCTGCGCCTCAAGTCCGTCCAGCCAGCCGTCGTCGTCGCTGTCGGCGTCGGACTCATCGCTGCCGATGCGGGCCTCGGCTTCGTCGGCCAACCCATCATCGTCCGTGTCGATGAAATCGGCGGTGGGCTCATTGGCGTCCAGCGGGTTGCGGCCCAGCACCGCCTCGTTGGAGTCGGGCAGGCCGTCGCCATCGGAGTCGAGCCAGCGCGTGGCCAGGCCGACGAGACCCGACGGCGTGGCACCCCCGTACTGGAGGACGACCGCGCCGTTGGGCGCATCCACGGAGACCTCGAGAGCCAGCACATGGCCCTTGAGCAGGCGGACCCCTGCGGTGGGCAACTCGAAGAGGACCGCGGTGTCGCTGAGCACGCTCACGAACTCGCGTTCGTCGACGGCCAGCTGCACGGCCTGCCCGTCGGCCGCCACGTCGTACAGGCGCACCGTCACGGCGGCCAGCCCCTGCGGGTTGGCGGCGAAATAGAGCACGGCCTCCGAGTCGAAGACAATCTCGAGGTCCTTGTCCCATCCGCCCTGCGAGTACCAGGCCTCGGAGCCTTGCTGCTGGACCACGCCCAGGAGCGCCAGGCCCGGTGCCACGAACGGCAGGTTCGTTTGCTCAGACGGGGCTGCGGAAACCAGGAGCAGGACATCGGACTGGCCGCCGGCGTCTCCCTGGTCTGGCGAGAGGTAGAATTCGTGCTCGGTGATGGCAAACCCGTTGCCCGGCAAGGCTTGGGCACCTGCGGCGGGCGCTCCCAACAGCGCCAGCACCAGGAGGGGTCCGGCGAGGCCAGCGAGGCGTTGGACGTCCATCGGAGCGACCCTCATCCATCCAGGGCCTATTTGTGGGTAACCCGTGGCGCCGTGCTGGCATGCGGCCCCCTTCGGAGGGACCGCTTGCGCCGATTAGACGGCCGGCTTGCGTCGGACCGACGGAACCGTGTCCGGTGCGCCCCTAACCCGCGCGCGCGTGTCCTTGCGCGTGGCCTCGGCCTTCGCGATGACCGGCGGCTGGTAGCCGAAGTGGCTGGCGCAGTACTTCGAATCGGCGCGCGCCGAGTTGCGGCACTGCTTGTCACCCTCGGTGAGGGCCGAGCACTGCGGGCGCAGCGCGTGCACGAGATGGGGCGTCAGGTCCTCGCCGTCCTGGCCGCCGCCCTTCTTGAGGAAAGGCAACCCGGTGCGCTCGTTGACGCCGACATGGAATCCGGACGGCTTGCGGGAGATCTCGCCGGAGGCCGGCGTGCGCTTGGAGAAGAACCAGATCGTGCGGGCACCGCCGTTCTTCAGGTCCACCTTGCGCGAGTAGAGCGTGTAACCGTTGTACACGAAGGGGAACGTGTCCTCCGTGAAGGACAAGCTGGGCTTGGGTTCGGCCCGGATCGGGGATTGCACAGCCGACGGCCGCGCCGTCAAGCTCGCCACGGCGCGGGCCAGGGCGGGGGCTGCAGAGGTGTCGCGCACCACGTGGACGCGGTGGCTGACGCTCAGGAGCGCAACCACAATGGTGAGGAGAATCAGCGCCGCCCAGGGAATGAAGACCGCCCAGACGTACTTGCGGTCCCAGGCGTACCAATCCAGGAGCGCCAGGCCGAGGAACACGAGGTTGGCGAACAGCGCCCCGATGAACAGGGTGTGCGCGTTGGTCTCCGCAGTGGTGCGGGTGGTCGTGATGTGGTGGGAATCGTTCATGGCTTAGGGCCTCCGGAGAAGGGCGAAGAGAGAGACGCTGGTGCCGAGGGCGAACATCCCGGCCGCCGCGACCGGACTGGGAGGTCCCTTCGGACCGGCATAGAGACTGGCCGCCAAGTTCGGGTCGGTCCCGTCCTCGAGTTCGTCGCCGTCAAGCACTCCGTCGTCGTCGCTGTCGGCGTCGTTCGGGTTCGTGCCATTGGCGGCCTCGCACAGGTTGTTGCAGCCGTCTCCGTCAGGATCGGCGAAGGGGTCGATGCAACCCAAGCCTGGCGAACAGGGCTCGGTGGTCGGCGTCACGGTCGTGCTGTTGAAGTAGTTCGATTCGAAGGAGTCGGGCAGACCGTTGTGGTTGGCATCGTAGGGTTTGGACTGCGCCGCGCGCGGGTTGGTCCCGGCGTAGACCTCGAGGCCATCCCCGAAACCGTCGCCATCGCTGTCCACCAGGTCGGGGTCGGTGCCAATCGTGGCCTCGGTCCGGTCGGAGAGACCGTCACCATCGGTATCCGTCCCCTCGTCGGCGACCTCGCTCGGGTCGTTGGGGTTGAGGGGGTTCCGGCCCAACAACACCTCGTCAGAATCGGGGACCCCGTCTCCGTCGGAGTCAAGCCAGCGGGTCCGCAGGCCTTCGATGGCCGAGGGCGTGTCCCCGCCGTGCTGCAGGACGATGACGGCTGTGAGCGTCTGGGCAAACACGTCGAGACGAAGGACGTGGTCCTTGTGCATTTGGATGCCCGTGGTGTGGAGCGCAAAGTCGACGGCGGTTGGGCTGAGCGCCGTGATGAACTGCTGTTCGTCGCTGCCGATCAAGCCCAAGGTCCCGTCCGGGGCGACGTCGTACAATCGGACCTCGAAGATCGCGACGGCCTGGACATCCGCCACGAAATAAAGGCGGGCGACGGAATCGGTGGTGGCTTCGCGGTCCTTGTCCCAACCGACCGCAGTCGACCACGCCTGCGAGCTTGGCTGGTTGAGCACGCCCAGGACGCTGACGCCGGGGAGGACGAACGCATACTGGCCCTGCGCCTCGGGGGACGTCGGAGACAGGAGAAGGGCATCGTCTTGGCCGTTGGCGCCGCCCGTCTCTCCGGTAAGGAAGAACGAATGCTCGACCTGGGCGAACTGGTTGCCCGGCAACGCGGAGCCTGCATTGGCCCCCGCAGCGGACAGGAGAAACGCAAGCGCGCCGAACAGACCCAGGATTGCGCGCACCGACATGGACGCGTTGCTCACCCCGGGGGGGTTCTTGACCATTTTTCAAAGTACCGGTAGAATTTTTCCCCTAAACTGGTACCCGTTCTAGTCAATCATTGACTGGTACTACAATGTCCACAGAATTCTGTGGCTCTCCGGGGGCGTCCGTGCAAAGCTCGACGGACCGGTGCCTGTCCCTTTTTCCGTCCCTCTTCGGTCGCGTTGCCAATGAGCAGCATCGTCGAGGTGCACGCCCGCGAGGTCCTGGACTCCCGCGGCAATCCCACGATTGAAGTCGAGGTCGTGACCGAAACGGGTTCCTTGGGCCGGGCCCTGGTCCCTTCAGGCGCCTCCACCGGGACGCACGAAGCGGTCGAACTGCGCGACGGCGACAAACGCTACCTCGGCAAGGGCGTGCAGAAGGCCGTGCGCAACGTCAACGACGCCATCGCCGACGCGGTGGCGGGCCTCGACGTCTTCGACCAGGCCGGCGTCGACGGCACGATGACGGACCTCGATGGTACGCCGAACAAGGGCAAGCTCGGCGCCAACGCAATCCTCGGCGTCAGCTTGGCGACGGCGCGCGCCGCAGCCGACGAACTGTCCGTCCCGCTGCACCTCTACCTCGGCGGCGCGCAGGGCCGCGTCCTGCCGGTGCCACTCATGAACATCCTCAACGGCGGCGCCCACGCCGATTCCAACGTGCGCATCCAGGAGTTCATGGTCGCCCCCGTCGGCGCCGACTCCTTCAGCGAGGGCCTACGCATGGGCGTCGAGGTCTACCACAGCCTGAAGAAGACGCTCAAGGAAGCCGGGCTCGCCACCGCCGTTGGCGACGAAGGCGGGTTCGCTCCCAACCTGCCCAGCAACGTGTCCGCCCTCGAGTACATCGCGAAAGCGACGAAGAAGGCCGGCTACGAACTCGGCACCGACTTGGTCCTCGCCCTCGACGTCGCCAGCAACGAACTGTACGATGCGAAGAAGAAAACCTACAACTTCGGCACGGACGGCGTGAAGAACGCCGACAAGACCGTGGCCTTCTACGAATCGATGGCCGACCGCTTCCCCATCGCCTCCATCGAGGACGGCATGGCCGAGGATGACCACATCGGCTGGAAGCTCATCACGAAACGCATGGGCGCCAAGACGCAACTCGTCGGCGACGACCTGTTCGTCACCAACCCGACGCGCCTGCACGCCGGCATCCGCGACGGCGAAGCGAACTCGATTCTCATCAAGGTCAACCAGATTGGCACGCTGACCGAGACGCTCGACGTCATCCGCATGGCCAACTCGGCCGGCTACTCGTCCGTCATCTCGCACCGCTCCGGCGAGACCGAGGACGCCACCATCGCGCACATCGCCGTCGCCACCAACGCCGGCCAGATCAAGACGGGCGCCCCGGCCCGCAGCGACCGCGTCGCCAAGTACAACGAGTTGCTGCGCATCGAGGAAGGCCTCGGCGAGGGAGCGGCCTGGCGTGGGCCGGCCACGTTCGCGCGGTTCAACTAGGCCCACCGCCGCCCCGAACAAGGAGCCCACGGAACGCACGGAACAATTGCGCGGTCAGTTTTCCGTGGGTTCCGTGGTTTTCTGGTCGAGTGCCTGAGAGACCGACAACGCTTTTCCATCGGGGCCCGGAGTCAGCCACGTGCGTCTCACGCCCCTCGCCCTTGCCGCCGTGCTCTTCGCGGCCGGCTGCCTCGACTCCGATTCGGCCCCCGCTGCGCCCCCGGACCTTCCGGCCGTGCCGGCGCCCCCGTTCGTCCTGGTCGAGTCGATTATCGCCCTCGACGACGCCGGCTCCGAGCCGAGCCTTGGCGTGACACCAGCGGGCTACCTGTTCACCGACTTGGGGTCCAATGTCTACCGCTCAACGGACGAGGGCCGCACCTGGGAGTTCATGGCGGACCCAAACGCGCCGGTGCCCAACTTCGATCCCGACCTCGCCGTCTCGGTCGACGGCACCGTGTGGGAGTCTCGCCTATACATCGGCTGCGCGGCCGTGGCCTCCAGCCAGGATGACGGCAAGACCTGGACTTCAAACCCCGCCGTCTGCCCACTCGCCGGCGGCGACCGCCAATACGTCGTCCCAACCACGGATTGCGAGGCGTACCTCTACTTCCACCAACTGCCCACATTCTATCAGACGGCCACCAAGACCACCGACTGCGGCGTGACGTGGATTCCCACGGGCCCGCCGGAATTCCCCGACCATTTCCTGTTGGCCAACGGCGGCTCAGGTTGGGGCGGTGGCGGTTTCTACAACCCAGTCACAGGGTCCGTGTTCTTCACGTTCAGCTACTCGCACGCCCAAGGCCTCGACCAGCCCGTCGACGTCGCCGGGGCCGGGTTCACAGTCACCCGCGATGGCGGACTCACTTGGACAGCACGACAAGCCGCCGTGCTGGACGGCCAGCAGCTTGGGCTCGGCCTCGTCACGGGTGCCGCCGACGACGCCGGCAACGTGTACCTCACGTGGGGCGAGGCGTTGGGCGAAAACGCGGACGACCTCGCCATCTTCGTCGCAGCCTCGCAAGACGATGGCGAGACCTGGAGCGACAAGATTCGCGTTGACACCGGCATTGGAAGCAAAGTGTTCCCCGTCATCGTCGCCGGCAATGCGGGCAAGATTGCCGTCGCCTACTACGAAGGATCCGAGGCGGCGTTCCCCGACAACATGGACGGCACCTGGAACGTCACCCTCGCCTACACTTCCGACTTCTTCGCGGACAACGCGACATTCGGGCACGCCCAGCTTACCTCGTCGCCGGTGAAGGAAGGCCCGATCTGCATCTCGGGAACAACGTGCACGGGCAACCGCGAATTCGCCGACTACTTCGATGCCGTGCGCATGCCGGATGGCCGCGTCGGAGTCACTTACAACCTCCTGGAGGACGGCGATGGGGACCTGCGCAATGGCTTCGCCATGACCTCGGCTCCCCTCCTGGGCCCCAGGCCTGCCGCCTCCTGAAGACCCTGGTTTCATTTGCAAACCCTTATCCTGGATTCCTGGGGTCTATCCCTGGGATGGGAGCGCAAGCTCCCGAGGGATGCACATGAAGGACATCATTCGCGAAGCAGTGGCCCGTGCCGAAGCCGAACAGCGCCCCATGGTGCGACCGACGGCGCAGGCCCTCATGCAGCAGCACGCCTCGACCGGCGGCACCTCGAACTTCGCCCGCGACGGCGACCTCGAGAAGGTCCTGCACTCCCTCATCACCAAAATCAAGGTGTTCGGCTGCGGCGGCGCCGGCAGCAACACCATCGCGCGCTGCACTGAGGAGGACCTCGGCGAGGTCGAGCTCGTCGCCTGCAACACCGACGCCCAGCACTTGCTGATGGCACGCAGCCCGCACAAGATCCTCATCGGTCGCCACCTGACGCGCGGCCTCGGCGCCGGCGCCTTGCCCCAGATCGGCGAGGAAGCCGCGCTGGAGACGGAGGAGGACATCCGCAACGCCGTCGCCGGCGCGGACATCGTTTTCGTCACCTGCGGCCTCGGCGGCGGCACCGGAACCGGCTCGGCCCCCGTCGTGGCAAAGTGCGCCCGTGAAATCGGCGCCCTCACCATCGCGGTCTGCACCCTGCCGTTCGGCGTCGAAGGCGCCGTGCGCATGGAGAACGCCCAGGCCGGCCTTGCCCGCCTGCGCGACGTGTGCGACACAGTCATCGTCATCCCCAACGACAAGCTCCTGGAGATTGCCCCGCGCCTTCCCCTCGCGGCCGCCTTCCGCGTCGCCGACGAGATCCTCATGCGCTCCATCAAGGGCATCACCGAGATGATCACCAAACCGGGCCTCGTCAACCTCGACTTCGCCGACCTCCGGACCATCATGAAGCGCGGCGGCGTGGCCATGATTGGCCTGGGCGAATCCGACTCCGAGGACCGCGCCCGCGACTCCGTTCTCGAGGCCCTGAACTCCCCTCTGCTCGACATCGACATCTCGGACGCCACCGGCGCCCTCGTCAACGTCGTCGGCGGCAAGGACATGACCCTGGCCGAAGCCGAATCCGTCGTCGAGGAAATCTACAACCGCATCAACAAGGACGCCCGCATCATCTGGGGCACCTCGGTCGACCCCAACCTCGACCGCACCATCCGCACCATGCTGGTCATCACCGGCGTCAAGTCGCGGCAGATTCTCGGCCCCACCGCGCGCAAGCAGACCAAGCAGCGTGAGGGCATGGGTCTTGATTTCGTGCTGTAAGCCGCATTCCCCTGGGCAAGTCAGAACGCAGATTCCGCAGAATCGGATGAGGACGGCCTTTCCTGGCCAGGAACAGGAAAGCGTCGTCCACGGGAATTTCGCAGATTGAGTGATTGGACTCCAATTGCGCGGAGTCCTCCACTCGGGCACCCGTCACAATCTGTGACATTACGGCGAACCGAGCAAGTGCCGTTGCCCGGCTGACGCTCTTGCGCCTCAGAGGGATTTCTGCGGAATCTGCGTCAGGCTAGCCAGCAGCGCAAGGTGCTACACGTCCAAACGGGGTTCGCCTACTGCCCCGAGTCGAGCGCCGGGTGCAGGCCCCACTCGGGTTCCAGCACGTAGACGCCGGTGTGCATGTCGGGGATGGCGAGGTAGCCGTCGCGGGTCCAGCCGGCGCCCCAAACCATGGGAACGTAGGGAAGGGGCGTTTGGGCGAACGTGCTGGGCACGACGTCCATCGCTTCGTGCGGCTGGTAAACGGCCAGCGTCACGGGGCCGCCTTGGCGCGTCTGCGTGCTGACATCGAGGACCCAGACGCCGGCGTGGTACCAGGCGATGGCGACTTGGCCAGTCGGCGTCGCCGCCATCTCGTGCACCGAGTAGAGGTAGCTGACCCAGGGGACCATGGGCGCAAACGGCGGCTGCCACTGGCTGAGCAGGACGGGGGCGGCTGGGTTGGTGAGGTCGACGACGCTCACGATGTCCGGGAGCGCCTCGCCGCCCGTGCCCAGCAGACTTTCGCCCGACAGGAGAAGGATGACCTTGCCGTCGACGACGCCGGGGACGAGGACCTGGTCGTGCCAGCCGGTCCAGCCTTCGGAGCCGGTGCCCTCGAAGACAATCTCGGGGCTGGACGGGTCGTTGACGTTGTAGATGGCGAGCTCGCCGGTCCCGGTGAACAGGAGCCAGTCCTTCGTGAGGGGATGCGGCACGACCGTGACGTCGTGGGTCCCGGGAAGGTTGGCGACCTCCGTGAGGAGTCCGGCGCTGCGGTCGAACTTCAAGATCGCCACCGACGAGGTGAAGACGTAGTCGACGCCGTCGATGGCGGAGACGAAGATGTTGTGCGAGCCGCCGACGGCCGTGAAGGTGACGAACGTCGGGTTGCTCTTGTCGGAGACGTCCCACACGCTGACGCCGGCCGGGTTCTCGTTGGGCGAATGGACCGCCTCCGGGTCCTCGCAGGTGCCGATGACCGTGCTGGGCGCGTAGCCGAGGCCGGTGAGCATCTGGCAACCGTAGAAGACGTACTGACCGTCGTCGCTGAAGCGCGCCGTCCAGCCGTCGGCGGCCGACGGGGCCCAACCGATGGCTTCGGGGTTCGAAGGGTCGGTCAAGTTGACGATGGCGAAGGCCAGCCCGCCCTCCATGCCGGAGACGACCGCGTAGTGTTCCCACAGGTCGATGGAGGTGATGCTGCCGCGCGTCGTGAGCGGGAGGAGGTCGCCGACGCCGGTGTGGCCAACCAGCTCCAGGCCGTAGCCGGCCTCGTGCAACTGCGGGACGCTGTGGCCGGCGTGGTCCGGTTGGATGACTGTGGAGAAATCGAAGGTCGGCTCGGGCGGGACGACTGCCTGGAACGACGACGAGGTCGCGTCTCCCGGCGTCGGATCGGCTGCGCCGTCCGACAGGCAGCCGGCGGCAACGAGGGAGACCAGGAGGGCGACGACCAGCAGCGAGCGCATGCGGCGGGACGGGCAGCCGCCATTCATCAAGCTTGCCTGACGGACGATTCCCCGGCACCCCGGCGACAACGTTTTTCCACAGGGGCCCGGACTGGGCGTCGTGCGCCTCCCGTTCGCCATCCTCGCCAGCCTCGTCCTTGTCGCCGGCTGCTTTGGGTCCTCCCCCGATTCTGACGCCGGCGATAGCGATGACCCGTTCCTTGCCATCCCGGCCACGTTCTTCGTGAACTCCGTCGGCGAGCAAGGCCCAGAGCCCTCCATTGGCGTGGACTCGTCGGGCGCCATCTACTTCCAGGCGCTCGAGAAGACGATGAAGTCCACCGACGGCGGCGCGACGTGGACCAACGTCAATCCCCTGACCGCACTGCCAACGACGCTCGACCCGTACCTTTGGCTCGACCCCGCGACGGACCGCATCTTCGCCAACCAGCTCTACGTCGCCTGCAGCTACCTGACCTTCAGCGACGACGGCGGGGCGACGTGGCTCAACAATCCGGCGGCCTGCGGAACTCCGGTCAACGACCACCAGAAGATGGCGACGGGCCCCTACGTTCCCGGCTCACCGCTCGACGTGGCCGCCACCGGTCACAAGGCCGTGTACCCGAACGTCGTCTACTACGGCGTCAACGGCCTGGCCGACAGCCGCATCGCCATGAGCATCGACGGCGGCCTTACCTTCCCCTTCGTCGCTGAATCGTTCCCCGCCGTTCCGACCGGCGAGGGGCAGGACTGCGGCGGCGGCCTGCACGGCAACATCGTGGCCGGCCCCGACGGGACCGTCTACGTTCCCAGCCGCTCGGGTTGCGCGGGTCCGCGCGACCGCACGCTGGGCGGCCCCGTCGTCGCGCGCAGCACCGACAACGGCCTCACGTGGACGAACACCATCGTGGCCGATGATGTCGGGACCCCGTACGACGACAAGAACTCCGACCTCGCCATCGACACGGAGAACAACGTCTACCTGGCGTTCCCCGGCGGCGACAACCGCATGTGGCTCGCCACCTCCGCCGACCACGGCGCCACCTGGGCTCCGGCCGTCGTGGCGACGCCGGGCCTCGGGACCACCACCATGCCCGCCATCGTCGCCGGCTCCCCCGGCCGCATCGCCATCGCCTACTACGGCGTCGAGGATCCCCGCACCTCTGAGCTGGAGAACCACACCGGCGAGCTGGCCGTCCCCGACCACGTCAACGACACCGCGCGCTGGAGCCTGTTCGTCACCTTCAGCACCGACGCCCTCGCCGCCAACCCGACCTTCCACACCTACAAGGTCACCGGGGAGGACCCCATCCAGGTCGGCGGCATCAGCACCAATTCCGGCGACTCCGCCGGCGCCGAGCGCAACCTCCTGGACTTCATCGACGCGGTCATCGACGCGGACGGCCGCCTGCACGTCGCCTTCGCCGACGGCTGCACCTCCAACGCCTGCCTCGCCCCCGACGGCAAGCCAGACGATTCACGCGACTCGCTCGGGACCGTCGCCGTCCTGGAGACCGGGCCCAGCCTGTACGCCGAAACCGGAATCCTGGCCGCGCGCGCCTGAACCGGACGGCCGAAACCGGGAAGTCAAGCAAGTCCACCCAAACGCCTTTCATGCGCCCCCCTGTCGCTGTGGGCAACTGGAGTCCCTAGATGGCATCCCGCTCCGACATGGACCGCCCCGCCACCGTCACCGCCGCCGTCCTCGGCCTGGTGCTCATCGGCGTGACCATCCCCTATTTCCTGTTCGGCGGCGACGCCGGGGCCACCGACTACACCGTCACGTGGAGCGAGGCCGAAGCAGGATCGGCCGACGAGGCCGCGGGTGCCGCAAACACCGACACTCTCGTCGAAGTCGTTGTCACGGATGTCCAGCCGGCCAGCGCCACAATTCTCTTCGACCCCTGCACCGACAACGCTCAGCCGCCGCTCAGCTCTCGGGCCCAAATTACCTGGACTCTCAAGGAAGGCGACCTCGTGGTCGCCAGCAGTGCCGCCCCTGTGGACTGCAACGCCCCTGGCCCCATCACGGTCGAACTCGGCGAACACTCGGACGTCGGCGCGGCAACGGCGTCGACCGCTTCCGATGCCGAACAACAGGCCTACGAGAGCGAGGATCTCAACAAGACCGCCTCCTACACCCTAACCTTCCGTTGGACCCGCCCTGCCGGCACTCTGCCCGTCCCAGTCGGCACCCAGAACATCCAACTCGGCGCAAGCCTCACAATCCATTCCTGGCGCGCCACCGCCAACGCCGCTGACCAGGAGGTCCCGCGATGAGCTTCCTCAACCGCGCCTTCTCGCGCTTCGGCTACAAGAAGAACATCGACCGCCTGCTGGAGGATGCGCGTGACGAGAAGAAGGGCCTCGCCAAGACGCTGACGGCCAAAGACCTCATCGTCCTCGGCGTCGCCGGCATCATCGGCGCCGGCATCTTCGTCCTCATCGGGCAAGGCATCCAGGAATCCGGCGTCGGCGTCATCCCCGCCTTCGTGGTGGCCGCCCTCATCTGCGCGGTCGCCGGCTACGCCTACGCCGAACTGGCCTCCTCAATCCCCGCCTCGGGCTCCGCCTACGCCTACATCTACACGGCCCTCGGGGAACTCCCGGGCTGGTTCGTGGCCTGGGCCCTCGTGCTGGAATACGCCGTCGGCGCCATCGCGGTGTCCATCGGCTGGCGCAACAACCTGCTGGCCCTGGTCAACCAGTTCCATGACTCCAACCCGACCACGGACGTCTTCTCCAACGACGGTGCCTGGTTCGGCTCCGCCGTCGACATGGCTTATCGGTTCACGCACAGCCCCTTCGAGCACGTCACCCTCGACGACGGCACCGTGCTGGACGGCCTCATCAACCTGCCCAGCGTCCTCATCGTGGCGCTGGTCACTCTCCTGCTGGTGCGCGGCACCAAGGAGTCGGCGAAGTTCACGTTCGTCTTGGTGCTCATCAAGGTCACCATCCTCCTGCTGGCCATCGTCGGCGGGTTCCTGGCCTTCGACGCAGCGAACTTCGATGACCCCTTCCCGCACCCGACCGTCGACTTCCCCAACATCCCCGACACGCGCGGCTTCTGGCCCGCCACCGGCGCCATCATCGCCTCGGCGGCCATCATGTTCTTCGCGTACATCGGCTTCGACTCCGTCTCGACGACGGCTGAGGAGACCAAGAACCCGAAGAAGGACATGCCCCGTGGCATCCTGGGCTCCCTGGCCATCACCACGGTCCTCTACGTCCTGGCGGCCTTGGCCTTGACCTCGGCCTCGCACTGGACCCAGTTCGTCGGCGATTCCGTGGCCGCCACGAACGCCCGTGGCGAACCGTTCGGGTACGTCTTCGAGCAAAACGGCTTCCTCGAGGTCGGCGGCTTTGCCCTCGGCGCCCTGCTCATCCGCATCGGCGCCCTGGTCGGAACCACGTCGGTCCTGTTGGTCCTCATCCTCGGCGGCGTGCGCGTGTTCTTCAACATGAGCCGCGACGGCCTGCTCCCCGCTTGGCTCAACAAGGTCTCCTCGCGCGGCGCCCCCGCTGCCGGGACGCTGTTCTACGGCGGGTTCACCGTCGTCTTCGCCGGTCTGCTGACGCTCGGCCGCGCCATCGACCTGGTCAACATCGGCACCCTGTTCGCCTTCCTGATGGTCGTCCTGGCCACGTGGGTCTTCCGCATCCGCCGCCCCGATGTCGAGCGCCCCTTCCGCATGCCCATGTGGTCGGTCCTCACCCGCAACGGCAAACCGTACATCCCGATGCTCCCGATTCTCGGAATCATCGGCATTGGAGTGCTAATCTGGAAGCTGGAGACGTTCACCCACGTTGCCGCATTGACGTGGACCGGAATCGGCCTGCTATTCTACGCGCTGTACAGCATCCGCAACTCGCGCGAAGCGCACGACCGCCACACCATCCCGATTGGCGGCCGGCCTTCGGCTCTGACGACCGGAGTGACGACGGCGCACGACCTGGCCCCGGACCCGGGCGCCCTGGCCACCGGCTTCCGCCACCTCGGCTACACGCTGTACCGCCGCGACATCGAGACGAAGAGCGGCGCCACGCGCCCGCTCTACTTCTTCGCCAAGGGCACCCCGAAGTCGGGCGTCCCCTCGGCGAAGCCCAGCGGCTACGGCGTGGGCGTCAACGACCGCACCGGCCTGCCCTACCTCCGCAAGGAGTAGGTGCGCCCCGCTGAGTTGAAATAACGACCCTGAGTCGCAGCCGCATGGCGGGAATGGACGACGAGGAAACCTTGGACCAGGTCGTGGAGGCCGAGACGGCCCCCAAGGCCAAGCAGCCCCACGTCCACCCGACCCACAAGCCCGGCGAGAAGGACACCTTCCTCGACAAGGCATGGGACCAGCAGGAAAAGATCGAGCGCAAGTGGGCCGGCCTCGGCTCCGGCCGCTTCGCGCGCGTCCTGCGCATGGCCCGCAAGCCGGAGCCGGAGGAGTTCCGCCAGTCGGCCACCATCGTGCTGGTCGGCATCGCCATCATCGGCGGCCTCGGCTTCTCCGTGTTCCTCCTGATGGGCTGGCTCATGAAGCTGGTCGGCGCCTAACGGATTCGGCGGATTCCACTCCGATTCGACGGTTTGGCCTCAGGTGGCGTGTCGCCGGGAACATCCGGCCCATCCGAAACCTGAAATAGCGGCCCTCTGTCGGCGACTTGCTCTTCTGGGTTTCAACCGCCTAGGGGGCGAGTTGACCACCATGGACGGCGACGACGGCCTCGGCATCCTGCCGACGAAGAGCGATCTTGAGAAGAAGGCCGAGAGCAAGCCCGCTCCCGCCGCCGTCGGTGCCTCCGAGCCCGCGCCGAAGAAGTCCAAGAAGGGCAGCAAAGCCCTCAAGGACATGCCCGAGCCCGCGCCGCTCACCGGCACGCAGATGCTGGTCCTCAAGACCCAGGTCGGCCAGGAACGCCGCGTCACCGAAGCCCTGGGCAACAAGGCCCGCCGCTTTGGCATCCCGATCCTCGGCCTCCTCGCGCCGTCCGAGATGCGCGGCTACGTCTTCATCGAGACCACCGACCCCATCCGCGCCGATAAAGGCGTCCGCGGCGTCTCCTACGCCCGTTCGCTCATCAAGGACCCCTCCACGGGCCAGCCCCGCGACGCCCCCTTCGCGGAGATCGCGCACTTCCTCACGCCGGTCTCGGCCGTCGCCAAGATCGCTGAGGGCGACATCGTCGAACTCGTCAGCGGCCCCTTCCGCGGCGAGAAGGCCAAGGTCACCCGCGTCGACGACACGAAGGAAGAGATCACCGTCGAGCTCATCGAGTCGATGGTGCCCATCCCCATCACGGTCAAGGGCGAGCACGTGCGCGTCCTGCAGAAGGGCGCGTAGCGCTCCCCCCTAGGCAGCGAAAAGGGGCGTCGGCCCCGCCCGCGATGAGCGTAGCGAAGAGCGGGCGCGTCGCGGGTCGAAGACCCGCACTCGACCAAACGTCCCTGTGAACAAGCGGGGCCCGAGCGAAGCGAAGGCCCGCGAGGGAAGGCGGGCGTTTGGTCGAAAGGAAAACCGGCGGGACCCTATTCCGAACCATTTGATTCGGGACTTGGTTGAGTCAGGTGGGTGGTGGTTGTCGCTAGCCCGGGTCCCTGTTGCCTGAGACGCCGGGCCGGTCCCGCCGGCACAGAGCAGAACCCCCGGGGGGTGATAAGCAGCGAAGCACCGTAACCGGCCTGTCGAATTTTCTTCGCGGCGCTGCGATGAATTCCGCTTGGCCTCGTTCGATGAATCGGGGCCGCGGCAAACCCTTTTACCAACAGGGGGGACTCCACTGGGTGTCTCCTGGTGGAGCCATGGTTCAACGTCCACTGCTGATTGCCCTCCTCGCAGCGCTGGCGGTTGCCATGCCCGCCGCTGCGCAAGAGGGCCCCGCCAGCACCGACACGCTGTCCGAGCCGCCAACAGGTTGCTTGCCATTGGACCCGTCCTGTGGTCCAGTGGACCAACCGGCGGCGCTCGTCCTCGCGGAACAGCCGGCGCCCGAATCCCCCACCTGCCGGATCTTCGACTTGACCTCCGACCAGCCGGCCCACGTCGTGGACCCCGACGGCTGCTGGCGCAGTTGGCTCAAGCGCGCCATCGGCGTCTCCCAGGACGCGAAGACGTTGACCCCCGACGGGACAGCCCGAAAGACCTCCACCAGTTTGCGCCTTTTCCTGACGTGACCCCATGACCGGCCCATCCCCACTCCCCATCCTGTTGCTCGCCTCGGCGATGTTGACAATGATTGCGCAGCCGGCGTCGGCCGAAGGGATGGCGCTGGCCGAGGCCGCGATGTTCAACGACCCCGCCAGCCAAGAGGGCCAGCTCTCCCTGGTCCTGGTCAACGATGGCGGGAACCCGTTCGCGACCGTGGAGCCGGCCCCCGGCACCACCCCCACGCCTCTGCTTGACATTACCGCCGCGTCTGCGGTGGTCGTCGACTACCAGTACAGCAGCCGGGACACCCCACAGGGGCGGCTGACGTCCGACGACGTGAAACGCCATGAGCTCAATCTGCAGGACGCCGTTGTCCAACTGACCAAGTTCCAGCCAGGATTCCAAATCCACGTTTACGGCCTGGACGGAGCCGACCTGACGTACCGGGCGCAGACCGACGGGGGCGTGGTCCGTTCGATTCCGGACACCGTGGAGCTAAGCCGGGGTGAATTGGGCAGGGACGACACGTCCACCGTCCCCAGCGGATCGGACACGCCCGATTTCGCCTACGTCGAGCGAGCAGGACCGATGCTGATTCAGGATGAATCGGCTCCCCGCCTGCGCCTTACGCTCATGGGGGACATGGTCGTCGAGATCACGGGCATCACGGTGCGCGCTCAGGATGCCGACGACGATGCCACCGTCGAAAGCGGGGCCTGGCGCGAACCTCTGGATCCCCTGCCCGCCGGAAGCGAGGCGGCCGTCTTCGTCCAGCGCAACTCCTTCATCCGCATGGTCCTCCAGGGTGCGGCCGTCGAGCTCGGCAGCGATGGCGGCTCGCCGGACATGCGATGGGCGATTCGCGAGACCACGAGCGACTTCACCGGTCCCGTGACCCTCGAGCTCGCCAGCAACCAGGTGCGCGGCGCCAACCCGGACCCCGACCGCACCGTCATTGCGGCCGGCTCCCAACTCATGCTCCTGCCGCAGGCCGACCAGGTCGCGGTGGAGGTTGCACGCTCCAACCTCGGCACCCGCGGCACGCTCGCCAGCGTCCCCGCCCCCGCGTCGGCTGCCCTCATCGGCACTGGCGCCATCCTGGCGCTGGCCGTCGCCGTCGGCATCGGTGTGCTGCGCCGCGTCCTTCGCCTCCCCGCCCTGGCCGACGTCGAGACCGCCATCGAAGAAGGCGAGTACCGCAAGGCAGCCCGCCTCGCCGCGCGCATCCTGTCGCGCCTGCCCGGTTCGGAGGAAGCCCTCCTCGGCCGCGCCATCGCCCTGTCCAAGGCGGGCCGGCCTGGCGACGTCGTGACCGAGCTGACCCAGCATCTGGCGCTGCGCCCAGCATCTGATGGAACCCTGCACTACGTGCTCGGCCTGGCTCAGCTCGATGTGGGACAAGCCAAGGAGGGGCAAGCGTCGCTGCGCGAAGCCGTCCGGCGCACTCCCGCCCTGCAGGCCGAGGTTGCCCCGCGGCTTGGCAAGGCCTTTTCAATTCCCCCAATCAGTCCCAAGGAGACCCATGGCTATGCTTGACCAGATGCGCGTGTTGATTGGACTCTGCTCGGGGATCCTCCCCAAGGAGGCGGATGGCTCCCGTCTGCTCGAACAGCCCATGCGCCGCCGCCTCCTCTCGCTCATCGAAAGCCACCCCGGCATCCACGCCAGCGAGCTGTGCCGCGAGGCGGGCGAGCCGTGGGGCACGGTCCAATACCACCTGTCGCTCCTGCACAAGGGCGCCATGGTCACGGCCATCGACTCCGGCCGCGAGCGCCGCTTCTTCCCCTCCGAAACCGACCCGGCCAAGGCCCGATTGTTGGCCCTCCTCACGCAGGGGCGCCGACCCGAGATCGCCGCCTTCATCCGGGCCAACGCCGGCGCGCGGCAAGTCGACGTCTGCGACGCCTTGGGCATCAGCCGCAAGACCTTCCGCAACTCCGTCCTCCCCATGATGGCCGAAGGCCTGGTCGCCGAGAAACGCGGACTGCAGAGCAACCGTTACTTCCCTCTCGCAGGCTTGGATCCCCTGCTGCTGGAGTTCCCGGGCGCCGCCATCCCCGTGGCGCCAAGCCCACCCGAGACCCACGGTCTGCCCGGCCTGGCGTGATTCGGGGAATTCGGACCGATTCCACGGATGGGTGAGTCGGGCGAATCGCCCAGGCGATCCGTTTAATCGCGACGCCCAGTAGGCCGAACCGTGGGCCTGAAGATTGGACTCGTGGGCAAGCCCAACGTCGGCAAGTCCACGCTGTTTTCCGCCGCGACCCTCGCCGAGGCCGCCATCGGCAACTACCCGTTCACGACCATCGAGGCGAACGTTGGCGTCGGTCACGTGCGCGTCGCGGACCCCGGCCCCGACTTCAAGGTCCAAAGCACGCCCCGCCACGGCAAGGTCGCCGGCGCGACGCGCTACGTTCCAGTCGAACTCATCGATGTCGCGGGCCTCGTCCCCGGCGCGCACCAAGGCCGCGGACTGGGCAACAAGTTCCTCAACGACCTCAGCCGCGCCGACTGCCTGGTGCACGTCGTCGACGCGTCGGGGGGCACGGATTCCGAAGGCAACGTCGTCGACCTGCATAGCCACGACCCCGCGGCCGACATCCGGTTCCTGGAGGAGGAGCTGGACCTGTGGATCCACGGCCTGCTCGATGACGGCTGGGAGCGCATGGCCAAGCGCGTGCAGCAGGAGAGCCGCAAGCTCGAGGTCGCCATCGCCGAGAAACTTGGCGGCATCGGCATCACCGAGGCCCTCGCCGCCAAGGCCCTGCGCCTCGCCAACCTGGCGGGCAAGCGGCCGGCCGAGCTGACCGCCATCGACCTGCGCCTGCTGGCCACGGAGCTGCGCCAGTCCAGCAAGCCCATCGTGGTGGCGCTCAACAAGGCCGACCAGGCCGACGCCGCGACGTTGCAGCGCTTGGCGGCGGCCGCGAGCGGACCCGTCGTCGCCGTCGCCGCGCAGGCGGAGCTGGCGTTGCAGAAGGCGGCACAGGCCGGCGTGGTCGAGTACCACTCCGGGGATGCCTCATTCACGGTGAAAGGGACCATCTCCGAGGCGCAGCGCAAAGGCCTCGACTACATCCGCACGCATGCCCTGACTCCGCTGGGCGGCACGGGCGTTGCGAAGGTGCTGGAGACCGCCGCCTTCGAACTCCTGAACCTCATCCCGACGTTCCCTGTCGAAGACGAGGCGAAGCTCACCGACAAGGAGGGGCGCGTCCTGCCCGACTGCCACCTCGTCCCCGGCGGGACCACAGCCCGGCAACTGGCCTACCGCGTGCACACCGACCTGGGCGAGCATTTCATCCGAGCCATCGACTGCCGCACGCATCGCGCCATCGGGGCCGACCACGAACTCAAGGCCGGCGACGTCGTCAAGGTCCACGCCAAGGCCTAGCCCAGATTCCGCAGACCACCGCTTCCGGCGGTTGTGCCGAGCATGATTCCGTCGATCGGTTTGGCTCGCCAAAATCGCGGTCCTGCGGACCATCAAAATCTGCGCAATCTCTCCTGTCGCGGAGCGAGTCCGTGGAATCTGCGCCACGCAAAGCTTGAAGGGGGCCCCCCGGCCTCCCCGGCGTGCTCCCGATGGTCGACTTCACCTCGCACCGCAAGAAGCCGAAGACGCCTTGGCACCACGCCAAGAGCATGGTCGGCCCGGACGGCAGCCTCATCCCGGCGCCGGTCGAGGAGGAGCAGAAGGCTCCCGCCGTGCCTGAGCCCATCGGCCTGCCTGCCTACGTCAAGGAAGGCACCGCGACGGCAGACGGCTGGCGCCGCGTCGTCGAACACATCCGGATTCTCACCAAACGCACGGACAACGAGGACGAGATTCGCACCTCCACCGCCAAGTTCGTGCAGGACTACCCCGGCTCCGTGCGCCGCGTCGACAACGACTACTGGACCGGCATGCAGCTAGCCCTGGATGCCTACACCTCGCAGGACAAGACGTTCTGGAGGAACATCGAATGAGCGCCAAGACCGTCAAGCCGGCGAAGTCCGTCTCCAAGCCCGCCAAGCACGTTGCCCCCAAGACCGGCGGCTCCGGCCACCTCGACGTCCTCGCCCTCGAAGGCGTCGGCCCCACGTTCGCCAAGCAGCTGCGCAAGGCCGGCATCAAAGACTCACAGGCGCTCCTCCACGCCGACCCGAAGGCGCTCGCGGCCACCACCGGCATCGCCGAGGGGCTCATCCGCAACTGGCGCGCCATGGCGACGCTGCTGCCCGTCAAGGGCGTCGGCGCCCAGTACGCCGAAGTCCTTGCGCGCACTGGCATCGAATCCATCGTCGACCTCGCCAACTGCGACGCCGACAAGCTCACCGCCCGCATCCAGGCGGTCCTGGACTCCAAGCAGGTCACCATCGTCGGCGTCAAGCTCACCGAGAAGCGCGTGTCCACGTGGATCGCCGAGGCCAACAAACTCATCGACGCGCCCGCGACCCCATCGAAGCCTCTTGCCAAGGCCGCCAAGCACTCCGTCGAGGCGACGAAGGACGCAGCCAAGCCGCTCGCGCACCCGGTCAAGGGCAAGAAGGCCGGCAAGATGACGGTCGAGGCCAAGCAGGACGCCGCCACCCCGGCGCCAGCCCGCAAGCCGAAGAAGGCCAGCAAACTGGCCACCGAGATCCAGCAAGCCACTTCCAACGCGCTGCCACGCCCGATGAAGGTGCGGCAGGAGCACCCGGAGATCAAGGACAACCAGGCGGGCAGCCTGAAGTGGGCCGAGGAGGCCTTCTGGGCGTTCTTCGGCGACGAGATCGAGATGATGGTCGGCTACCCGGCTGAGATCTTCAACGACCGCGCCTACAGTTGGCGCTGCGAGTGCTGCGACGTCGCCCTGCGCGTGCCGCGCCGCACCACGGTCTTCCACGGCGACTACGAAGTGCAGCACGATGACCAGGAAGGACTCCTGGTCAACGGCGAACGCCACGTGCCCCGCGCCGACTCGGCCATCCAGGTCGTCCAGCCGGGGCGCCTGCGCAACCCGTGGACCGGGAAGCTCATCGAAGGCAAGACGCTGGGAACGACGGGCGCTACCTAGACGCTCGTCACGTGCCGGGGCGCCTGCGAAGAATCAGAAACGCGGCAACCATTGCACCGGCGGTCGCGGCGACGGCAACGGTCGTTGTCGGGAAAACGGGAATGGGGGCCGTGCTGGTCTGCGTGTTGTCGCACGATTCCCGTTGAATCGTGTTGTTGTGCAGCGTCACCGCACCATTGCGAGCCAGGGCACGACCGTCAACGCTGGCCCGGGTATCGAGTGTGATACTGGTCAAAGCCAGAATCGTGCCCTCGAGGTGAGCATCCGTGCCGAGGGTGGCGGAACTGGTGACCTGCCAGAAAATGCGGCACGCCTGCGCCCCATTGATCAGAATCACCGAACTGTTGGAGGCGGTGACGAGGGTCGAGCCGGATTGGAAGATGAAAACGCTGCTCGTGTCGTTGAGCCCATCCAACGTGAGGGTGCCGGTGAGCGATAAACTGTCGGGATCGTTGTTGTCCGAATAGACGCCGGAGGTCAAAACGAGGCCGCCCAGGTCGCCTCCTGGAATCGCGACGGCCCCGGTCCGGTTCTTGGCATCGTTGTAGGCGGCCACCAAGTCAACCTTGGCGCCGGCCGTGATGGCGTCGTCGTGGTGGTTCGTCCCGACGACGGTCACCGAATCGGCTCCCGGGCCGAAGCCCGTCTGGGCCGGCGTCGGATGCGATCCGACGTCCCCCACGACCATCGTCGTACCAACATTCGTGATGCCGCTTCCTGCCAGGATTGCAAACCCGTCTGCCGTGCCCAAGTCAACGCTGGCGACAGGGCCGTCGACGCAGCCGACGACGAGGACACAACAGAACAGGGCCAGCAAAGAGCGGGCTGGAATGGAGCGCAAACAACCCCTATTCCCCCTCTTGGGCCAAAGTCGCTGTTCCGCCGCGACATGTTCAAACGGGCCGGGCCATCGACGCCTTCCCCAAGCACCAAGCTCGCCCGTCTATCCTATATACAGGACCCTCGTCGGAAACCCTGCAGGGCCTTCGGGCCGTGCGCTGGAATGTAGCCCAAGCCCCTCGGGGCACGGTCTTCGGACCGAGGGCCGAACCGGTCAACCGCGAACCGCATCCGACGTAGGGCTTGACCTGCGCCGACGATGCCTCGCACCACCAAGGTGCAACAATGCCCAACGCGTACCACCACATCGGAGAAACCTGGAAGAAGCACAGCGATGCCCACGGCACCGCCCAGTGGGACCGCCTCGTCGCCTGGCGCGAAGGCCCGTCCTTCGTCAAGGTCGACAAGCCCCTGCGCCTCGACCGCGCCCGCGCCCTCGGCTACAAGGCCAAGCAGGGCGTCATCGTCGTGCGCGCCCGCGTCCGCCGCGGTGGCCTGCACAAGCAGCGCTTCGTCCAGGGCCGCGTCCCCTCGAAGATGGGTGTCAACAAGATCACCATGCGCCAGAACATCCAGGCCGTGGCCGAGGTCCGTGTCTCCAAGCACTTCCCCAACCTCGAGGTCCTCAACTCCTACTGGATCGGCGAGGACGGCAAGCACCACTACTACGAGGTCATCCTGCTCGACCCGTACCACCCGTCCATCGAGTCCGACAAGGACCTGGGCTGGATCACGCAGGCCAACGCCCGCAACCGCGTCCTGCGCGGCAAGACGTCGGCCGGCCAGAAGCACCGCGGTCTGCGCTACAAGGGCAAGGGCTCCGAGCACACCCGCCCGTCGGTGCGCAAGTCCAGCCGCCGCGACAAGGACAGCCTCATCTGGGGCAAGAAGGAAGCCGCCAAGCAGCACGACCGCTAGGCCGTTCCTCCCGTCCTTTTTCCCTTCTCCTTCCTTTTCCCGTTCTTTTCTGCCGTTCTTTTCGTCGCCCCAACGCGTCTGCCGTTCGCTGCGTCGTTCCTGCTCATGGCGTTGCAACGTCTTCCGACGGCGACTCCGGCCGCTTCAAGTGCGACTGGAATGAGAAGCACTACGCCAACGCGTCCAAGGGCGTTCGCACGTTCTGGCCACTGCGTGGATAGTGGGTCGAGGCCAGCAGGCGGAACCACAGATTTCGCAGAACCCCTGGTGGCCAAACGGGACACACAATCCGCGGAATGGCGCCCCGCGAGCCATTCCACAGATTGACTTGGACCGCGACGATTGGCCGTGCTCTGCGTCATCTGCGTTTCGGCTCAGCGCACAACGCTGCCTCTCGTTGTGGCACCCGACGACGCCCACGACGCCGACGGCGGACTGAAGGCAACCTCGCGCGGGGAATCGAACGGAGCCGCGAATCCGTGGCGGTTAGTCGGCCAACTGCTCTTGCAACGTGATGAGCATCTCCGTGAGGAGGTCCTCGAACACCGTGTTCTTGAATTCCTTGGCCTGGCCGGTGTCGGTCTGCGTCCGGGCGATGAAGAAGTGCCCTTCCTTGAGGACCTCGATCTGGCACAGGACGCCATCGGCGAGCTTCTCAAGCTTGGGGGCCGGGACCGGTTCAGCGTCGGCGCCCCTGGCTGCAGCGGCGGCCGGGCCGCTGCCGCGGGGAAGGGGCGGGAGCGCAGCCGCAGCGGCTGCACGCGAGGCCTTCCCCTCGGCGGCGCGGCTGAGCGGCTTGGCCGGGGCCTTCGGCGCTGCCTTGGCCGGCGGGGCTGGCTTTGCCGCAGGTTTGGCCGGCGCGGACTTGGCCGCAGGCTTCGCGGCCGTCTTCGCCGGGGCCTTGGCGGCCGGCTTGGCGGTCTTGGCGGGGGTCTTAGCGGCGGGCACGAGGAAGCCTGGATGCGACCGTCCCTTAAGCCCTTCGCACCCGGCCCGCGGCTTGCGGGAGGACAGGCCCGTTGAACCTGTTTTGCGGCGAATTCACGAACGGCGCGAGCCGAGGCCGCGCGGTTTCTTGTCCTTGTTGGAGGGGCGGGCGCCGTTGTTGCCCCAGGGGCCGGCCCCGCGTTGGCGCGTCCGTTCACGCGTGCCCAGCTTGGTGTGCGCAAGGTCGGCGAAGACGCGGCTGATGTTGCGCGCGTAGAGGTAGCCGCGGTGCAGCGTGCGGTTCTGGTCCGACTTGAGGGTCTTGATTGCCAGGCGGTCGCCTTGCACCTCGCGCACGGAACCGACGTGGATCTCCTCTTCGGGGACGACCTCTTCCTGGTAGCTCTTGGTGAGCTCGCCCTGGTTGACGGTGTAGTGCAGGGTGACGGTGTCGAAGAACACGGCGTAGAGCGTCTTGACGTCGCGGCCCTTGGCCCGCTTCGGGCGCTGGCCGGCCTCAATCTCGACGGCGGTCAGGCGCACGCGTTGGCCGTCGAGGTCAAACTCGTCGTCGGGGGCGACCCAGCCGTCGAGCGGGACCTGCAGTTGCGCCGTGCGCGAGTTGCCGCCCTGGCTGATGATGACCGGGACGGGGATGAAGCGCTCCTGCTTGGGTGCCGGCATGGTCCGCACGCGCTTGCAGCGTAGGCACCGCACGGTCCAACCGGAGTCGGCAGCGCGAAGCACCATGTGCTCCCAGACCTCCTCGCAATCGGGGCATTTGAGGTCGACCATCGGTTGGTCGTCGTCCTCGTCCATGGTCGCGGCCACTCCGTGGTCCTATTTCTCCTTGGCGCGCCCGGCCCCTCGTTTTCTTCAGAACTCAGCGTGAATCTCACTTTTTCTTGAGGTACGGCAGCCCGGTGCGCTTGTTGACCGCCACGGCGTATCCCGTAGGCATCTCGACGGGGGCGCCCGACTTGGGGTTGCGCTGGCTGAAGAAGTAGATGACCTGCTTGTGGCCGCCCTTGAGCTCGATCTCGCGAGCATGGAGCGTGTACCCGTTGTGCTGGAAGGCCATACGCAGATTTCGCAGACCACTCCTAGGATTTCACAGATTCGGTGCGACCGCTGGCGCAACGCAATCTGTGAAATCCTAAGGGCCCAAAGGGCTTCTGTGGAATCTGCGATTAGATGCCGTCCCTGATGCCCTGCTCGCTGATGTTGACGACCGCCTCGCCCTCGGGGAGATGCGGGGAGTCGACCAGGCGGCAGATGCGCTTTCCGCCCTTCGACTTGCGCAGGTAGATGCGGAACGTCGAGGTGTGGCCGACGATGTGGCCGCCGATGGGGCGGGTGGGGTCGCCGAAGAAGGCATCCGGCTTGGCGGAGACCTGGTTGGTGACCACGACGGCGGCGTTCTGGATGCCGCCCAGGCGCTGCAGGTCATGCATGTGCTTGTTGAGCTTTCCTTGGCGGTCGGCCAGGGTGCCGCGGCCGACGAACTCGGCGCGGAAGTGCGCCGTCAGCGAGTCGACGATGATGAGCTTGATGGGGAACTGGCGGCACAGCTCGCCGGCGCGTTCGGCCAGGAGCATCTGGTGGTTGCTGTTGAAGGCCCTCGCGACGTGGATCTTCTTGAGCGCCTCCTGGGGGTTCATGCCGAGGGCCTCCGCCATCTGGGTGATGCGCTCGGGGCGGAACGTGTTCTCGGTGTCGATGAACAGGGCGTGCCCGTCGAGGCCGCCGTCGGCGGCGCTGCGCTGGACGTTGACGCACAGTTGGTGGGCGAACTGGGTCTTGCAGGAGCCGAACTCGCCGTAGAACTCGGTGATGGCCTGCGTCTCGATGCCGCCGCCCATGAGCTCGTCGAAGGCCTTGGAGCCGGTGGCGATCTTGTTGACCGTAAGACGCCGTTCGGCCACCTCAAGTCCGGTCTCGAAGCCGCCGACGTCGGCAAGCTTGCGGGCCGCATTGATGATTTTCTGGGCGACGCCTTCGCCGATGTCGCACTTCTCTGCGATGTCGCCTGGGGAGGCCACGGCGATGGCCATGAGGTCCTCGTAGCCGGCTTCCTTCATCTTCTCCGCGGTGGCGGGGCCGACGCCGGGGAGGTCCTCCACGGTCATGCGGATGTGCCCCTCCTTCTTCGGGTCGAGCGCTTGCAAGTCGTTGTCGAGGGTTGCGTCGTAGTCTTCTTCCATGGCAACCGTTTCCTTCTGCTTTCTGGCCATTAGGGCACCGAAGCGACCCATGCCGTCCGGCCTAGTTCAGGCAGGGGGCGGGGATGGATGAAAGGACTGTGGTCCGAGACCTGGCCAACTCGCTCCTCGATTCGCCTGGCCCATCCATGCCGAACGCCTCACCGCGGCGGCTGTTGGCCGTGGTTGCGCAGGGCCGCGTCGATCTTGGCGCGGTCGTAGGCCAGGGGCTTGACGACGACCTTCTCTACAATCCGCTCGACGGCGACCCGTTCCACTGCCGGGGCCGCAGGCCGGGAGCGCGTCGGCGCCCCGCCCGTGTCGGCCGGCAGCAGACCCCGCAGAGCCTCCTCGGGCGCCGCACGGCGGCTGCCCTTGGCCTTGGCAACCTTGCCGTTGGCCGGAGGCTCCCAGGCCGGCGCCTCGGCACGGCGCGGCTTGGCCGTGCGCTCCGGGGCGGGGGCGGGCGTGGCGGGAGCGGATTCGACCGGCTCCTGCACCTTGGCTGCGGCGGCCTTCGCCTCGGCCTTGGCCAGCGCAGCGGCCTGCTTGGCCTCGCGGGCCTGCTGCTTGGCGGCGGCCTTGGCGGCACGCTTGGCCTCCTTCTCGCGCAGCTTGGCGGCCTGGGCGGCCTGCTTGTCCTTGGCGGCGCGCGACTTGGTGGCTTTGTCCGCCTTCGCCGCGACGGCCTCGAGCTTGGCGGTCTTCGCGTCCTCCTTGGCCTTGGCGGCATCGGCTTTCGCCTTCTCCGCCTGCTTCGCTTCGGCTTCGGCTGCCTTGACCTTGGCCTTTTCAGCGTCTTCCTTCGCCTTCAGCTTCGCCTTCTCGGCGGCCGCCTTGGCACGCTCTTCCTGGATGACCTTGAACCGCTGGGCAAGCGACGGGCCTTCCTTGCCCTTCGCCGCCTTGGCCTTGACGGGTTTCTCGGCCTTGCCAGCCTTCGCGGCTTTCGCCTTGGCGCCCGTCTTGGAGGGGTCCGCCTTGGCGGGCAGCAATCCGCGCAGGCGCTGCGCGAAGGGCGTGCCCGTCTTGCGCACCTTGAGAGTCGTGTCCTTGGCCTTGCCGACGGCGGGCCGCGTGTCGGCGGCGCGAACGCTCTGACGGTCCGTCCGGTCGTCGTCTGCGCTCCAGGCCTTGCCCTCGATGCGCTTTGCTAGGCCCTTGGCCGTCGCTGGCTGGTGTCCCTTGTGGCTCCTACAGTAGCTGGAGCCGTGGCGCGCTGAGTTGCGGCATTGGGCGCCGTCGTCGGTGAGGGCGGCGCACTGCGGTTCGTGGTCCGCGTCGGACCCGGAGGCCTTGGCCTTCTGCTCCTTGGCGGCCAGCTTGGCCTTCGCCAACTCCTCCTTCGCGGCGGCCTTGGCTTTCTTGGCGGCCTCCTTTTCTTTCGCCTTCTCGGCGGACGCCTTGGCGCGCTGCGCCTTGAGGGCCTTCATGCGTTCGGCGAACGAGGGCTTGGCTTCGCCTTTGGCGGCCTTCTTGTCCGCAGGCTTCGCCTTGGCGTTGCCTTCGGGTTTGTCGTCCTTCGCGGCCTTGCCGGCGCGCAGCGCGGCCAACCTTTCCTTGAGCGAAACCTTCGACGCCGGAGGCGCATCTGCCCTGGATTTCTCCACGGGCTTGGTGGCGACGGGCTTCGGCGCCGGCAGCGGTTTTTCCTTGGTGGACGACTTGTCCTCGGCCTTGGCGGCACGGGCCTCGCGCTGCTTGCGGGCCTCTTCTTTGGCCAAAGCGGCGGCGGCCTTCTTCTGGTCCTTCTCTTCGCGTTTGAGACGCTTCTCCTCTTCCTTGGCGGCCTTGCGGCTGGCGCGGTCCTTCTTCGTGCCCAACTCGACCTCGGGGGCCGCCTCGGCAGCGAGGACCTCCTCCGTGATATGGAACCCGCCCTTCGTAGTGTACTCGCGGCCGGGCTTGTGACCGAAGACCTGGATGCGCTCGTAGTCGGCGGCATCGTCCTCCGGCAGGCGCTCGAAGGCGCTGCGGCCGTCCGCCAGGCGCGGCGGCGCGATGGGCTGCTTG
>JBAZXE010000022.1:0-29530 GCA_041659985.1 Thermoplasmatota archaeon | reverse complement strand
AGGTCGCCAAGACCATCTCCGGCGTCATCCTCTACGACGAGACCCTCCGCCAATCCGCTCCCGACGGCAAACGCCTGGCCGACGTCCTGGCCAAACAGGGCATCATCCCCGGCATCAAGGTCGACACCGGCGCCAAGGACATGGCCAACCACCCCGGCGAGAAAGTCACCGAGGGGCTCGACGGCCTGCGCGAACGCCTAGCCGAGTACCACAAGCTGGGCGCCCGCTTCGCCAAGTGGCGCGCCGTCATCACCATCGGCGACGGCATCCCGAGCTACGCGTGCCTGGAATCCAATGCCCACGCCCTCGCCCGCTACGCCGCGCTGTGCCAGGAAGCCGGCATCGTCCCCATCGTGGAGCCCGAGGTCCTCATGGACGGCGACCACGACGTCGAGACCTGCGACCGCGTCACCCGCTTCGCTTGGCAGCTTCTCTTCCAGCAGTTGGCCTACCAAGGCGTCCACCTGCCTGGCATCCTCCTCAAGCCCAGCATGATCATCTCCGGCAAGTCCGCGAAGAACCGCGCCAAACCCCAAGAGGTCGCCGCGCGCACCGTCGCCGGTCTGCGCGACAACGTCCCACCCTCGGTCCCCGGCATCGTGTTCCTCAGCGGCGGCCAAACGCCCGACGAGGCGACCGAGCACCTGCGCCTCATGAACACCCTCGGCCCCAACCCCTGGGTGCTGAGCTTCAGCTACGGCCGCGCCCTGCAGGAACCCGCGCTCAAGGCCTGGGGCGGCAAAGCGTCCAACGTCAAGAAGGCCCAGGAGGCCTTCCGCGTCGTGGCCCGCGCCAACTCGGCGGCGGCGCTGGGCAAGAAGGTCACGAAGGTCGAAGCGAAGTAGCGTCCCGCACGCCTCCGGGGACGCAGATTTCGCAGAACCCTGCGGCCAAGTAACCCACGCAATCTGCCGCTTGGCGGCGTAATGCCATTCCACAGATTGACTCGGCTCGATGATTGGCCGCCCTTTGCGGAATCTGCGTTCCGTCGGGGGACCGGCAAGACCTCCAAGCAAGATGCCAATCCAGAACGACGCCCGCGACGACGCCGACGGCGGAAGGCGGTTGGACCGCGCGGGGAACCGACAGGCGTCAAGCCATGCCACCGCCAACATTATCACGCTCGCGGGCCAAACGGCGTTGATGGCCGACCCGGGCGTCGCGACTGGCGAAGGCCCCGCCATCCGCCTCAAGGGAGTGACCAAGCGGTACGGCAAGGTCACCGCCGTCGAAGGACTCGACCTCGAGGTGCGGCGCGGGGAAGTCTTCGGTTTCCTCGGTCCCAACGGCGCCGGCAAGACGACCACCCTGCGCATGCTCCTTGACCTCATCCGGCCCACCGCCGGCCAGGTCGAAGTCCTCGGCCTCGACCCGCGGCGCGACGGCCCGCGCCTGCGCCGACGCATCGGCTACCTATCCGGCGAGCCGGCGCTCTACGGCAACTGGACCGGCCAACGCCACCTTGACCTCGTGGCCGGCCTGCGCGGCGGGCAGCCCGACACCAAGGTCGAAGAGCTAGCGCGCCGCCTAGCCTGCCGCCTCGACATGCCCGTCCAGGAACTGTCGCATGGCAACCGCCAGAAAGTCGCCCTCGTGGCCGCGATGGGGACGGACCCGGAGCTCCTGTTGCTCGACGAGCCGACGCAGGGGCTCGACCCGCTGGCGCGCGAGGCCGTGCATGACCTCGTTCGCGAGGCGCGTAGGCGCGGCATCACGGTCTTCCTCTCCTCGCACGACCTGCACGAGGTGCAGGAGGTCTGCGACCGCGTGGCCCTCATCCGGGAGGGCCGGTTGGTGGCCGTCGCGGGAATCCGCGAGATGTTGGCCTCGCAGCCGCGCCGCGTCCAGGCCTCCCTCTCTCGGGTTCCAGAACTGGCCGCCCTGCAGGGCATCCCCGGCGTCACGCAGGTCGAACTCCAAGGTCGCTTCGTGCGCGCCCGGGTCATGCCGCCGCTGGCCCCGTTCCTTGAGGCCCTGCGTGCCTACGGAATCCACGATCTGGTCAGCCAGCCTCCCGATCTGGAGGACCTGTTCCTCACAAGCTACCGGGGGCTTGGCCATGTTTGACCTGCTGGCCAAGGCGCTGCGCGACTCGCGTTGGGCGGCCGTCGGCTGGAGCGTGGGCCTTCTGGCCCTCGCCCTCCTCCACATGGCGGTGTTCCCTTCCATCGAGGGTGACGAGTCGCTACAGCAGTTCTACGACCAACTCCCCGACGCCTTCCGCAACGCCTTCGGCGGCGGCCGCGCGTTCAACACTCTGGAGGGCTACCTGGAGGTCGAGTTCGCCTCGTACGCCCCCGTGATGATGGCCATCTACGCCCTCACGCACGCCAACCGCGCCCTGGCCGGCGAAGAACAAGAGGGTCACTTCGACTTCCTGCTGGCCCAGCCCCTGCAGCGCTGGCAGGTCGTCGCCAGCCATGCCGGCGCGCAGGCCCTCGGCGTGCTGGCCATCGCCTTGGCCACTGGGTTCGGCCTCATCGCCGGCGCCTTCGCCTTCGGCATCGAGGCCAACGAGGGCATCCTCCTGCTCGCCGCGCTCAACGGCGTCCCGCTCGCTCTGGCCGTCGGCGGAATCACGTTGGCCGCTTCGGCCATCGGCCACCGCCGCTCCGTCCCGGTCGCCGTCGGCACGGCCTTCCTCCTGGTGTCCTTTTTCCTGAACGCCTTGGCGCCCCTTGCCGACGCCACGCGGCCGTTGCAGAAAGGCAGCCTGTTCTACCACTACCAGCAGAGCGACGCCCTTGGAGGCACGATGGATCCCCTGTACGTCGCCGTGGGACTGGTCGTCTGGTTGGCCGGTGCAGTGCTGGCCGCCGTCTGGTTCGAGCGCAAGGACATCCACGCCTGAGCCGCCCCCCCACGGCCGTCAGCAATCCCTTAACCGCCGCCGCCTTGGGCGCAGCGTGTCTTCCGGTTGGCAATCGGGCCCCGCCCCGAACGCATCCGCTGCCCGCCGCGTCGCTGTCCTCAACGGCGGCGGCCCCGCGCCCGGCCTCAACGGCGTCATCAACGCCGTGACCCTCGCCGCCCGCGCCCGCGGCTGGACCGTCCTCGGCATCCCCAAGGGCTACTCGCAACTCATGAAGGGGGATGTGTCGCAGGTCAAGGAGCTCACCGAGGCCGACGTCGCCGGCATCGAAACGCAGGGCGGCAGCATCCTCTACACCAGCCGCGCCAACCCCACCAAAAAACCTGAGGACATGGCGAAGGTCGTCGAATCCCTCTCCAAGCTCGGCGTCACCGATCTCGTCACCATCGGCGGCGACGACACCGCCACGTCGGGAATGAAAGCCGCGCAGGCCGCGGGCGGCAAGATCCGCGTCGCGCACGTCCCCAAGACCATCGACAACGACCTGCCGTTGCCCGCCGAGGCGCCGACGTTCGGCTTCGAGACCGCCAAGCAGCTCGGCGCCCAACTCTGCAAGAACCTGCGCGTCGATGCCAAGACGACGGGTCGCTGGTACCTCGTCACCGCCATGGGCCGCAGCGCCGGCCACCTCGCCGTCTCGATGTGCGTCGGCTCCGGCAGCGACCTCGTCGTCATCCCGGAAGAGTTCCCGGCCGGCCCCATCAAGCTCGCCACCATCGCCGACCTCTGCGAGGCCAGCATCGTCAAGCGCAAGGCCGCCGGCTTCGACTGGGGCCTCGTCGTCCTGGCCGAAGGTCTGCTGGACCGCCTCGACCCCGCCGAACTGAAGGCGTCCGTCGGCACACTGGAGCTGGACGAGCATGGCAATCCCCGCATGAGCGAGGTCGACCTCGGCCGCGTCGTGCGCGATGTCCTAGCCGCCCGCTTCAAGCCGCGCACCTTCGACGTCGGCTTCATCACGAAGATCATCGGCTACGAACTGCGCTGCGCCGACCCGTGCGCCTTCGATGTCCAGTACACACGCACTCTCGGCTCCGGCGCCATCGAGTTCCTCGCGAACGGGACCGGCGACGCGCTCATCGCCCTCGTCGACGGCAAGACTGTGCCGCTGCGGTTCCCGGACCTGCGCGACCCCGCCACCGGCAAGGTCGCCATCCGCCGCGTCAATGTCGAGGGCGCGCTGTGGCGCAACGCGTTGCCGTTGCAGGCCAGAATCCTCTCATCCGACTTGACGGGCGACGGACTGGCCCGATTGGCCAAGGCTGGCAAATTGTCGGCGGATCAAGCCAAGGCCCTGTTTACGTCCCTGGCTCGCTAAGCCCTCCCCGCGCAACGCGGATCCGGGTTGCCGCTAGCGCAGGCCTTTCCAGGCAGGAGGGGCATTTGGCTTGGTTGAGCCCCATGGAAATCAAGGACATCATGCGCCATCCCCCCGTCACCGTCGACACCGAGACCACCATGGACGAGGTCGCCCGCCTCATGGTCACGAAAAACGTAGGGTGCGTTCTCATCACAAATTCCAAAGGCGACGCGCAGGGCGTGCTCACGGTGCGTGATTTCGTCCCGCACGAGCCGCACAATCCCTTCAAACCGGACCTGGCGCACCGCGTCTTCGGGAGATCCATCCTCAAGCATGGTCTCGAGGCGCTCTACAGGGAAGCACGAATTCTCAAGGCCGGCAAAATGATGCGACCGTTAGCCATCACCTTGGCCGAGGACGACCCCGTCGAACGCGGCATCGACCTCATGCTGCGCCATGACGTGACGCACATCCCGGTCCTGCGCGGCCACAAACCCCTTGGCTTCGTCAGTCGGCATGACCTGCTCAAGGTCGTCCTGGCCGTGGCTCGCCCGCAGGAAGCGCTTGCGACCTAGCCGTCGTGACGGTTGAATAGCGGTCAGCTCGAAGCCGTCTCAATCGCTTGCTTGAGGTCCGCCCAGAGATCCTCGACGTCCTCGATGCCAGGGCTGAGACGGATGAGGCCGTCGGCGAGGCCGGTTTTCTTGCGCATCTCGGCGGGTACCGAGGCGTGCGTCATGAGCGAGGGAATCTGGATGAGCGACTCCACAGCGCCGAGGGATTCCGCGAGCTGGAACAGCCGCGTCGCCTTGACGCAGCGCGTGGCAAGGCGGGCGTCATCGCCGAACGAGAATGACAACATGCCGCCACCGTTCTTCGCTTGCTTGGCGTTGACCTTGTGGTTCGGGTGCTTGGACAGGCCGGGGTAGAACACCTTGTCCACGGCCTTGTGTTTGGCCAGGCGCTCCGCAATGGTCTGCGCGGTGGCGGCGTGGCGGGCCATGCGAAGGTCCAGGGTCTTGAGGCCGCGCAGCAGCAGGAACGAGTCGAACGGGTCGAGGACCGCGCCGACGGCGAGCTGCAAGAACTTGATGCGCTCAGCGTCCGCCTTGTCGTTGGTGATGACGAGGCCGGCCAGAACGTCGCTGTGGCCGCCGATGTACTTCGTCGCCGAATGGAAGACGTAGTCGGCGCCCTTCTCCAACGGGTTCTGCAGCGCCGGCGACATGAACGTGTTGTCCACGACGAGCTTCGCCTTGCGGTCGTGCGCGACCTCCGCGGTGGCCTTGATATCGGAGACGCGAAGCAACGGGTTGGTCGGCGTCTCCATGAGCACGAGCTTCGTGTTCTTTGTCATCGCCTTGGCCGTGTTGGCGGGGTCCTGCGTGTCGACGAAGGTCGTCTTGATGCCCTGGCGGGCGTAGACCTTGTTCAGGAGGCGCATGGAGCCACCGTACGCGTCCTCGGCGGCCACGACGTGGTCGCCGGCGTCAAGGGTGCGCAAAATGGCGTCGAGAGCCGAGAGCCCCGAGGCGAAGGCGTGTCCCGAGACGCCACCTTCCAGGATGGCAATGGATTCCTCGAGCGCCGCCCGAGTCGGGTTGCCGGCGCGGGCGTAGTCGTACGTTCTGGGTTGCGCCGGGGCGGGCTGCACGTACGTCGTCGTGAGGTGGACGGCCGGGTTCACCGAGCCATGCTCGGCATCGGGGTGGATGCCGGCGTGGACGCACTTCGTGGCGAACGAATCCTTCTTGCTCAGGTTGGCCATGCTAGCGGCCTCCACGCTTGGGGGCCTTTTTGGCTGCGGGGGTCTGCTTCGCGGAAGGCTTGGGGGCCAGGCGGGGATTCGGCGGCGGGGGCGTTCCGCTGCGCGGCATCGTGGGTTGGCCAGGCTTCGACTTGACGGCCTTGGCGGGCTTCGCCGGGTCGAATGGTTTTCCGGCGCGGGAGCGTAGATAGGCGGGCGCCTTGGTGAGCCCCTTCGATTCCATCCAGGGGATGTTGAATTTCGAGAGGTAGCGTTCGCCGGTGTCGGGCAGGAGTGTCACGACGAGGGCCGATTTGGGCAGCTTGGCGGCCAGGGCGACGGCCGCGTGAGCGGCGGCTCCACCCGAGGAGCCCGTGAAGATGGCCTCCTCGCGGGCGAGGCGGGCCTGCATGAGGTAAGCGTCCTCGTCGGTGCAGCTGGCAACGTCGTCGATGTCTTCCCACCAGACGGTCGTCGGCATGAAGTCCTCGCCGATGCCGTCGATGAGGTACTGGTGGATGTCTGAGGGGAACTTGCCGGATTTGTGGTACTCTTTGTAGACGGAGCCCACGGTGTCGACGGCGACGACCTGAACGGTGCGCTTGGCTTTCTTCGCCATCTGGTGGACGTAGCGGCCGGTGCCGGAGATGGTGCCGCCGGTGCCCATGCCGAAGACGAGGTGCGTGAGCTTGCCGTCGGTCTGCTGCCAGATTTCGGGGCCCGTCGTGGCGAAGTGCGCCTCAGGGTTGGCCTGGTTGTAGTATTGGTACGGCAGGTACGCGCCCTGCTCGTCGCGGATGCGTTCGGCGACCTTGTAGTACGAGCGCGGGTCGTCGGCCTCGACGTTGGTGGGGCAGGGGATGACCTGGGCACCGAAGGCCTCGAGCAAGCGAATCTTCTCGGGGGTGATCTTGTCCGCCGCGGTGCAGATCATCTTGTAGCCCAGCACGGAGGCCGCCATCGCGAGTCCCAGTCCCGTGTTGCCCGACGTGGGTTCGACGATGGTTCCGCCCGGCTTGAGGAGGCCAGCCCTCTCGCCGGCCCGGATGAGCGGCAGCCCGATGCGGTCCTTGACGGACGAGCCGGGGTTGAACATCTCAAGCTTGGCCGCAACACGGGCGCCCTTCGGGTCGCGCACTCGGTCCAGATAGACCATGGGTGTGTTTCCCACGAGGTCGAGCACGCTGCCGGCAATGTCCATGCCCAACGGACGGATTGGCCTGATTTAGCCCAGATTGGACGGATTCCGATGGAACCGCGGTCCGGAAAAACGGGATGGCGGAAGGAGAAGGAAAACAGAATCGGTCGAATCGCGGGGAATCCGGCGAATCTACTTGGCGGGCTTCTGCAGGCGGGCGCGGGTGTCGGCGACGACCTTCTCGGTCTGCGCCTTGACCTTCTGCGCCTCGTGTTGCAGGGTGACCTGGGCCTTCTTGGCCTGGACGGTGACCTTGGCCTGGGCGTCCTTCAGGGCGACTTGGGCCTTCTCAACGTACTGGGGGGCCTTGGCCTGGAACTCCTTGGCTTTGGCCTGCAAGACCTGGGACTCCTTCTGTGCGTAGGTCAGGGCCTGCTTGGCGGCGGCCTGGGCCTTGTGGGCGCCCTCGACGGCCATCTCGCGGCTCTCCTTGACGAGCTTCGCGCGGCCTTCCGGCGTCTTGGCTTCGACGGCGATGCGGGCGGCCGCTTCCTGGGCCTGCTCCTGCCAGCCCTCGATCTTGTGCTGGGCGACCTTGAGCTCGTGGCTGAGGCGCTTGGCGGAGGCGGTGTAGAGGTCCTTGAGGGACTGGATGCCGGCCTCGGCGAGCGTGGCGACGGTGGCGGGGCCGACGCCCTTGAGGTCCTGCAGGAGCGTGAGGGCGGTGGCCTTCTGCTTGTACTCCTTCAGGGTGGCGACGGGGAGGCCGGACTTGCCGGAGACGACCACGGGGTCGCAGCGGGCCAGTTCATCGACGTTGGCGATGCCGGCGGCCTTGAGTTTCTCCTGCTTGCTGGGGCCGATGCCCTTGATGTGCTTGAGGTCCATTCGAGTCACCTGGGAAATTGTATGGGGCTGTATGCCCCACATCAGCTTACGCGGGTGGGGTAGATAATGAGTTTGGAGCCCTGGCGTGGACATCCTGGCTTTGCCCCTGGGTTGGAGGCAAAACAAGAGAAGAGCGGAAGGAAGGGGAAAGGACGCTGGCGCGAACCTACGCGCTGAACGACTTGCCGCAGCCGCAGCCGCCGGTGGCGTTGGGGTTGCCAATCTTGAAGCCGCCGCCCATGAGCTCATCGACGAAGTCGACGGTGATGCCGTTGAGCATCGAGGCGTGCATGGGGTGCACGAAGAGCTTCACGCCGTTGGCGATGAGCGTCTGCTCGCCGGCCTCGGGGGTTTCGGCGAACTCCATGCCGTAGCTGGCGCCGGAGCAACCGCCGGCCTGGACACTGATGCGCACGCCGACGCCGGAGAGCGGCTTATCGCCGAGGAACTCCTGCAGCTTCTTGCGGGCGCCGTCCGTGACGGTCATGGAAAGGGTCTGCTCGATCTTGATAGACCCGACCGGGGTCGAGGTCTGCTCCGTCTGGGGCATAGACCTGTTTGAGTCCGCGCTTCTACTTGAAGGCAGCGAAGGGGGGTCTGCTGGGGGGCTGCACTCAGCCGTCCAGGTCCCCCGGGTCATGGCCGTCCACGGTCTCTTCGTCGGCCTGCGCGGCGGCGACCACCTTCTTGATGGTTGCATGCAAGCGGTCGAGGTTGCGTTGCAGGACCGCCAAGGTTTCGCGCTGCTGCGGAGAAAGGTCGCTTTGCGCCAGGAGGTGCGATTGCAGGAGCACGGGCGTCAACGGCGTCGCGAGCTCGTGGGCCGTCATGCGCACGATGCGGCGGCGCTGCTCCCCCAGGGCCTTCTCGCGCGTCAGTTCGTTCTCCTGGGCGATGCGCTGCAGGTCGCGGAGCTTGAGGAGTTCCAGGCGGCGATGCAGGGCGATCCGCATGGCCTGGGCGACCATGGCCACCGTGCAGAACGCCAGGAGGTTGATGGTGCCTCGGCTCCAGATTGGGGCCCAACCCGCTTGTTGAGCCAAGTAGAGCCACCCGGCCGTGGCCACGCCCGACAGACCGATGATCCAGGCCAGCGACAGGAGGAACAGCGAGAACCCGACAAGGGCCACGATCATCGCGAACAGGAAGGCCGGACCGGCCTCGCGGATGAGAAACAGGCTGTTGGCCACGGCCAGAAGGCCCAGCAGCCCGGCGATGGCATTGCCCCAGCCGGCCGGCGCTGGCCGCCGACGCAGGACCAGGGCCCCGAGGAGGCCGATGGCGGCCGTCCCAATCCAGCGCGCCACCAGGCCTGCGCTTGGTCTTGCATTGAGGGACAGGATCGGCGTCACGAGGGCCACGACGAGGTACAACGTCCCCACGCCAAAGAAGATGGCCGGGAGAGCCCGGCGCATCGTGGCGTCCAAGGCTGCCGCGGTCGCTTTCCGATTCTCCCCATCCATCGGGGTCGAACAGGCATCGGCCGCTTAAGCGATTTCAGCCGGGCTGGCTACTCCTGAAGTTCCAACCAGCCCTGCTGGATGGCGTTGCGCAGCGTCATGCTGGCGGCGACTTGCGCCTCGGTGAACATGACGTCGGTGTCGGACGAGTACTTCGTGTTCGTCGTCCAGTCGGTGAACTTCTTGCGCACGACGTAGTGGCGGGCCTCGACGACGGCCTTGCGTTTGTGGTACAGGTCGCGCGTCTCAGTGAAACTGCCCTGGTATGTCGTCACGTGCCCTCCCTCCAGCACGGAGGTCTTGCTGGTCACGGAGTCGAGAAGGAAGCGGTCGTGGCTGACGACGAGCAGCGTGCCGTGGTAGGAGTTGAGGGCGTGGATGACCACGTCCCGGGCCCACAGGTCCAGGTGGTTCGTCGGCTCGTCGAGGATGAGGAGGTTGCTGGGCTTGAGGATGCACTTCAGAAGCATCATGCGTTGCCGTTCGCCGCCCGACAGGCTCGCGACACGCCGGGTGATGTCGGTGTCCGGGTTGAAGCGGAAGCGCCCCAGCAGGGCCTTGCAGTCGCGCTCGTCAAGCAAGGGCCGCGCGTCGAGGATCTCCTCGTGCAGGGTGCGCTTGAGGTCGAGGTCGTCGTGCTCCTGGCTGAAGAACATCCCCTTGGCGCCGGGGGCGATGCGCACGATGCCGGAATCCTTCTCGATGCGGCCGGTGAGAATTTTGAGGAGGGTCGATTTGCCTTGCCCGTTGCCGCCGACGAGGCCGACGCGGTCGCCCTTGCGCAACTCGATTTCGACGCCCTTGAGGACTTCGTGGCCTTCGTAGGCCTTCTTGAGGGCTGACACGCGCAGGACCTCGACGCCGGACTTGTCGACGGAATCGAACGTCAAGCCGAAGCCGAGCTTCTCCATGACGGGGTCGGGTGAGTGGTCGAGGGCGGCCTTGTACTTGTCCAGGGCCTTCATCTTGGAGGCGTACTGGCCGTCGAAGCGCTTCTGTTGGCGGTACTGCAGGATGATGTCCTTGGCCGCCTGCATTTTCTCCTGCGCCTTCTCGTGGTCGCGGCGGATGCGCTCGATGTTCGCGTCGCGGGCCGTGACGTAGTCCTCGTAGTTGCCGTCGTAGCAGGTGATGAGGCCCTTGGAGACCTCGAAGACGCGCTGCGCCACGGCATCCAAAAAGGCGCGGTCGTGCGCCACGATGAGGACGGTGCCCTGGAATTCCTGCAGCCAGGCCTCGAGCCACTCGATGGAGTCGACGTCCAGGTGGTTGGTCGGTTCGTCGAGGACGACGAAGTCGCCGTTGCGCACGGCCGCGAGGGTTCGCGCCAGGAACAGCCGGGTCTTTTCGCCGCCAGACAGGCTGATGGCCTGCTGCTCAAGGTCTGCCTCGGTGAAGCCGAGGTCGAGGGCCACTTGGGGGATGCCCGCCGCGGCCGAGGCGTGCGAGGCGAGCTGGATTTCGCGCTCGACGGCGGCGAAGCGCTCCAGCACGGCTTCGTAGCCGGGCTGCTCGTAGAGCGCCGGGTCCGAGATGCGCGCCTCCAGTTCATCGCGTTCCGCCTTCAGGGTGGGGGGAGCATCGGCTGGCCCGACCAGGAGGTCGCGGGCCGTTGCGCCCTCCGGAATTGCAGGGTGCTGGTCGAACCAGTGCGTCCGCACGGTCTGGCACTTCAGGGTGCCGTGGTCCGCCTTCTCGCGCCCCGCCAGGATGCGCAGCAACGTCGACTTGCCGGCGCCGTTGGGGCCGACGAGGGCGACCTTCTGGCCGACCTCAATCTGGAAGCAGGCGTCGTCGAAGAGCTTCTTGCCACCGTACCCCTTGCCGAGGCCTTCGGCGAGGATGAGCGGTGCGGCCATGGTCGGGCCGACGGGGTCTCCCGTTTGAGGGTTCCGACCGGAGCGGATCCCTCCAAACAAGGAGCCCACGGAACGCACGGAACCGGCTCTTCGGGTTCAGCCCATTCCTGGTTCCGTTCGGAATGGCCAAATCCGGCAATCGCTGGAAAAATCCGTCGAATCGGTCAAGTGCGCTTGCGGCGCTCGTGGCCGGAGGCCTGGCGGTCGGGCGTGGAACATTCGCTGATATGCGCGCCGACCATGGCCTTGAAGATGGCGTCGTCGTCCTTCTTGGGGCCGGTCGAAGCCAGGCGCCAGGAGCAAGCGGGGTGCGCCCGGCACGAGATTTCCAGGGGCTCCCCCTTGGTGCCCCGTTTCGTGACTTCGTAGGTCGTCAGCATGCGTCAGCATGAACAGGGGCACTTAAGGATGTGAAGGACAAAGCTAGTCAGCTCAAACGGGGTGAAACGGCCTGGTTCGCCAAATGGCTTCGACCGCAGCCTTCAAGGTCACGTCCACGCAGAGGTCCGGTTATGGGAGAACATACCAACAAGGCGATGGGAAAGGCCAGGCAGGCCTTCGGTAGGGCCACGGGGAATCGCGACCTCGAACGACAAGGCAAAGTCCAGGAGGCCACGGGAAACGTCCAGGGCGGAGTTCGCAAGGCGGCCGGCAGTGTTTCGAACGCGCTGGACAAAATCTCCGCCAAGATGGGCCAAGAACGCCGCGTCCGCGAAGAGTCGAGGCGCGACCCCAAGACCTGAGGCGTTTAGGGGGTGTGGCTGGCGACGAGGTTCGCCACGATGGCCTGGAACGCCCGCTTGGCGGGCGTGTCCACCGATTGCAACGCGAACGGCTTCCCTTCGTCTCCGCCGTGCATGACTGCCAAATCTAGCGGGACTGCGCCGAGGAAGGGGACGCCGAGCTTCTCTGCCATGGCCTTGCCGCCGCCGCGCTTGAAGACGTCCACGGTCGCCGTGAAGCGGCCCTGGGCGTCGGCCTGGGCCGTGATGGTGCCGTGGCCGGTGTCGAGGGCAACCTTGGCGTTGGGAGCCGTCGTGCCGTGCAGGGTGAGGCCGCTCATGTTCTCGATGACGCCGAGGACGGGCAATTCAAGCTTCTGCACGAATTGGGCCGACTTGCGGACGTCGCCGACGGCGACTTCCTGCGGGGTCGTGACCAGGATGACGCCATCGGCGTCGGGGATGTTCTGCGCCACGGACAGGGGTTCGTCTGAGGTGCCGGGGGGCAAGTCGATGACGAGGTAGTCGAGATCGCCCCAGGCGACGTCGCCGAGGAACTGGCCGATGATCTGCATCTTGATGGGGCCGCGCCAGATGACGGCCTGGTCGGGGTCGGACAGCAGGAACTGCATGCTCACGGCGACGAGGTTGTCGGTGACGCGCCACGGGACCAGCCCTTCGGCGGTCTCGACCAGTTCGCCCTTCTGGATGCCCAGCATCAACGGGATGTTGGGGCCGGTGAGGTCCATGTCCAGGATGCCGACCTTGTGCCCCGCGGCGGCGAGGGAGGCTGCGAGGTTGGAGGCGACGGTGGACTTGCCGACGCCGCCCTTGCCGGAGGCGACGATGAGTTTGTGCTTGATGCGCTTCATCTGGTTGATGATGCGCAGGCGACGCTTCAGGCGCTCCGCCGCCCGGGGATCCGCAGGTCCGCCCTGGCCCTCGGGGGCTCCGGGCCCGGCCATGGGAATCGGGATAGGGGCAGCACTGCTCATGGCTGCGGCGACAGGAGGGGGATAGATGAGCCCAGCGGACGACGGACCGGCCCACGACGGCCGTAACAAGGAAACCACGGAAAACACAGAACTCCGTTCCGTGGGTTCCGTGCGTTCCTTGTTCGGTGGGCAGTCAGGCCTGCAACCGCTGCCAGGCGATGATGCCGCCGTGCAGGTTCACGGCCTCGACGCCGTTCTGGCGCAGGAAATTCGTGGCGCGGGCGGAGCGGCCGCCGACGGCGCAGTAGACGACGACCTGGCGGTCCTTGGGGACCTCGGAGAGGCGGCGTTGCAGGGAGCCGAGCGGGATGAGCGTGGAGCCCGGAATGTTCGCTTCCTCGTGCTCGTCCGGTTCGCGCACATCAAGCAGGAACACCTCGGACTCGTGGCCGGTGAGGGTCTCGGCGAGGACCACGGGGACCTCGGGGGCGGCCCACGGCAGCGGACAGGCGACGGGGGCGCCTTCGGCGGGCAGGTCGTGGCCTCCGGCGACCGGGGTGGCGGCATGCTTGGTCATGGTGCAGCGGCACCCGGACCGGTGCTTGAGCGTGATGGTGCGAGACGTCCCAATCATGGCATCGTGCAGCCACAGCCGGCCCGACAAGGTGGGTAATCCCAGTAGGAGTTTGAGGGCCTCGGAGGCCTGCATCATGCCGACCATACCGGGAAGCGGACCGAGCACGCCTGCCTCGGCGCACGTGGGTCCAGATACAGTGGGGGGCTCCGGATGCAGACAGCGGTAGCAAGGGCCAGCAGGCGGGAAGACGGCCACTTGCCCTTCCCATTGCATCACCGCGCCGTGCACGACTGGGATGCCCGCCGCGCGGCAGGCGTCGCCAAGGGCGTAGCGGGCGGCCAGGTCGTCGAGGCCATCCACGACGAGGTCGTATCCGGTCACCAGCCGGGGCGCCGAGGCGGCATCGACGAGGAGGTCGTGGACGACGAGGTGAATCGCCGGATCGACGGCGGCCAGTCGGGTGCGGGCGGCCTCGGTCTTGCGTCGGCCCACGTCGGCGACCCCGTAGAGTGGTTGGCGGTGCAGGTTGGAGAGGTCGACGCGGTCGAAGTCGCACAGTCCGACCGTACCAATGCCGGCGCCGACGAGGGCCTGCGCGGCCGGACAACCCAACCCGCCAAGGCCAACGACGAGCACCTTGGCCTCATGCAAGGTCCGTTGTCCGGCTTCACCGACCTCCGGCAGGCGTACCTGGCGGGCGTGTCGCAAGTCGGTCACGGGGCGGCCACTGGGACCACGGCCATGAAGGTTGGCCGTGCCGTCAGAGCGTTCAAACGCTGAGGCCTCCGTCCCGTCCTGCCCATGATGCGCGTGCCCGTGAAGTTGGCCCCCAGCAAGATCCACGGCCTGGGTCTGCATGCATTGGAGCCCATCGCCAAGGGCACCCTGGTCTGGGACTACGACGCGCCCATCGACCAGACCATCCCCGTGGACAAGCTGGCCGGGTTGCAGCCCTGGGTCCGCAAGTACATCGCCGTCTACGGGTACCGTGAGGACGACCACATCATCCTGTGCGGCGACGACGCGCGCTACTTCAACCACAGCAAGACACCGAACTGCCGCAGCGGACACGGCACCCAGACCCTGGCCCTGCGCGACATCGCGCCAGGCGAGGAGCTCACGGACGACTACGAGCAATTCGACGACGACTACCCGTTGTATGGGCACCTCCTCAAGGAAGGCCCCGGGCAAGGGACCGTCCCCGACGCACGGCGGGCGGCGGCGAAGGAACGCAAGGCGAAAGCCGACAAGAAACGGTGATGGCATGGACCTCACCAACGACCGGTACGTCATCCTCCTGCACGGCAAGGCCTGGACGGAGCGTTACTACCGTCAGGGCAAGGCCTGGGTGAAGGAGAGTGCACAGGGTCGACTGTTCCCGGCCACGGCCGAGCAGGTGCTGAACCACCTCCTGCCCGCCTTGGCCAGCGTCAAGCCCGGGCTCACCGTCGAGGTCCAGTACCGACCGGCGGAGCCGGACGAGCCAGCGACCCGCGAATAGGCGCGAACTAGGGTTCCGGGACGCCAAACTTGCCGGCGAGGCGCGAGCCCTTCGGCCAGCCGCCGGAGGTCGCGGGAACCTCGATGCCGGGGCGGATGGAGCCGGTGGGGCAGGCGTCGAAGCAAGCGCCGTCGGCGATGCACAGGTCGCGGTCGACGCGCGCCATGTCGGTGACGATGGCGGCGTCGGTCGGGCAGGCCGCTTGGCAGCCGTTGCAGACGATGCAGTCGGCCGCTAGGACCCAGGCCTTCTTCGCCTCGGGGATCTTGGCAGCGAAGGCCTTCACGACGGCGATGTCCTTCGGGTTGCCAGTGAACTTGCCGTTGCCGTCCGCAGCGGCGGGGGCCGGCGCTGCCGGAGCGGGCGTCGGCGTGGCCGGTTTTGCTTCGGCTTTCGCCGCGGGGGCCACGTGCTCTGCCTTCGCGGCCGACGGAACCACGGAGCCCACGGAAGCCACGGAAGGCAACTTTGCCTTTTCCGTGCGTTCCGTGATTTCCGTGGTTGGTTTGGTCGTCGGAGTCGGGTTGGGCGCGGCCTTGACCCCGGCCTTGGCCGCACGTTCAGCGGCGGCCTGGCGGTCGGCGTCGAGAGTGTCCTTGACGGGGACCATCCACTTGGCGTTGGCCAGATTGCGCGCCTTCGCCTCGGCGATGAGGGCGTCGACGTGGGCCTTCCAGTCACCGACGAGCCCGATGTCGGAGTAGCTAAAGATCGGCGCGTTCGGATCGGAGTTGATGGCCAGGATGGTGCCGGACTCCTTCATGCCCTCGATGTGCTGGATGGCGCCCGAGATGCCGACGGCGACGTACAGCTTGGGGCGCACGGAGACGCCGGTCTGACCGACTTGGCGGCTGCGCTCGAGCCAGCCCTTGTCCGCCACGGGGCGGGTGCAGGCGACGGTGCCGCCCAGGGCGTCGGCGAGTTCCTGCAACTTGGCGAAGCCCTCGGGGCCGCCGATGCCGAGACCGCCGGCGACGAGGATCTGTTCCTTGGTGATGTTGGTGCCGTGGTCGACGACGTAGTCGACGACCTGCGCCGAGTAGGTGCGGGCGCTCAGCCAGTCCAGGTTGACGGAGTCAATCTTTCCCTTGCGGTTGGCATCGGCGTCGAGGGGCTTGAAGATGCCCGGTCGCGCCGTGGCCATCTGGGGGCGGTGGCGGTCGCAGCGGATGGTGGCCAGCATCTTGCCGCCGAAGGCGGGCCGGCGGGCCAGGAGTTCGCCGTTGACCGCGTCGACGTCGAGCTCCGTGCAGTCGGCCGTCATGCCGGCGTCGAGGGTCGCAGCCACGCGCGAGCTGATGTCGCGGCCGGTGTGCGTGGCGCCGATGAGGACGATGTTGGGCTTGCGCTCGTCGATGAGGCGGATGATGACGTCGGTGCTGGGGCGGGCCAGCGGCGTCTTGAGGACGGGGTGCTGGGCCAGGATGACGTCGTCAGCTCCAGCGGCGAGAAGCTGCTGGCCGAGGGCGGTGACTTGGTGGCCGAGGATGACGCCGGTGACCTTGTGGCCGAGCTTGTCGGCCATGGGGCGCGCAGCACCCAGCAGTTCGCGGGTGACATCGGCCAGCTTTCCGTCGCGGTGTTCGGCGATGACCCAGACGCCCTTCCAGTCAGCAAACGACTCGGCGGGCTTGCAGGCACGGAACTGGACCGCGTCGTAGCGGCCGGGGGTCTTGGCCATTCAAGCCACCGTCCCGCGTTCGAAGAGGTCCGCCACGACGGCCTTGGCGTCGGGGAATTTCTTGGCGTGGCGTTCGAAGCCGCTGGAGATGTCGACCTTGCCGACGATGGTCGGCGAGCCCTTGAGACCCACCCAGGACGGGTCCTTGATGTCGGTGAGGTCCGCGAGGCTCCAGACAACGAGTTGGGTGCCGGCGCCGCGCAGCTTGCCGTTGAGGTTGGCCAGGCGGGGCGTGTTGATCTTGAGTTCGCACGTGACGGCCGCGGGCAGGGGCATGCGGAGAACTTCGTGGCCGCCGCCGATGCTGCGCGTCGCGGTGAGGAGTTCCGTCGCGGGGTCGAAGTCGATGGAGTGGATGTAGGTCGCCTGCTCCGTGTTGAGCTGGCCGGCGACACCGGGACCGACTTGCCCCGTCGAGGCGTCCGTGGTCTCCTCGCCGAAGAGGATGACGTCGACGTCCCCCCACTGCTTGGAGATCTTCTTGATCCCGGCCGAGAGCGTCATGCTCGTCGGCCATGTATCGGCGCCCGCGAAGGCGCGGTCCGTGATGAGGACTCCGCGGTCGGCGCCGCGGGCGACGCACTCGCGCAGCATGATGTCGAAGAACGGCGGCCCCATCGTGACGACGGAGACCTGGGCGCCGAAGCGGTCCTTGAGCTGAAGGGCCAGTTCGAAGGCGTTCTCGTCTGGCGGGTTGATGATGTTCTTGACCTTGGTGCGGTCGAGCGTCTTCTTGACGGGGTCGATGGTGAGGTCCGTCGCGTCCGGTGTCATCTTCATGCAGACGGCGACATGCAGCGGGCGGTTCAGGCCCTTGAGCAGGTACGGGTTGGCCGGACTGTAGGCGGAAGCGGCTGCGGGCGCGGCGGCGTGGGCCATGGAACTCACGGTGGACCTGACCGGAGGTAAGCCCTCCAATCTGGCCCTGTGGGCGGCGACTTGGGGGTGTGATTTAAGGGGTGCGCACCAGGAGGAGCAACGGTGCAGGACCTCGCATTTAGGTGGTTCGACGCGCGCCGTGGTCAAAGGCGCTTTATGCCAATGCCTTCCGAAGTACCTTCAAAAAATCGCTCGTATTGAGGTAAAAATTCGGATAGGCCTCTTTCAAACTGGCCAATTTGTCGACAGAGACAAGCACGGCTTCCTTGTTCCGCCTCGCATTGGTCACGGCAATTGTGTTCTCGGCAACAATGTACTGGTCTGTGGCGGTCTTAAAGTCCTCAAACCCCCGAACGTCAAGCCGCTTTGATTCTACGTCTAGTTCAAGCAGGAAGTACCGAGAGCCGGACAGCCGACCGGACCGTTGGACGACTTGGTTGAATGCCTGCAAACGCTCCTCGGGAAGCAATTCGGCGGACAGGGTACGCAGCTCTTCGCAGATGGTCGACTCGCTTTTCGGCGTATTAGGCACGAGCGGAGCCTCTTCGCGAATGGCGATGTACGATCCCATGAGCGAAAAAAATCGCCGCCATTCTTGGGTACCCCCACCGAGCTTCAGGGCTTGCGAATGCAGAAAATCGACTGTTTCCAAGGCAGTCGCCCAAGCGTGTTGCAGTCGTGAGCGTAGCTGGAGCTCGAGCCACAGTCCGTTGTAGGGCGAATCGCCTGCGGCACTGTATTTGAAAATTAAGTGGAGACTGCGATAGCCGTCGTCTTTTGGCTGGATGAGGTAGTTGTCTTCGGTGATGTACTTCAGAGCGCCGGGAGACTCCATAATCGCCTGCTGAAGTTCGTAGACTTTTGCAAGTGTTCCAACGACTGCGCGGTCCCCGCCGATGTCCTGCATTTGTGACAATCGCATCTTCGGATATCGCTTCAGTTTCGTTTGAATTGAAGGAAGTCGTTTGATTCGTTGCGAAACAAGAGCCCCAGGGCTAGCGGCCTTTGCCTTATTTTTTAGCGAGATGAAACTGCTGTGCAATGGATACGCGTGGGCAGATCGCCAGTTGTTGATGACCTGCAGATCCTCCTCGTCGGCATCGCCGAAACCAAGGGCCACCCCTGCGCGATCGACACGGGCCTTCGATGAAGCCGGCGGACTGTAGTCCACCAAGACATCATCCGTAGCGGTAGTTGACGCCGAAGCTCGCGCGGGGGTTGTTCCACTTCACGGAACCAGGCGTGCACACGATGTCGCAGGTGCCGCACTCGACGCAGTCCTCGTAGGTGAACTGCATGCGGCCGTTGACGAACTCGAAACACTTGGCGGGGCACGTGTTGATGCACATCTCGTGCGGGCACGTGTCACAGATATCCGGATCGACGGTGATGTGCTGGTTCTCGTGCGTGTCCGTGACGAACTTCGAGGCACCGAGGCGGGCCTTGATGTTCACGACCGGCAGCTTCGACAGCGGGCTGGTGGGCTTGGCTGAGGCGTGCTCCACGTTGTGGCCTCCGGGGGTCACCATTACAGGTTCGCCCCCGCGTTGAGTCCGTCGGCCATGAGGTCGCTGGCTTTGACGCCGTTGGCCTTCATGGCGGCGCGGACGTGGTCGCGCATCTTCTTCTTGGGGCCCTCGGCGAGGAGGAGGCTCTTGAAGACCGAGGCAAGGAAGTCGGGGTACTTCTGGAACAGGCGCGGGTTCCACAGGAATTTCCCCACGTTCTTGAAGCGGCGGAAGTCGTCCATGGTGCCGTCGGCCTCGAGGAGGCCCTCGTAGCGCGACAGCGTGACGGCGGAGAAGTCTCCCTTCTTGGTGGCGTGGACGACGGCGTCGGCGGCGGCGATGCCGCTGCGCACGGCGTAGTTCATGCCTTGGATCACGATGCCGTTGCTAAAGCAGAATCCGGCTGCGTCGCCGGCCACGAGGACGCCGTCGGCGTACAGCTCGGACAGGGCCATGTAGCCGCCTTCCGGGACGAGGTGCGCGCCGTACTCGACGAGCTCGGCGCCCTTGGTGAGCTGCGCGATGTAGGGGTGGTTGCGGAACTGCTCGACGATGTCGTGCGTCGTCAGTTCGCCCTGGTTCTTCATCGTCCGCAGGTTGATGACGACGCCCAGCGAGAGCGTGTCCTGGTTGGTGTAGAGGAAGCCACCGGCGAGGACTCCGTCGCTGCGGCCGAGGACGAACTCCCCAGCCATGCCGCCGTCGGCGCCGATGCAGAAGCGGTCTTCGAGGGTGCCCTTGGGGAGCTTGAGGACTTCCTTGACGCCGAGGGCGTAGTGGTCCATGTCGAGTTTCTTGTCACCGTGGCGCAAATCGGCTTGCAGGGTCAGGCGGGAGTTGGCCCCGTCGGCGACGATGACGACGTCGGCCGTGGTGACCTCGCCGCCTTGCCAGACGCCGGTGACGCGGCCGTTCGTCTTGTGGAGGCCTTCGACGTTGACGCCGGAGATGACGGTGACGCCGGCCTTCTTGGCCTGCTCGACGAGCCACTTGTCGGTCTTGGCGCGCAGCACGGCGTAGCCGACCGTCTGGGTCTTCAGGCTCGGGTCGTGGTAGTCGATGACGAACGCAGGGCCGTTCTCCGAAAGGAAGCCGACCTTCTTGTTGGAGACCGGGCGCTCAACGGGCATCGTGGCGCGCCAGTCGGGCAGGATTTGCGCGAGGTCGTTGCCCCACAGGATGCCGCCGCTCAGGTTCTTGGCGCCGCCTTCATCGGCGCGCTCGACGAGGAGGACCTTGACGCCTTTCTGGGCGAGGCGGATGGCGGCCGAGCAACCGGCGAACCCGGCGCCCACGACGATGCACTGGAACTGGTTCCGGTGTCCTTCCTGGCGCGGGGGATTGCTCACTGGCGGCTCTCCAAAGGCGGCGACAGGGGACCGGTTTATGAGCCAACCGACGCCGACCAACGAGGGATTACCGGAATGGTCGAAACCAGGTTCCTAGAATTCCGGCAATTCCTGTTTCGTGCTCGGCACGTCGGGCGGTGTCGGCCTTAGTGCGATTCGCCGGGGCCGTGCTGGTGGCCTTCGTGACCGGGCACAAGGCCGGTGTCGTCCATGACGGGGAAGACTTCGACGAGGTGGATGGCCTTCTTCTTGTCGGAGACGGTGCGCAAGTCGGCGACGATGCGGAACTTGGCCATCATCCAGTTCTGGTCGAACTTGACCTGGTCAGGGACCTCGACGGTGATGGCGTCGGCGGTGACGGTGGCCTTGGCGCCGCCGGGGCCGAAGATGTTGGCGAGGACGGCCTCGACCTTGCCGGCCTCATCGGCGACGACGTCGCGGATGGTGTAGTCGTAGCGCAGGGCCTTGCCGGCGAGGTCATGGTTCAGATCGACGCGGACGCGGCCGCCGGCGACCTGGGTGACCGTGCCGCGCTCGTTGCCCATGTTCAACTGCATGCCGACTTGCGGCTGGACCTTCTGCGCCTTGAACTTCTGCAGCGGGATGGTCTGGATCTTCTTGGCGTCACGTTCGCCGTAGGCGTCGACGGCGGCGATGTCGACGGTGACGGCCTTGCCCTTCTGGCCATGGCTGCGCATGTGCGACTCCAGGCCGGCGATGATCTGGCGCGAGCCCAGGGTGACGGTGAGCGGGCGGTAGTTGCGCGCCTCGCGGTGGATGTTGTTCGCCTTCGCGACGGATTCCTCGCTGGTCTCGACCATCTTTCCGTCCACGTAGAGGGTGTAGTCGAAGCGGACGACGTCGCCATCCTTCAGGGCCATGGGCGGCGCGACTCGGGACGAATATATGAGGCGCTCCGTAGGCGTTCCGGGGTCCACCTGCTGCCCGCCCGGCAAGCACAATCCGCCAATCAGGGCGGTGAGGACGCGAAGCGAATCAGCGGAATCCGCGTTACATCTTGCCGACGAGCTTGAGGACGCCGACGACGATGAGGGCGATGGCCACCAGCGTCAACATCAGGTTGGCGATGCTGTCGAGGAAATCCAATCCAAGGCTGGCCAGGATAGCGATGGCCCCGAGGACGACGATGGTCCACGCCAGCCAGGTTGCGCCGGACATCTTGCCGGTCAGCATCATGATGCCCAGAACCAGAAGGACAACCCCGAGAATCAGGCCCAGGTAGGGGATGTTGAGCCAGCCCAGCAGGAGCAGGGCGCCAACGACGATCAGCACGATTCCCAGGATCTTGTTGTTGTCCATGGCGGGTCATCCGACCCATGGTTGATAGGCTTGGCGTAGTGAAACGTCTCAAACCAAGCCGGCGCAGGCCGTGCCCTTCTCGGTGTCGTACACGCAGGCCCCGTTGCTGCGGTACAGGGTCGTGTGCTTGGTGCGGATGTGGTACTCCACGTAGTCTCCCTCCACCAAGAGGAGGCACTGCTGGTCGGGGATGCCCTTGACGTCGTGGTCGATGCCCAGGGTGCGGGTCTTGATGGCCACGACGTTCTGGACGTCCGGGACGATGGGGCCGCCGCAGGACGTGTCCTTGACGTCCGCCGTCATCTTGTAATCCGTGGCGTACAGGTAGACGCCGCCTCCGACCGCCGCCAAGGCCAAGGCCACGACGATGCCGACGATGACGCCGAGGGCTCCCGAGTCGTCCATGCCGCTGGCCATGCGGGGGGATTCTTGTGCCTTGTGTCCTTGCACTAGGCGTCTTCGGGGGCGTAGTAGTATTCGCCGGCGTCGCGCTGTTCGCGGTCGAGACGGGAATTCGGCTTGTTGATGCGCGGGCGGCGGGTCTCGTTGTCGCGCCGGAACGTCACGCCGACATCCTTGAGGAACCGGTTCATGCCCTGGCGCAGCGTGTGCGGGCCCGTCGCGTGGCCGGTCTTGCCAGGTTCGCCCCCGAACACCATCATGGAGTCCGAGACGAGGTCAAGGAAGTAGACGTCGTGGTCGACGACGAGGGCGGATTTGCCCTTCTTCTCCATGACGCGGCGGATGGTCTTGGCGGCGTTGATGCGCTGGTTGACGTCCAGGTAGGCGGAGGGCTCGTCGAGGAGGTAGATGTCCGCGTCGCGATACAAGGCGAGGCTGACGGCCAGGCGCTGCAGCTCCCCGCCCGACAATCCGGCCGCGTCCTTCTCCAGGAGCGGCTTGAGAGTCATGGGGCGGGCAATCTCGGACTGGTAGAAGCCGGCCTGCAGGAGTTCGGGGGCGTGTTGGAGCAGGATGTCCTTGACGGTGCCCTCGTAGTCCGACTTGATGTACTGCGGCTTGTAGCTGACCTTGACCTGCGGCATCTTCACGTCGCCGTCAGGCGGCAAGACATTGGCCAGCATCTTGACGAAGGTGGTCTTGCCGGTGCCGTTGGGCCCGACGACGCCGACGGCCTCGCCGTGGTGGATGGTTCCCGGCTCCGAGGTGAGCTTGAACGAGCCCAGATCCTTGGAGAGGGCGGGGAACTCCAGGAGGTCAATGAGTTCGGCTTTGGTGCGCGGCGGGTGCGCCTCGAAGCGGATGGCCTCCTCACGCACGCGGATGTTCTCCTCGGGCAGGAAACCCTCGAGGTAGGTGTTGATGCCGTGGCGGACATTGCGCGCCTGCGTGATGACGCCGTAGCTGCCCTCCTCGCCGTAGACGAGGTGGACCTGCTCGGTGAGGAAGTCGAGGACCGCGAGGTCGTGCTCGATGACGACGACGCGCTTCTTCGCGGCCAATTCCTGGATGACCTGGGCGACGCGCAGGCGCTCGTGGATGTCGAGGTACGAGCTGGGTTCGTCGAAGAAGTAGACGTCGGCATCGCGCAGCAACGTCGCGCTGATGGCGATGCGCTGCAATTCGCCGCCGGAAACCTGGTCCATGTCGCGGTCGAGGACGTGGCCGATGTTCATGCGCGGGACGACGAGGTCCCAGCGGCCGTCCGTGTCGGCCTTCTTCAGGAGGTCGCGGACCTTGCCCTTGAACGCCTTGGGGAGCTGGTCGACGTACTGCGGCTTGCGCGCCGTGCGGACGCCCTTGTCGACGACCATCTTGAGGTAGTCGCCGAGCTCCGTCCCCTTGTGCTTAGCGAGGACGGGGTCCCACGTCGGAGTCTTCTCCCAGTCGCCGAGGTTGGGAATCTCCTCACCGGACAGGACGCGGATGGCGGTGGTCTTGCCCATGCCGTTGGGGCCCAGGATGCCCGTCGCGGCGCCGAGTTTGGGGACGGGGAGCCGGAAGAGACGGAAGCCGTTCTTGCCGTACTGGTGGACGAGTTCGCCTTCGAGGGCCTCCGGAAGGCCGATGATGCGGATGGCGTCGAAGGGGCACTTGTTGACGCAGATGCCGCACCCGATGCACAACTCCTCGGAGATGACGGGCTTGCCCTTCTCCGCGTCCATCTTGATGGTGTCCACTACCCCCGACCGCACCGGCGGGCAGAAGCGGATGCATTCCTGCTGGCACCGCTTCGGTTGGCACCGGTCGGTCAGCAGAGTCGCGATTCGCATGCGCTGTTGGCGGCCACGGGTCGCGCGATATGAAGGGTTCGCATAGGAGGCGGGCGGGCTTGTCCGCATCCCGAAACCCTATCCGGGCCGGCCCAATCGAACGCCGTGCAACAGCCCGTGAAACCGCGGCAATGGCCCCGCCACTTCAAGGACCGCTTGACCAGCCCTTTGCCGACGCGGTCCATGATTTGGAAAATCCTGCGCGAAGGCGGCTTCGGCGGCAAGGGTGCGGAGAAGGTCGCCCATCTTGTGCCGCGTGGCAACGGCCAACTTCCCAAGTTGCGCAAGGGTGATGTCTCTGTCACCTGGGTAGGACACGCCACGACCTTGGTGCGCCTCGGCGGCCGCGCCATCCTCACGGACCCGATCTGGTCGGAGAAGCTGCCCGGCCCGCGCTCGAAGCGCATGACCCGCCCCGGTCTGGCCTGGGACTCGTTGCCGAAAATTGATGCCGTCGTCATCAGCCACGACCACTACGACCACCTTGATGCGCCGACCCTGGCCCGCCTGCCACGCGACACGCCCATCTTCGTCGGAGCCAACACGGCGGAGTGGTTCAACAAGCGCGGCTTCACGCAGATTACAGAACTGGATTGGTGGGAGTCCGCCGAATCGGGCGGAGTCAAGTTCACCTTCGTCCCTGCCCACCACTGGTGCCGGCGCGGCGTCGTCGACGTGTGCCGGAGGCTTTGGGGTTCGTGGGTGATGGAATCGGGCGGGAAGTCCGTGTACTTCGCCGGCGACACCGGGTACGGCCCGAACTTCAAGGAGATCGGCAAACGGCACGGGCCCTTTGACGTCGCCATCCTCCCCATCGGCGCATACGACCCACGCTGGTTCATGCAGAATGTCCATACCAACCCCGCCGAGGCCGTTCAGGCATGCCAGGACCTCAAAGCCAAGCGCATGGTTGGGATGCACTGGGGAACGTTCGTTCTCACCCGTGAACCGTTCCTGGAACCCCTGGAGAAGTGGCGGGAAGAGTGGCCGAAGACCGGACGGCCGCGGGCCGAAATGTGGGACCTTGGATTGGGCGAGACGCGGGTTTGTTAGACCCATCCACAGGTTCGCTGCTTGCCGCCAACCGCATCTTCATCCACCCGCCTGCAAGTTCCTAGAGGAGCCTCGCGGTTCCTCGAGCATGCCTCGGAGCAAGGATGCCACCTCCATCGAAATCCCAATTGTCCTGCGCGACCGCATTGTGCGCTTGAAACGGCACGAACGCCAAGCCTGCCATGAGGTCATCGAGGAGGCCCTCGACTTCTTCGAGGACGCCGGACTCCCGTAGTCCTCCCGTGGCCGAAGTCTTATGCTGGAGTCCAGGGTCGGCACCGTCGTGACGGGGTTGCCGAACCTGCCCATCGCCGGCGTTGCGCCGGCCAGCGGCAACGGACGACCAAGGCTTCCGGAGTGGTTCAAGGTCAAGGCCCCCGGCGGCCAGGCGTACGCGTCCATCAAACAGGCGCTGCGCGAACGTGGACTCAGCACGGTCTGCGAGGAGGCGCGCTGCCCGAACCTTGCCGAATGCTGGGGCGGCGGCCCCAAGGGCGTTGGCACGGCGACCATCATGGTGATGGGTGGCACTTGCACGCGTGGCTGCCGGTTCTGCTCCGTCCCCACCGGCAAACCGGGACCGTTGGATGCTGAAGAACCGCGCAAGGCTAGCGAGACGATTGGCATCATGGGAGTCGGCTACGTCGTCATCACCAGCGTCGATCGTGACGACTTGCCCGACCGCGGCGCCGACCATTTCGGCCGCGTCATTGAGGCTTGCAAACGCGACCACCCCGAGGTCCTCGTCGAGGTTTTGACGCCGGATTTTGCGGGAAACCCGGAAGCGCCTGCGCGCATCCTGGCCGCCGGACCCGATGTGGTGGCGCACAACATCGAATCTGTCCGTCGTCTCACTCCCCTGGTGCGGGATCGTCGCGCCGCCTACGACCAGAGCCTTGCGATCCTCCGCGCCTACAAAGCAGCGGGGGCCAGGTACACGAAGACCAGCATCATGGTTGGCTTTGGCGAGACGGCCGCTGAAGTCGAGGAAACGTTGCAGGACCTGCGCGCAGCCGGCGTCGACATTGTCACGTTTGGCCAGTATCTGCGCCCGACGCAGGAACTTCGCCATCTACCGGTCACGGAATTCGTGAATCCGACGCAGTTCGACGCGTATGCTGCCCTGGCGAAACGGATGGGCTTCCTCTACGTGGCTTCGGGTCCGCTGGTTCGGTCGAGCTACAAGGCGGGCGAGCTGTTCCTTGAGGGAATGATTCGCGGGGCGAACCCGACGGCGGCTTGACCATGAATCCCTCCGAACTCCTCCCCTACTTCCAGCTCGTCGGCCAAGTCGCCCTCGTCGTCGCGGCCGTTGTCGCCGTCTACCAGCTCCTCCAGCTTCGCCGGCGCCGCTCGCACGAGGAGGCCCTTCAGGTCATCACGGGCCTCAACACGCAGGAATTCCGCTCGGCCTTCAATGCCGTCAACGACCTTCCCCTCGGAGCCACGGCGCAGCAGGTCCGCGACGCCGGCCCCGCCATCGAGACGGCGGCCGCCACCGTCATGATGACGTTCGAGACCCTCGGCGTCCTCGTGCACAACCGCGTCGTGCCTATTGACCTCGTTGACCAAGTCATTGGCGGCTTCCTGCGCGAATCGTGGCGACGGTTGGAGGGCTACGTCAAGTGGAAGCGCAGCGCCATCGGTTACACTCGGTGGGGCGAATGGTACCAGTGGCTCTTCGAGCACCTCGCCCAGAACCCGCGACGGGCCGAGGGCGCGTACACGGCGTTCAAGGATTGGAAACCGTAGCGCGCCCCATGAAAATGGAATTCCAGGACTTGCGGGAAACCATTGGAGCAGGCTTCTGGGAATTCCTGTAATTCCTGTTTGGTTGTCGTTAGCGTGCCCGATTTGCATCCGGAAACTCCCGGTACAATGCGCTACGGAAGTTGTCCACCTTGCTCCACACCATCGCGTGCAGGCGCTCCATCTCGCCGGCTCGCGGCGTCACGTAATCGAAGGCCTCCTCCAACTGCGCCATGTTGCGGGTGCGGATGTCGATGTGCCACTCGCCGATCTCGTTCGGCCCGAAGCCCAGCTTGCGTCGGCTTATGGTGTGTCCTTCCAATTTTCCGAGGCCTTTGAGGTGGCCCAGCATGGCGTCGATGCTTGCAACGAGGTCGAGGTCCTTGACGCCGGGTTTGAGGTCGCACCAGACGTGGTAGTGGTCCATGCCGGTGGATTTGGCCGCCGTCGGATAAGGTTGGGTCCGCCCGGTGCGAGAAGGCGCGCTAGGCGACGGTGAAGGTCTGCTCGTCGCTCCACCAGTGGTGCATCATCTGCTCATCGTCCATCATGCGCATGTGGGAGCGCAGGTGGTACGTCCCGGCCTGCATGGGCGCCTGGCATTGCGCCGTGTAGGTTCCGGGCGCGTCGGCAGTGCGGTGGGCGCAGGTCGTCGCGTTGCCCAAGGCTCCGGTAGGGTCGGCGAGGGTCATGTTCCAGTAGTGGGCGCCGATGTGGTCGCTCATCATGGAGTGCATCCCGCCCATGCCGGCCATCGCCTGCACGGTGACGTTGAACATCTGGCCTGGCGACAATGGCGCCGTCGGCATGCCAGAGAGCTGCATTTGGTAGCTGCCGGACGCCAGGGCCATCATGTCGTTGCTGTCCGCGTCGTCCGCGTCATTGGTCGACGTGCAGCCGGCGGCGAGAATGGTGGCAATGAGAAGCAGTGCGGCAATGCGCATGCCCGGCAAAAGCTGCTGACCTCGGTTCAGCTTTCTGGTTGACCGCTGGGGCCTTCTTGCACGTGTGCAAGGCATGGCTGAACGTTTTCCAGCATTGCGAGGCCGATCATGAGTATCCGTTCATGCGATGAGGGTACAACTTAAACCCGGGCGCTGACTCGCCGCGATTGCGCGTGGTGCCCTTGGCCGACAAGCCCCTGTCCATCCTGGAATCCAAGAAGAAGTCCGACCTCGAGCTGGACCTCTCCGAGGCCGACCTGAGACACCTCTACACGACGATGGTGCGCGTCCGCAAAATGGACGAGAAGCTCATCCTCCTGCAGCGCCAGGGCCGCATCGGCTTCTACCTCAGCTGCCTGGGCCAAGAGGCCTGCCACATCGGCGCCGCCTACGCCCTCAACGAGGACGACTGGATCTACCCGCACTACCGCAACCCCGGCACGCCGCTCCTGCGCGGTGTTTCGATGCTGCGCATGGTGAACCAGTGCTTCGGCAACGCCGCCGACGAGATCAAGGGCCGCCAGATGCCCGTGCACTACTCGTTCAAGGACATCAACTTCTTCTCCATCTCCTCGCCCCTGGGGACGCAGATTGTCCAGGCCTCCGGTACGGCCTACGCGATGAAGCTGAAGGGCACCAAGCAGGTCGCCATGACCTCCTTCGGCGACGGCTCCTCCAGTGAGATTGACTTCCACGCCGGCATGAACTTCGCGGCCGTCACCAAGGCGCCGTGCATTTTCATGCTCGAGAACAACCAGTGGGCCATCTCGGTGCCCACCAGCAAGCAGTCGGCCTCCGAGTCCTACGCCATCAAGGCGGCCGCCTACGGCATGCCCGGCATCCAAGTCGACGGCAACGACATCCTCGCCGTCTACAAGGTCACCAAGGAGGCCGTCGAGCGCGCGCGCAACGGCGAGGGCCCGACCTTGATCGAGCTCGTCACGTTCCGCATGAGCGCGCACAGCACCTCGGACGACCCGAGCCGCTACTGCCCACCGGAGTTGTTCAAGGAGTGGGCCGCCAAGGACCCCCTGAAGCGCTTCGAGACCTACCTCCTCAAGGTCAAGGTCATCGACGCCAAGGCCGTCGAGGCCATCGCCGCCGCGGCCATCGCCGAAATCGACGACGCCGTCAAGGCTGCCGAGAAGAACGGCCCCACGCCCGATGTCGAGACGATGTTCGACGACGTCTACGAGCACGTCCCCGAGCTCCTCAAGGACCAGAAGGAGCAGATGATGCGTGACTACAAGGAGCACGGGATTCCGGGGGCGCACTGATGGCCATCTCCACCTTCCTTCTCCTCACCGCCGGCGGCTGCTGTGCCGCGGGTGCTTGCTACTTCTTCGGAGGCTTCTGATATGCCCAACATGACTCTCATCCAGGCCGTCACGCACACGCTCGATCAGGCCATGGGGCGCGACTCGGACGTCGTCATCCTCGGCGAGGACGTCGGCAAGAACGGCGGCGTCTTCCGCGCCACCGACGGTCTCTGGGCCAAGTACGGCGACGCCCGCGTGCTCGACACGCCGCTCAACGAGTCGCTCATCATCGGCGCCGCCATCGGCATGGCGACGTACGGCCTTCGACCGGTTCCTGAGATCCAATTCCAGGACTTCATCTTCCCCGGCTTCGACCAGCTCGTGTCCGAGGCAGCGAAGATTCGCTACCGCAGCGGTGGCCAGTACCAGGTCCCCATGGTCGTGCGCACGCCCTACGGCGGCGGCATCCGCGGAGGCCACTACCACTCGCAGTCCGGTGAGGCCTACTTCGCCCACACGCCCGGCTTGACCGTCGTCATCCCCTCCAATCCGTAC
>JBAZXE010000021.1:0-30535 GCA_041659985.1 Thermoplasmatota archaeon | reverse complement strand
ACCTCGTTCCGCATGGCTACGCCTTCGTGACCCTCTCGGTGCGCGGCACCGGCGGCTCCGATGGCTGCAACGACCTCATGGGCCCCAACGAGATTGCCGACCTTGACACCGCGCTCACCTGGATGGGCCAGCAGGAATGGTCGACCGGCAAGATCGCCATGATTGGTGTCTCCTACGACGGCTCGACGCCGTGGAGTGCCGCCTCGACGGGCAACCCGTACCTCAAGACCATCGTCCCGGTGTCCGGCGTCCCCGACATCTACGGCCTGATGTACCGCAACGGCAGCAGCGAATCGCGCGGCCCCTTCCTCCTCAACGCCCTCTACATCCAAGGCGGCATCGACTCCGGCGAGGCCGACAAATCCCCCGGCCGCCTCTGCCCCGAAGCCGTCGAAGGCCTTGCCCTGTCCGGCCTTGCCGGCGCGGCGGGCGAGGACCCGACGGGCTACTGGCAGGCGCGCAACCGCAAACCCGGCGTCGACGCAAACTACAAGGGGTCCGTCTTCAGCATCCAAGGCTTGCAGGATTGGAACGTCGATCCAAGCCAGGTCGTCCCCTGGGTCGACCATCTCGAAGCCAAAGGTCTGCTCACCAAGCAACTCCTGGGCCAATGGGGTCACGCGTGGCCGGACGGCCTCGGCGTCGACGGCGCCAACATCGATTGCAACGACGACAACAAGGTGCTCGATGTCTGCGTCCGCGCCGACTTCAAGGAGATCCTCCTGCACTGGCTCGACCAGGAGCTCAAGGGCCTCGACGTCGACACCGGCGCACCCGTCCAGGTCCGCGACGACCTCGGCCGCTGGCGCAATGAGGAACACTTCCCGCCGCACGACGCCACGTGGACCACGTACCACCTCGCCAACGGGCTCCTGGCCGACAAGCCCGGCGCCCGCGCCTCGGCAGTCTTGTACCCGTCGGCCAGCGAGGAGTTCCCGCCCAACCCGCCGCCCGCCGTCGACCTCGGCGTGCAGAAGGCAGCGGACTTCGCCCTCGGCCCCCTCGCCGAGGACCTCCTCATCGCCGGCCTGCCCAAGGTGCACATCACCGTGACGCCGCAAGGCCCCGGCGGCTACATGGGCGCCTACCTCTATGATGTGGACCCGGACGGCGTCGAACGCCGCATCGGCTGGACGACGATGAACCTCGCCTTCGCCGACGGCTCGACGACGCGCACCGAGGTCCTCCCCGGAGAGACCATCGAGGCCCTGATGGAGATCCAGCCGATGGATTCCGTCGTCCAGGCCGGGCACCAGCTCGTCCTGCGCCTGTGGGTCTTCACGGACGGCGATCGCCTGCCGACCATCCCGCCCAGCCCCGTCGCCCTGGAGATGGGCGAAGGCGTCGAGACGGTCCTGATCCTGCCCACCATCGTGCGCGGGCCCGAGGTCTACTTCACGCCGCCGGCCCCCGAAGAGTCCGCGGCGGCCTAAACGAACACAAAACCCGATTCAGGCGTCAGCGAATCCGCCGCGCTCGTCGACCGGGAAGACGAACTTCAGGGCCGTGAGGCTCGTGCTCACGCGCGCGACCTTGATGTCCTTGAGTCCTGCGGCCCGGCCTGCCGCCAACACATCGACCTCACGCAGGTTGCGCCGGCCCTTCGGGTATACGACCCACATGCCGCCGTCGGGCTTGACGTGGTCGACGGAGTCAGCAATGCGGTCGAGTTCATCGCGGCCGCGCACGGCGACGAAGAGCAGGTCCACCGGCTTGGCGGGGGCGCCGATGTGGGCGTCGGGATTGGCTTTCTCCAGCTCGATGAGGAACGCCTTCGCCTCCACGTTGATGACCGCACAGGAGAGGTTTGCTTTGACGCCGAGTTTCTCCATGAGCGTCGGCGGCTTGCGCACCTTGGCGGCGACGCGGTCGACCTTGGAGCCGAGGGGGAACTCCATGATGGCGCCGTCGACGCGCAGACGGAGGATTCCGCGCGCGGTCCCGAGGACCTCGACCTTCGTGTAGGGCACCTCCCCGCGCCGGCCGCCGCTGAAGGTGACGTGGTCACTGGCGAAGTCGGCCTTCGTGTTGACCTTCTGGCCGCCGACCGTGACGGTGCCCTGGACAATCGTTCCCATGCAAGTCTTGCAAGGCCTGCTTGGATATGGCCCCGCCGGGGCGCAGATTCCGCAGATTCGCTTCGCGATGTGGATGGGCTGATTGGCGGATTCGGTGGTTTGGCACGACCAATCAGCAGAATCTGCGGAATCCATGGCCGCTGACGGCCCGGAGAGAGGGTCTGCGGAATCTGCGTTAGGCGTTGCGCGGGTCGGAGGACACCGGCGGGGACCGTTTGTCGAGGAACCACTGCACGAGGCTGATGGCGTGGTTGCCGTGGTACCAGTAGGGGCCGAGGCTGACGCGCTGCACACCCTTGCCGTCGAGGCTGGCGTACTCCGCCTTCGAGAACGGCTGGTGGTCGGACAGCAGGAACAACGGATTGGCGGGAGGGTCCCACGACTCAATGGGCGTCCCCTGCGGATCGAGGAGGACGGGCGTGCACTTGCCCTTGAGGTCGTCCAGCAAGCCATCGAGGCCGAAGCGGGCGACGGCCAGGCCGCGCTGGATTTCCTTCCAGTCCGGCACCGACCACGCCGCGACGAGGGCCTGTTGCAGACGCGCCGCCGTCGAGCGTTCGTCCGGGTGCAGCATCTGGATGGCGTTGCCCTGGATGCGCACCGTCTTCTGGCGGATGGGCGAGGCGGCGAACACCGCGTAGAACTCCGTGTCCTCACGCAGGCCGTGGCTGAGGAAGAACGTCGACTGGATGTTGCGGCACAGCACATCGACGCGGCCGGCGCCGGCGGAGAGGTCGTTGAGGGTCCACTCGCCGTCGCTTTTCCCGGTGTGGCTTACGGTGGCGAAGCGGCGCATCAGGTCTCCTCTTCTTGTCCCATGGGGTCCTTGCGGGTGCGTCGCACGTCGTCGGAGCCGTCGGCGTTCCACTTGCGCCGCCCCGCCATGAGGACGATGGCCCCCAGGGAAGCGACCACGATTCCGACGATGACCCACGCCATTGTGTCCATCAGGCAGTCACCTTGGAGGAAGGACCAACCCAATCCGGTAAATCGTGCGGCAAATCCGTCCAATCCTTACTTTTCTTGGAACTTGAGCTGGCGCATGAGGTTGCGCTGCATCTTGCGGTTGCTGCCGAGGCCCTTCATCATGCCCTTCGTGGCCTCGTAGTACTTCAGGAGCTCGCGCACCTCGTTGGGGTTGCGGCCGGAGCCGCGCGCGATGCGGTTGATGCGCGGCGACTTGAGGATGGAGGGTTCCTCGCGCTCCTCCTCCGTCATGGAGTCGAGAATGACGCGGAAGTGCTTCAGTTTGGCTTGCGTGCCTTCCATGTCCCGGCCCTGCAAGGCCTGCCCCATCTGGCCGGGCAGCATCTGCGCCACCTTGCCCAGCGGGCCCATCTTGGTCACCATGTCCATCTGCTGCTTCATGTCGTCGAGCGTGAAGCGGCCGGACAGCATCTTGCGCGCCATCTTCTCGGCGTCTTGGCCGCCGGAGGCGTCCTTCGCCTTCTCCAGGAGAGCTTCGAGGTCGCCCATGCCGAGGAGGCGGCCGATGAAGCGCTTGGGGTCGAGCGGCTCGAGTTCCTCGATGTGCTCGCCGGTGCCGATGAAGACGACGGGCGCGTTGGTGACGGCGACCGCCGAGAGCGCGCCGCCGCCCTTGGCCGTGCCGTCGAGCTTGGTGATGATGACGCCAGTGACTTGCACGGCGTCGTGGAAGGCCTTGGCCTGCGACTCGGCCTGCTGGCCGACGGCGGCGTCCATGACGAGGAACTTCTCGTCCGGCTTGGCGGCCTTGAAGATCTCGCGCATCTCCTCGATGAGGGACGCTTCGAGCTTGTCGCGGCCGGCGGTGTCCACGATGATGATGTCGTGCTTTTTCTTCAGCTCGGCAATGCCGCGCGTCACGATGCCGGCCGCATCCTTGCTTCCCGCTTCGCCGTAGAATCCACAGATGACCTTCTCGCTGAGCTGCTTGAGTTGATCGTGCGCGGCGGGGCGGTGCACGTCGGCGGCGATGAGGCCGACGCGCATCCCCTTCTTTTTGAAATGGAACGCCAACTTGCCCGTGGTCGTTGTCTTGCCTTGGCCATAGAGGCCGACCATCATGATGGTCTGCGGCCGCAGCGGGATCTGCCGGGGCTCGCCGAGGAGCTTGACGAGTTCGTCGTGCACGATTTTGATGACGTGCTCGCGGTTCGACATCCCCGAGGGCGGCTTCTCCTCAAGCGCCCGCTTCTCAATGACTTTGGAGAGCGCGAGGACCTGGCGGACGTTCATGTCGGCCTGGATGAGCGCGCGCTGGATGTCGCGCGTGACCTCCTTGATGAGGGCGGCATCGATGTGGCCGGCGTTAGCGAGCTTCTTGAGGGTGGACCTCAGGGAGTCGCCGAGGCCTTCCAGTACCATGGCGTTCGCCAGGGGTCGCCGATATTTGAAGCCGGGTCAGAGGGCGGCGAGGAATTCGTCCATCGTAAGGCCCGCCTGCTTGACGATGGCGCCCAACAAGCCAGGTCCGATTTCTGGGTGGTCGGGCACAGGAACGGTGGCGAGCGGGCGGTCTCGGACGAGGATACGGTGGCTCCCCGTTTGTCGGTCAAACCGGAATCCAAGGCGGAGCAACGCCTTCTCGACCTTTCGTCCAGACAGGCTGCGGGGCCGTTTCGTCAAACGACCACCAAGGCGGCGTCCAGGTCGTCGCGGGGGATGTCAAGCCCGCGGCTGCGCAGGCTGTCCTCCACGCCCTGGATGGCGTCCTTGATGTTGGCGATGGCCTCGTCACGGGTCTTGCCTTGGCTGGCGCAGCCGTGCAGGCTGGGGACTTCGGCGACCCACCACCCTTCCTCGTCGCGATGGAGGAAGACCTGGCGTTTGGCGGCCACGGCGGAGAACTTGGGCGCGGACATACTTGAGGATTGCGAGCGGCTGAGGCACCTTTGAGCGGCCTGCTTCCCGCCCTGGCCTGTCCGATTTCAGGCCAGGATGAGGTCGAGGGCCACGGCGCGGCCCTTCGGCTCCTTGCGCAATTCCCGCAGCGCCTTGCGAGAGCGGCGCACGAGGGTGTGCGCGCGGCGCCAGCCGACACCGTCGGCGCGGAGCTGGAAGTAAAGCCGGCTCATGCGGGCGCGACGCCCAAGCCACCGCCAGCGCGCCATGCCCAAGGAATCGTCGAGGGCGGATGCGACGAGGCGGCGTTCCGAGGCCATGTCACTCGTGCAAGATGCGTTGCAGCACGATGCGGAGGCCTGCCGCCGTCGGTCCCTTGGCGAAGTAGTCGGAGCCGCCCGACCACGCCTTGCTGGCGATGTCCAGGTGCGCGAACTTGGTGTCCTTGGCGAAGTGCTTGAGGAAACTCCCGCCAATCGAGGTGCCGGCGCGGATGGTGAGGCTGATGTTCTGCAAGTCCGCGTAGGCGCCCTTGTTGGCTTCGTCGAACTCCTCGCCCTGCGGCAGCTGCCAGGCCTTGTCGCCGGCGTCCATGGCATCGGCCACGAGTTTCTTGGCGAAGGCGTCGTCGTTGCCCATGATGGCGACGAACGTTGGGCCCACGGCGTAGTCGGCGGCGCCGGTGAGGGTCGCCATGTCGATGAGCCAGTCGGGGTCAAAGGTGCGGCCGTGCGCGATGGCGTCGGCGAGAATCAAGCGTCCCTCGGCGTCCGTGTTGAGGACCTCGATGGTGGTGCCGTCCTTCGCGGTCACGATGTCGCCGGGCCTCTGCGCGTGGCCGGAGGGCATGTTCTCCACGGCGGGGACGATTCCGACGACGCGGTGCTTCACGCCGAGGGCCTTCAGGGTCGCCATCAGCGCGATGGTGTTGCAGGCGCCAATCTTGTCGTACTTCATCTCCCACATCTTGTCGCCGGGCTTGATGCTGATGCCGCCCGAGTCGAAGCAGACGCCCTTGCCGACGACGACGAGGGTCTTCTTGGCGCCCTTCGGGTGGTAGTCCATCGTGATGAGGCGTTCCTCATTGACGGAGCCCTGCGCGACGCCGCAGAGGGCGTTGTAGCCTTCCTTGCGCAGCGTGGCGCGGTCCTTCAGCGCGACCTTGAAGCCATGCGTCTTGCCGCGCGCCACCGCCTGGCTGGCCAGCCAGACCGGAGTCGCCACGTTGGCGGGCGTGTTGGAGAGGAGGCGGGAATCGTTGACGGCCTCGGCGACGACGCCTGCCCGCTCGATGGCACGGGTGGCGGCCTTGCCGGCGGCGCCGGCGGGGACCAGGACCTCGAGGGTGTCGAGCTTGACGGGCGGCGTCGGCGGGTCGGCGCCGTTGGCTGGCTTGGCGTCGGGCTTCGACTTCCACTGGTCGAAGTCGAGGGCGCCAATCACGGCCCCGTGCGTGACGGCCTGCGCGGCGATTGCGTCCTTCCAGGTGTCAAGGACCAGGGTCGTCGCCGCGACGCGGCACCCGACGCCGCCTGCGGCGCGGCAGCCCACGTTGGCCAGGGACCCGATCTTCTCCTGGGTCAGGGCCTTGCCATCGCCTGTCCCGACCAGGATGAGCCAACCCTTCGGGGTCAGGACGGCACGGGCCGCCTTGAAGGGGAGGGCGATGTCCTTGTTGCCAAGGATGGCGAGGGTCGTGGCGTCCTTCTCGAGGCCGACCAGCTTCAGGCCCGAGGCCCTGCGGTCCTTGTCGACGCCCACGATGAACGCCTTTGCCTTGCCGGATGCCGCTTGCGCGGGGACGACCTTCATAGCCGCCGGACTGGCCGGTTCGGGATAAACCGACCGCCGCGAAGGCTGATAATCAGGGGCCGGCCTGACCCGGGTTGTGGACCTGGAGGCCAAGACGCGCGATTACTTCGCCGCCATGGACGACGTCCAGATTCCGCGCATCCTGGCGCTCTTCGACGAACGCGGGCAATACGAGGTCCGCGGCACGGTCGGCCCGGTGGGCAAAGACGGCTACGGCCGCTACCTGGAGGCCGTGCGCGCCCGCGTCAAGCGCATCGCCTTCACGATCGACGAGCTCACGGTGAAGCGCAACATCGTCTTCGTGCAATGGCGCGCCATTGGCGAATCGAAAGGCGGCGAGCCGTTCGAGTACCACGGCGTCCATGTCCTGTCCTGGAACCAGCGCGGGCTTGTCACCCACGCGACGTCACTCATCGAGCCGACCATTCTGCAGCGGCTTGTCGGCGGCGGCGCCTTCTAGGCGTAGATTGCGCAGATTCCTTGCTCCTGGATTCCGCAGATTGGGTTGGCCGGTCGGGCGAGTCTGGATGAGGCGAGGCAGTTCCTGCTTACGACGGTTCCACGTTTTCCGGCGGCGACGCCGACCACGACGACAAAAAGAGGAGTGCCAGGCAAGGTGGTCCGGGCGAGCAATCCATTCCCGCGACCGCGGACCTCGCGGAACATCAACTACGAAACAGGAATTCCCGGAATTCCTTGTTTGGCCGTCAGAGTTGGTGCCGGTTTCGTCGGCAGGCGGCCAGATGAGCCCCGCGGTCTAGACCTTCGCCCGGTTGAGCACCAGCGGAAGGATCTGGTCGAGCGGGCCGTCCTCAATCGTCCACGTCGCGTGCTGGCGAGTGTAGTCGTCCTCGGGGTGGAAGGCAATGGAGCGCCCGGCCACCTCGAACATGGAGACGTCGGGCAGCGAGTTGCCGATGGAGAGCACGCGGTCCAGGGGAATGCCCAACTCCGCGGCGAACCGCACGACGGGGGCGGCCTTGTCGTTGAGCGGCGTGCGCACGACGCCCTCGCCGGTGATGTGGCCGGCAGCGTCGTAAACGAAGCCGTTGGCCGCGACGCGGGGGATGCCCAACCGCCGCGCCACGTGCTCGGCCATGACGTCGACGCCACCCGAGACGATGGCCATCGCGACGCCATTGGCGCGCAGGGTCTCCACCGTGCGCTCGACGCCGGCCATGAACGGCGGCACGCGGAAGATGGCCTCGAAGTCATCGCGCGTGATCTTGGGCTTGAGCCGCAGCCACAGGCTGGCGTCGCGACGGATGAACTCGCGGTCGTCGAACTCGCCGTTGAGGTAGGCACGCAGGCTCGCGTCGTTTTCGACGCCGAAGTGCTTGTGCACCATGACCCACGACGAGCCGACGTCGATGAGGACGCCATCCATGTCGAAGCACACCAGCTCGACCGGGGTCTGCGGTGAGGCCGGCGGCGTTTGCGGGCGGACGACGCGGTGCCGGTGGTAGAATGCGGCGAGGGCATCCTTCATTCAAGTCGTCGCCACCCGTGCGCGGGTTTCAGGGTTTGGGGCCGTCGAGTTTCTCTCTGGTCACCACAAGCCTGGTAGAATTAGGTGCCACCACAACGCCTGGTAGAATTAGGCGGGGAGACAGGCCCCGAGTAGGCGACGGAGCGCAGCAACGCTTGGGCGCAGCGAGCGAAGCGAGCGGATACTCGGGGTTGGGCGCGGGTCCAAGTGAGCGAAGCGAACGAGAGACCCCCCAGCCCCGAGTAGGCCCCATTCTGTTTCCCGACGACCCTCGCGGGTCGCCGGCAGGCGGCATCCGACTGCGCGTCACAAGGACTTGCATCCCAGGGCCGGTGGCACGTTTCAGCAACTCCGCGGGCAACGTCCGGGCCAACGCCCTTCACCCTAACCTGCGGCTGTGTCGTTTCTGCGCCCCGACGGACCGTCTCCAGTCCACCCGTTCTCGGGCCCTGTTCCTTATCGGAGATGTGGGGACCTTCCTCAGCCGCCCTTGCGGGCTACCGTCAGCCGCTCTGGGGCGAGGGGGTCTGGACCCGTCGACGACGCGGACCTACTTCAGGGTGGCGCTAGGCCGTGCGGCCGCTGCCGACCGGGCGGTCTGGCACCGGCAGGGCGGTGACGATGAGGGCCGCGCCGACGAAGGTGATGAGCGCCGCGATGCCTTCGTTGAGCTGTTCCAGGATGAAGGCCGTCGTCAGGAACGCGATGGCGATGCCGATGGCGACGAAGAGGATGGTGCGCAGCGTTCCCGTGGCGACCCGCGTGCCGTAGATGGCGCCAGCCAAGGCCAGGCCGACGAAGCCGAGCAGGACCCAGGCGCCCAGGTCAATGTCGTCCGACAGCGGCGTGCGGAACAGGCACAAGTACAGCCAGACTCCAATGAAGAAGCCGCCGAAGATGATGGACCCGGATTGTTGGCCAGTGGCCATGGGCGACCCATGCCGCGGTCCGCAACTAAACTTTGCGAACCTTTAGGGGCCGGTCCACCGTCGATGGGCCATGGACGATGCGGCCGGCGGTCGGCGCCCGACGAAGGCGGTGGTCGGGGCCATCCTTCTGTTCGTGCTGGCCGTCTTCCTGGCACGCCTCCTGGTCGCCGGAGGCGCGGCGTGGGCCCTCTTCGCGGTCTGCGTGCCAATCCTGGTGTTTGTCCTGAGCGCCGCCGTCGGGTTCCGCTTCGCCTTGGCGGCGACGGCCGTCTTCGCCTTCGTCGTCCTCGCGCTGCGCTGGTTTCTCAAGCAGTCGCCCACGGGTTGGATCCCGTTGCTGTTGCTGCCCGTCGTGGCGTTCACGGCCCTGCTTGTCGGTCGCGTGCTGGCGCAGATGAGGCGGGACCGCGCGGCGAGGCAAGCGGATGCCCCCGCAATCGAACAGGACCGCTAGAGGAAGTTCCGCCCCAAAGAAAAGAAACCGGAGAGGGAAGGGAAAAGGGCGCAGGGTGGAACCCTACGATTGCATGCGAGCAGGCGCTTGGGCCTACTTGCCCTTGGCGACCTTCGTGGCGGCGTTGGCCAGGAAGGGGAGGCCGGTGCGCTGGTTGATGCCGACCTTCTTGCCGTCGGGCATGTCGCAGGCCTTTCCGCTCTTGGGCTTGTTGCCCTTCTTGCAGAAGAAGTAGATGACCTGCTTGCGGCCACCCTTCAGCTCGACCGCACGGGTGTGCAGGATGTAGGTTCCCTTGCTCGTCTTGTGTTCGTAGGGCATGTGTATGCATCCTCCAGAGGGGATGCAAGCATCCCCAGGAGGGCCCATCCTGGTCTTCTCCTGATAAGCATGCCGAAACGCAACAGGAGGGCGTCAGGAGGCCAGAATGCGGCCCCGCCCGCCTGTTCCCTTCCTGGAATCCAGGAGTGAGGCGGGGACGAAAACGAGGATCAGAATTTGAGAACTGGAGAAGGAGTTAGAGGAAGGAGGGGGGAAAGGAAGTCGGGACTGCCGGATTTGAACCGGCCTAATTCAGATCTACAGTCTGACGCCTAACCGAGCTAGACTAAGTCCCGATCCGGTTTGGATTGGGGCGTCAGCGGGGGTGAGCCCGCGTTTGCGGCGACATGGAGGGGGTTCTTGGCCGTTTCGTCCCCGGATGGGCACGGTGCCCTTCCTGCTTCACGACGTGCCAACTCCTTCCGACGGCGACGCCGACCACATCGGCCAAGTCGCCACGCAAGTCGCCCCGCCCACGACGCCGACGGCGGAATGTGATGCGACCTCGCTTGGGGAACCGAGCGGACTTTTCGAACGCGATTCGCCGCAGCCCTGAAATGCGCTCTCCGGGTCGCCAGCCTTGTGTCCGAGACGCCCTCCGACCTACTGTACTCCAAGTCCCACGAATGGGTCCGCATCCAGGGCGGCGAAGCCACCATCGGCATCACCGACCACGCGCAGGAGGCGCTCAACGACATCGTGTACGTCGAGTTGCCCAAGGTCGGCCAGTCGTTCACGGTGGAGCAGGAGTTCGGCGTCGTCGAGTCCGTCAAGTCCGTCTCAGACCTCTACATGCCCATCGCGGGCGAGGTCATCGCCGTCAACGGCGCCCTCGACGACGCGCCGGAGACCCTCAACAACGATCCCTACGGCGACGGCTGGCTCATCCGCATCAAGGTCAAGGACCCCGCCCAGGCCGAGGCGCTGCTCTCCGCTGCGCAGTACCAGACGGAAACCGCAGGCCACTGAGGCGCTGACAAGGGACAGGCTTACGGCGACGACCGGAGTCCCGCGCCCGTGCAGGAACCGCCGGCCCGTGTCCAGCTCCACGACCGCCTCGACGGCCAGACCATCCTCGTCACCGGCGCAACGCGCGGAATCGGTGCTGCGGTCACCGCCGCCCTCTTCGACCTGGGCGCCACCGTCTACGCCGGGGCGCGCAACCCGAAGGACCTCGCCGGCGTGCAGTCGACCACGAACGGTCGCGTCATGCCAGTCAAGCTCGACGTCACGCACGAGGGCGACTTGGCTGGGGCTGTGCGCAAGGCGGTGACCGAAACGGGCCGGCTCGACGTGCTGGTCAACAACGCCGCCATCGGCGATTTTCGCGGCCGCGTCTTGGCCGATTTGCCGACCGACCAGCTTGACGACGTCCTGGCGACGAACCTCCGCGGCCCCACGCTGCTGGCGCGCGAGGCCTTGCCGCACCTGCTGGCCCGACCCGGCGGCCGCATCGTCAACGTCTCCAGTGGGATGGGCGCCCTCGGGGGAGGCATGGGTGGCACTGCGCCGGCGTACCGGGTGTCAAAGACGGCGCTGAACGGATTGACGGCCTCCCTTCATGGCGAGTATGGGGCGCGCGGCCTCCTAGCCAACTCCGTCTGCCCGGGTTGGGTGCGCACCGACATGGGCGGGCCGGAGGCGCCGCGTTCGGTCGAGGAGGGCGCGGACACCATCGTTTGGCTGTGCCGCTTCAGGCCAGGTTCGCCGACGGGGCGCTTCTGGCGCGACCGCACCGAGATTCCTTGGTGACCCACGGGCGGTCCGCCGATAACGCCGATCCCATCCATAGCGCCGATGAGGCGGCACGGTATCGGCGGGATCGGCGCCATCGGCGGATCGAGTCGCCGCGTTCCCGCCCTCCTTACCCTTAAGAGTCGGTGGAATCTCGCCGCGGCGTGCACCTCATCCCCAACCATGCGTTGGAGGCGGAGATGGCCAAGGAAATCGGAATCTCCTCGGCCCAGGACCTCTTCTCGGACATCCCCACCGCTCTTCGCGTGACGGGCCTGCGCCTGCCGATTGCGGAGCCGGAACGCCACATGGTGCGACGCCTGCGTACCCTGCTGGCCAAGAACCATTCCTACGAGCGCATGCCGAACTTCCTCGGCGGCGGCTACAAGCCGCAACTCGTCCCCGCGGCCGTCAAGGCCGTCGCGCACCGCCAGGAATTCATCACCAGCTACACGCCGTACCAGCCCGAGGTTTCGCAGGGCCTGCTGCAGGTCATCTTCGAGTACCAGTCGCTCATGTGCGACATCACCCGCATGGAAGTCTCCAACGCGGGAATGTACGACGGTCCCACCGCCCTCGGCGAAGCCGCCCTCATGGCCACCCGCGCCAACGGCCGCATGCGGTTCTTGGTCCCCGCCCACCTTGCGTGGGAGAAGCGCAGCATCCTGCAGAACTACACCGCAGGCCCCGGCATCACGATTGACACGTACGGCTACGACGACAAGACCGGCCGCTCCGATCTCGCCAGCCTGGAAGCCAAGCTCGGCCCCGACGTCTCCGGCGTCCTCGTCGAGACCCCAAATCACTTCGGCGTCTTCGAGGCCGAGGCCAAGAAAGCCGGCGAGCTGGCGCACGCTGCCGGAGCCCTCTTCGTCCTGGGCGTCGACCTCACCGCCATGGGCGTCATGACGCCGCCCGGCCTCCTCGGCGCCGACATCGTCGTCGCGGAAGGCTCCTGCTACGGCGGCGCCCCCGCGCTCGGCGGCCCGCTCCTGGGCACGATGCTGTGCACGGAAGCGCTCGTGCGCAAGATGCCGGGCCGCATCATCGGCGCAACGAAGGATGAGGACGGCAAGCGCGGCTTCGTCATGACGCTGCAGGCGCGCGAGCAGCACATCCGCCGCGCCAAGGCGACGTCGAACATCTGCTCCAACGAGGCCCTCATCGCCAACCAGGCCGCCATCCACCTCACCATGCTTGGCCGCAAAGGCGTGCGCGAGATGGGCCTGCAGAACCTCGAGGCCGGCGCGCGGCTGGAGTCAGCCCTTTACGCGGCGGGCTACAACAAGCGCTTCTCGGGCCAGTTCTACAACGAGCTGGTCACGCACGTCCAGGACCCCAGGGCCCTGCACGAGCAGGCCCTCAAGGCCGGCGTCCACGCCGGCTGGCGCCTCGACACCGACGTCCCGGCCCTGCGCAACTGTCTCCTGTGGGGCAGCACGCCGGTCCACCTGCCCGAGGACTACGAGAAGCTCACGGCAGCCATCAAGCCCGTCCTGCACAAGGAGGCGAAGGCATGGTAGCGGCCCAGTCGAAGGTGTCGCTGATGGTCATCCCGCACGACGTGCCCCTCGTCGTCGAGGAGGCCCGCGAGGGCACCGTCGGCACCAACCAAGGGCCTGCGGACCCGAAGATGGCCGCCCGCGTGCCGAAGGAGTTGCAATTCGACCCCGGCACCGTCGGTGATTTCGGTCTCTCGGAGCCCCAAGCGGTGGCGCACTTCACCAAGCTCAGCCAGAAGAACTTCGGCAACGACACCGCGCTCTATCCGCTGGGTTCTTGCACGATGAAGCACAACCCAAAGGCGTGCGACGAGCTGGCAGGCCTCTCGACGGTGAACCTCGTGCACCCGGCGCAGGACCCCCGCACCATCCAGGGTTCCTTGGAATGCTTCTTCGAGCTGGAGCGGTGGCTCGCCGAGGTCACCGGCATGGATGCCGTGAGCCTGCAGCCCGCCGCCGGCGCCCAAGGCGAGTTCCTCGGCCTACTCACGATCCGGGCCTACCACCAGAGTCGGGGGCAAGGCCACCGCGATGAGGTCATCCTGCCCGACACTGCGCATGGGACCAACCCCGCGACGGCGTCGATGGCGGGCTACAAGGTCGTGGAGATCCCCTCCGGGCCGGATGGTCTCGTCGACCTCGCCGCCCTGAAAGCCGCCGTCTCTGACAAGACCGCCGCCTTCATGCTCACGAACCCGAACACCGTGGGGATCTTCGAGAAGAACATCCAGGCGGTCCAGAAAGTCATCCACGACGCCGGCGGCCTGCTCTACTACGACGGGGCGAACCTCAATGCCATCACGGGCCAGGTCCGCCCCGGCGACATGGGCTTCGACGTCGTGCACATCAACCTGCACAAGACGTTCGCCGTCCCGCACGGCGGCGGCGGACCCGGCGCTGGCCCCATCGGCGTCAAGAAGCGTCTCGAGCCGTTCCTGCCGGTGCCCCGCATCGTCAAGAAATCGGACGGCACCTTCGACGTCGAAGGCATGGACAAACACCCGCACTCGGTCGGCAAGATCAAGGCCGGCTACGGCCAGGGCGCGGCGCTCATCCGCGCGTACAGCTACATGCTCCTGCTCGGCGGCGAGGGCATCACCCGTGCCTCCGAGATTGCCTGCCTCAACGCCAACTACGTCAAGGCGAAGCTTGCCGGCACCCTCGACTTCCCGCACCCGGGCCGCAGCATGCACGAGTTCGTCGCCTCCGCCTCCGGCCTGAAGAAGCGCACGACCATCTCCGCGGGCGACCTCGGCAAGCGCCTGCTCGACTGCGGCCTGCACGCCCCCACGGTGTACTTCCCGCTCCTCGTGCCCGAGGCCGTCATGTTCGAGCCCACCGAGTCCGCCACCAAGGCCGAGCTTGACCGCTTCATCGCCGCCGTCAAGGGCATCGCGGCCGAGGACCCGGCCATCGTGCACGCGGCCCCCCACACGACGCCGGTGCGCCGGCTCGACGAGGCGATGGCCGCGAAGAAACTCGTGCTGCGTTGGCACACCCTGTCTCGCTTGGAGTCCTGAATTGGGCAAGGTGCCAGACCCTCCGCCACCTGCCCACACCGCGGCGACCAGCCCGCCGTCGGCAAAACCGGCCCGGCTGCGCGTCGGCCTTGTCGTCAATCCTGTAGCCGGACTCGGTGGCCCCGGCGCCTACAAGGGTTCGGATGGTAACTGGCAAGATGCGTTAGCGGACGGCTACCAGCCGACGACGCCTGACCGGGCCCGCCGCTTCGTGGCGGAATGCGGCCCCGATCTGCACTGGGTCACGGCACCCGGCATCATGGGCGGCGACTATGCGCCCGGCGCCCAACTGGTGCTGGCCGACCAGACCTTCCAGCTGGGCAAGACCTCACGCGACGACACCGTGCGGGTGGCCGAAGCCATCCGGGACGCCAAGGTCGATGTCTTGTGCTTCGTGGGCGGCGACGGCACGGCGGCGGACATCTGCAAGGCCGTCGACGGCAAGCAGCCCTGCCTCGGCGTCCCCGGTGGCGTCAAGATCACCTCTGCCGTGTTCGCGCATGACGTCGAGGAGGCGGCCTGGCTCGTGCAACGCCTCCTTCCCGGCTTCGAGACTCTGTTGCGCGACGTCACCGACCTCGACGAGGTCGCCTACCGTACTGGCCACGTCGACATCGAACTCAAGGGCAACCTGCGCGTGCCGATGAGTCCCGCAATCCAGTCCGGAAAAATCGCAACCAGCACCGATACGCCGCTCGAGCCCATCATGGAGCAGCTCCTGCAGGACTGGGACGCCGACGCGCTGACGTTCGTCGGGGCCGGTTCCGTCTGCCAGGCCGTCAAGGACCAGTTCTGGGGCAAGCCGACGCTCCTTGGCGTCGACGCCATCCAAGGCAGCCGCATCACCGCCACCGACCTGGATGACCGCCAGATCGCCGACCTGGTGGAGAAGCAGCTGGCCACCGGCGGCAAGGTCCGCATCGTCCTTTCCACCATCGGCGGCCAGGGCATGCTGCTGGGGCGCGGCACGCAGATGTTCCGCCCCGAGGTGCTGAAGAAGATCGGCTGGGAATCGTTGCGCGTCCTTGCGCCGCCCGAGAAACTCCTTGGCCTGCGCGCTCTCCACGTCGACACAGGCGATCCTGCCTTCGACGCGACGGCACCGAAGCACATCCGCGTCATTACCGGCTGGAACGAGTCGCGCATGATGCGCCTCGTGCACGGCGCGCCCAAGGCCGAAGAGCCGCGCGAAATCGGCCTTGGCAACGGTGCCGACGGCGGCAGCGCGGCCCGTCCAGAGGCGCGACCCGAAGGCCGCTAGACGGCCCGAACAGGCGGCAAATCCGGCAGGACGCAGCCCACCGTGGCGTGGCAGGGTGCCGGAAGACCGGACGGCTCGTGGCCCACCATGCGCAGACGGACCTCGAACGAGAGCGGAATGTCCCCCAAGGCCGCCGACCCGAGGATGGCCGCTGCCTGAAGGGTCGTCGACGACAGGTCCGCCGGCCGCCCTTCGACGGGGAGGTCGCCACTGAAGGAGGCCTGGCGCGGGCCCGGCAACAAGCCCGGCCCCGAGGCATCGCCGCGCACCCAGACGACGCCGTCCCATGCCAAGGCGGCCGCCAGGTCGGCGCGGCTGGACGCCGTGTCCTCCCACTCGACGCGGACGTCGGCGGACACCAGACGGGCCAGGTAGGCCGCGGCGAGCCCGTCAGGCAGGTTCAGGTCCGCCGTCGCGACCGGCGCCTCAAGGCGGCCATCCGAGGACGGCTCGACGATGCTGGTCATGAACGAGGCTGTGGCGGCCAGGCGCAGCTCGGTGCGGTACAGCGGCAGGAACAGGTCGCGCTCGGACAAGACCGTCGCTGCGTCCTCGGCCGTGATGATTGCGCCGACCAGCAGGACGACGCCTTCTCGCGTCCAGCCGGGGGCGGTGGCGCGGATGGCGATGCGCGTGGGCTCCTCGAACGAGAAGCGCGCGAAGCCTTGCGTGTCCGTGGAGCGAGGCATGGGGGGTCCCGGTTTTCCGTCGGGCCCAAGGATGAATGCCTGCACTTCGACGCCAGGCATCGCCGGTCCGTCGGCGGTTTCCTGGCTGATGCGGACGGTCAGGTCGTAGTCCTGGTCCGCGATGGGGGCTAGGGACGGCGCGGGGATGGGCTCCGGTTGGGCCGGGGAGCCACAGCCGGCCAGCAGGAGGACCAGCAACGGTGGCAGCAACAGGGCGCGCATTGGAGGAACCCTATCGGGGCGGCACTTGAACCCTGGTGTCGTGTCCTTGAAACGCCGCCGCCAGCATCCAGGTTATGTGGGCCGCGCCAGTGGGCCTGGCATGGACGTCGAGTCCGGAACCGCCGTGCCGCGCAGCGACGTCTCGGTCGCCGTCGTCGTGCGTGCCCACACCCTCGTGCAGGACAAGCCGCAAGCATCGGGCGGCAAGGACGAGGGCCCAATGGCGTCCGAATTCCTGTTGGCCAGCCTCCTCGCCTGCCAGCACTCCACGTTCGTCAAGGTAGCAGCCAAGCGCAAGGTCGAGGCCTCCATCCGCGACCTCAAGGGCGAACTGCATTTCGAGGGCGGCGACATCGCGGCCATCCGCGTCAAGTTCCACCTGACCGCCCCGCCCGCCACGACGGACCAAGCCATCGACACGCTGCTCAAGCTCACCGACCGCACCTGCACCATCAGCCGCATCCTCAAGGTCCCCGTCGAGGCGACCTACTCGCGCGCCGCCGCCGGCGCGCCAGCCGCCAAGGCCAACTCGACGTAGGACTCCAGGACGCGCGGTCGGCCGTCGAGGCCCAGCTCGCGCATCGCCGCCTGCACGGCGGCTTCGCCGGCGCGCGCGTCGGAGGCCATCGCCTCGACCTCCGCGAACCACCCGAGCCCCTCGACGTGGTCGAGGGTAACCTCGAGTGTCGCGAGGTGGTGCCGCTCTCGCGTCTTGCGCAGCCGGGCGCCGACGCGGAATCCGAGGGCAAGCAGCAGGGCCGTCGGGTCGTCGGCCATGCGGACCGTGAGCTCTTCGCGCGCCTTGTAGGCCCCGGCCTGGCGCGGGCCCTTGTACGTAAGCTCGAAACCACCGGCCGCGCCACGCAGCCGCAACGCTTCGTCCGAAGCCACGAGGTCGCGTCCGGGATGCGCGAAGAAGGTGTCCTCCTCGACCAGGGCCGGCAATCCGGCGGCGCCCAGGCGATGCAGGGTGGCGCGCAGCGCGTCCGGCCCGTCCAGGGCGACTTTCGCTTCGACCTCGAGCATGCCGTGTCTCCAGTCCCGCGTTTGCGGGGCCGCCTCCGAGACATCCAAGCGCCTATCAGGGTGCCGGACTTGGGCGCGGCTGTGAAGAGCGCGACGGCCCTGGCCCTGGCAGCCGCTTCGTCGCTTTTGCTGCCCGGGTGCCTCGAGCCGTTCCAGGTGCACGTGCCTCCCGCCATCCTGGCCCAGGCGCCCGGCTGGGTCGTGACGCCCGGCGGCGTCACGGGCGGGGACCTGGGGCCCAAGAGCCGTGAAACGCGCTACGCCCTCGACCGCGACCGCGACGACCCGCCGCCCTTCCCCGGCGTCCTGCAGGTCTACAGCATCCGCAGCGTGAGCCGGCTCGATTCCCAGGAGCTCTTGGACTACGCCCGCGAACTGGTCGACGTCAGCGCCGAGGCCGAGAACATCCAGCTCACCGACACCGAGACCGCAGGCAAGCGGTCCCTGGCCTCCGGCGTCCCCACGGTGTGGTTCGTGCGCGAAGGGCGCACCACGCAGGCCGGCGACCTCTTCGAGCAAGACGTGGGCGTTCGCATCCTGGCCGAGGTCGGGCATGACGGTCGCAGCGACACCAGCGTCCTCGTCATCGCCTCGGCGCAGGTCAGCCGCACCAACCAATGCCCCATCCTTGGCAACTGCCAACCCCAGGAGAGCAACCTGCAGACGTGGATCCAAATGGTGGGCGACCGCCACGGCACCGTGCAGGGCACGACGTCGCAAACTGGCTTTATCGACAACCTGGTGACGCGATGACTTCGAAGCCCAGGGTCCAGGCCCCGGCCATTGACCCCATCATTCCCGCCCGCTTCCCCGCCGGCCCCAAGGTGCGCGAATGGGCGCGCCAAAACGGCGTGTCGGACTGGCTGGCTGCCCGCCTGACGCGTCTCTCCGACAATCCAAGCACGTTCCTCGAAGGGCTCTTGCACCGTCCGCCGCGCTACATCCGCGTCAACCCGCTGCGCGGCGGCACCGACGAAGTCAAGCAACGCCTCGAGGCCAAGGGCTTCCAGCTGTCGCGCAGCGACCTCGACAGCCACATCCTGCGCCTGCGCCAGACGCCCATCAGCCCCGGCGCCACCGTCGAACACATGCAAGGCATGACGACGCCGCAGGACCTGGCCTCCGCCTCCGCTCCGCTGGCCCTCGACGCCAAGCCAGGCGACGTCGTGGCCGACCTCGCCGCGGCCCCCGGCGTCAAGACTTTGCACATCGCCGGCGACATGGGCGCCATGGGCGCCATCGTCGCGGTCGAGCCGGAGGCCGACCGCATGCGTGCGCTGCGCTTCAACCTCGAACGCTGCGGCGTCGCGTCCGCTCTCTTGCGCCAGGAGCGCGCCCAGGACCTGCCCGGCGAGGGCTGGGCGGACAAGGTCCTGCTCGACGCGCCGTGCACCGGCGAGGGCACGATGCCGAAGGACCGCAACCGCCGCTCCGCCAAGCCCGAGGAGATGGTACAACTGTGCGCCGTGCAGTCCGAGATGGTCGACGCGGCCGACCGCATCCTGCGCCCCGGCGGCACGTTGGTCTACGCGACCTGCACGTTCGGCCCCGAGGAGAATGAGGTCCAGGCGCAACGGCTCCTTGACCGTGGCTACAAAGTCGAGCCATTGCCGTTCGACCGCTGCTCCGGCACGCCGTTGGGCAAGGGCATCACCGACTGGCCCGGCTTCACGCTGGATCCGAGCTTGGTCAAGGCGCGCCGGTTCCTCCCCGGCATCCACCCCACCATGGGATTTTTCGTGGTCAAGTTGCGCAAGCCGGGGGACCGTTGATGCGCGTCGCCACCGTCGACGAGGAGCAGGCCATCCTCGGGTTCTTCGAGGGCCTGGAGACGGGGCTTTCGGCCCGCGTGGTCGGGCGCCACGCCTTGGCCGTCATCGAGCGCGACGGGATGCCATTCGCGGTGCTGGTCACCCCGGAGATGCTCAACTTGCCCGAAGAGCTTCGAGTCGGGGCCGAATCAGCGGGCCTCGTCATCGGGACCATCGAGGACGGATTCCACCTCGACCTGCAAGGGGCGGTCCTGTTGTCGAAGCACAGCAAAGCGCAGACGATGCGGCTCACTGAGCATGCGGCGCGCCTGTTCCTGTATGGCCGCAACGTCCTGGGCGACTCCATCATTTGGGCCGACCGCAGCCTTGCCAAGGGCGACGCCTGCATCGTGTGCAACGGACGCGGCGAGGCGATGGGGTTGGGGACGGTTGTGGGAAATCTCAAAGGACCCCGTGAGGCTGTCAAGCCCATCCATGACCTCGGCACCTACCTCCGCGACCAGGACGAGTAAGGTGGCGGACGGCACGGCTCCGGCATCGTTGGACGCCCCCATGCAATACACTGTCATCGTCGCCGTGCGCGGCAGTGGCGCGCGCAAGGAGTTCCTCATGGTGGACCACAAGCATCGTGGCTGGGAGCTGCCCGGCGGGAAAATCGAGGCCAACGAGGGCCCCGTCCACGGCGCGTTGCGCGAGTTCCGCGAAGAGACCGGGCACCTGCTGGCGAGTCCGCGCTTCGTCACCAAGCTGCACAAGCCCAACGGGACCTGCTACGTCTTCACGGGCGGCCTCGGCCCGAAGGTCGACGAAGTCGACGCAGAGGATTCCGTGGGGGAGATGCAGTGGTTCGCCCGCCTGCCGCGCGACCAGAAACTCGCCTTCCCCGATGATCCGTACGCGGAGATGGGCAAGCTGCTCGACATCGAGTTCGGCTAGGAGCTTTGCTCGCCGTACAGCGACAGCCACACGTCCGCGAAGGCCTGGCGCAGGTCGCGCGTCGGCGGGAACGCCAGCAGCAGGCGCAGCACTCGCGCCGGTTCTTTGACGGCAAAGCGTCCCTCCACGTCGCGGGCGACGAGTCCGGCGGCTTCCAGTTTGCGCAGGTGGAACGACAGCGTCGATTTTCCCAGCCCGAGGCCTTCGGCGAGGTCCTTGTGCTTCGTCGGCCCGTCATCCAGCAAGGTCAGGGTGATGCGCAGCGGAAGGCGCCGGCGCAGCAGGCCGATGGTCTCGCGGTCGCCCGGGCTTGCGGCCTGGCCGTCCACCAGGTAGAGACGAGCGTACCGGTCGTCCTTTTGCACCGAGAGGAGGCCAGTCTGCTTCAGGAGCGCAAGGTGATACTCGACGAGGGCCATGCTGGTGCCCAGCTGTCGCGCCGCCTCGCGGATGTGGATGCCCGGGTACTCCTTCACGACGGCGTAGAGCCGGCGGCGGATGGCGAGGTCGAGGGGGTCGTCCATGGCTAGGCCGCGCGGCGCAGCAGCAGTCCGCCCAGGAACGGGGCGACGAGGAGGAGGACGATGACGACGTCCAGCATCGCGCCGGCGAGTTCGAGGTCCTCGTGGCCGATGAGGCCGCTCCACAGGCTGTAGGCCGTGAGCGTGGACTTGACGAAGAAGACCCCGAATGCGGCCGTCACGAACGCAAGCTTGCGGTTGCCGGTGCGGTGCCAGGCGCCCGCCGCCAGGGTCGTGAGGACGAGGCTCAGCAGGCCGGCCAGGGCGATGAGGGCGATGGTGGTGAGGTGGTCGTGCATGGATGCCGCGATGTTCAGCAATCGATAAACCTTAAGTGGGGACACGCGACCTGTTCAAACAATGACAAAGGACCGGCGCGGAACCGTTTGGATTGCCGCCGTGGTGCTCCTCTTGACCCTCCCTGGCGCACAGGCCCACGGCGCGCCGCCCCTGCGCGACGTCGACACCCGCGTGTTGGTCGACGACGACGGCCTGCTGGCCTACGGCGGTTGTGTCGAAGACCAATGCCAACCCGCGGCACCCGCCGAAGGGCTCGACCTTCTGGCCCTCGACCTGCGCGAGGCGGCGTTCCCCGACGGCGGCGCGGCCATCGTCTTCCGGGTCATCGTGCAGTCCGAGGCGTCCGCCCCGGCCGCCCGCCTTGTCATCCGGTTCACGGCCGGCGGCTCCGAGCACGTCGTGGAGGCTGCGACCGCCGACGGGCTCGCCTACACGTCAGCCACCTTCGACCGCATCGACGGCCCCTTCGACGTCGGCGACGGCCATCCCAAGGCCATTGACGGCTGGCTCCGCCACGCCACGCTTGGCGTCGCCGCAGGCGACGTCCTCACCGGCATCCGCGTCGAGAGCCGGCGTGGCGAGACCCCCGACGACGCGATGCCGGGCGGCTGGTACCAGGACGGCGTCGAAGTGCCGCGCCTGCCCGCGGACCCGGCGGACGTCGCGCAAACGCCGACCGCCGGCGAGTACACGCTCAAGGGCGCCGCCTCGCTCATCGCCTTCTCCGCCGAGCCCGCCGCGCCCGATCTTTCCAAGGGACCGGCCACCGTGCGGCTGCGCCTGGCCAACGTCGTCGGCCTGCCGCAGTTCGCCGACCTGGCGCTGGACGCGTCGGCCGGCGTGAACGCGCGGCTTGGCAACGCCGGCGTGAGCCTCGACCCCAGCGGCTCCCGCGACATCGACCTGGTGGTGTCCAACAACACCGCCAGCGGCGTCGTCCGCGTCACCCTCGTGTCCGACCTCGGCGCCTACGAGTCCGTGAACGTCACCGTGCAGGCGCCGGCCATACCCACGCCGTCCCCTTCGACAGGCCCCGCCTCGTCCACGACCGCTCCCGGCAAGGACACGCCGCCCATGCCCACCCCCCTTGTCGTGGCCAGCCTGCTGGCCGTTGCCCTTCTCCTCCGTCGTCGGGTGAACCCATGAACCGAACCGTCGCGCTCGTCCTTGCCGGCCTCCTCGCCGTGACCGTCCTGCCCGCCGCCGCGGCGCACGTGACCGTGACCTCCGTCCCGCCGAACGAGCCTCTCAAACCAGGCATCCCCACCGCAATCCCGGTCACGGTCAGCGTCAACTGCGCCATCTATGTGGCGGAGTACTCAACGGCCCAAGTCGAGTCGCTTGACCTCGCCCTGGTGGCGACCGCCGACGGCGTGGAACCTCCCACGTACCTGCCATTCGTCGGCGAGACCATCCCGTTCACCATCGACATGTGCGACCCGACCTCGGCGAATGTGCAAGGTGCTGGCACCGTCACCATCACCCCATCCAACCTGGCTCCGGCCTTCCAACCCATCCCCCTCCAGCCTGGCGCCGTCGGCGAGACCAACGAAGGCGGGAACTTCACCCTCGAGGTCGCCTACGCCTGGTCGGCCAAACTCCTTGAGACCAACCTCACCGCAGGAGAGCCCGGCCTCCTGGTGTTCGAAGTTACGGCCAACGCGGACACCGTGCTGAAGCTCAAGGCCGTCGGCCATGGGCTGACCGTCCCGGCCGAGGTGGACGTCCCCTCGCCCCTGCGCAATGGCCAGGCCACGCGCCGCGTCGAGGTTGCGGTGACCGCCGACCACGGTGGCACGTACGAGGTCACGGTCGCTGCGGCGGCCAAAGGCCGTGACGCCACGGGTTCGCCCTTCACGCTCAGCCTGGCCGCCTTGCCGGCCCGCAACGCCACCGCCGACCACGGCGCCATGGCCGACGACCACCATAACGAAGAGTCGAAGGATTCGCCCGCGCCGGTCGCGCCCCTGTTGGCCGTCGCGTTGCTCGTCCTTGCTTTGCGCCGCCGCCGGTAGGCCGGAGAGCCGGAGAAGGGAACGCTGATGACCCGTCCATCGCTGAGCGCGGCTGCCGTGGCCCGTCCTGCCCTTGCAGCCCTTCCCGCAATCCTGGTCTTCGCCCTGGTGCTCATGGCGCCTCTGGCCGCCGCGCATGGCGCCCCGGCGGCCAAAGACCAGGACACCCGCCTGCTGGCCGACCACAACGACGACTGTGGCGGCGACGAGGCCGGGACGCTGGGCAACTGCCGCGCGACGCATGACCTCGTCGCGCTTGATGTGCGGGAACGCCACGACGGCGGCCAGGACGTCGTGGTCTTCCGCTTCTTCCTCAACGGCGGCACGGCTGCGGACGGCCTGCGCGACGTCCTCACCCTGAAGGCCGACGGCGCGGCCAAGACGTTCGAGTTGCGCACGACCAACAACGTGGACTTCCAGGGCACCGGCTTCGACTCCGTCTCCAAGGCCCAGTCGGCCAGCGACGGCACCCGCTTCATCGTCGAGGCCACGGTCAAGCGAGCCAACCTCGGCGCCGTCGCCAGCAAGCTGACCGACTTCAAGGTCGACGCCTTCCGCGGCACGACCTCGGGCGATTACATGCCGGGCGGATACAACGGTCCGCTTGGACAAGTCAGCGACCCGGCCCAGTCTCCCGCCACCAACCGCATCGCAAGCTGCCTCAAACCCGGCACGCAGCAGATTGAGCAGGCGACTTGCTACCGCCTTCGCGGCTCTGGATACTACATTAGCATCGACGACGTCGGCGCCCAAACCGTTGCAGCCAACGCGGAGCGCATCGTCCAACTCAAACTGCGCAACGAGCTGGCCAACACGCCGCAGTCCCTCACCATCACCGTGGCGGGAGCCGACGGCATCCGCGCCCGCTTCCACGACGCCAACGCCCAGCTCGGAGAGGGCTACTCCGACTCGCTGCGAATCGACCTGCCCAAGAGTGGATCGACTTTCTCGCACCTCGCCCTGGACGAAGGCCAGGTCGGCGCCAGCGGAACCCTCACCGTCACCGTGACGACGGACCTCGGCGGCCGCTCGCAGCAGACGGTCCCCTACACCGTCAGCGACGCGCCAGCCACGACATCGGAGTCCTCGTCCACGTCCCCGCCGCCCACCGACGACGGCGGCAATGGCATCCCCGCGCCCGCTCCGGCCCTGCTCGTGTTGGCGCTGGCTGCCGCCGCCCTTGCGGCCCGGCGGCGGGCCTGATGGCGCGGACCCGCCTGGCCGCCGCTGCGACGTTTGCCCTGCTGGCGGCCGCGTTGGCCATGCTGGTCCTCGCCACGCCGGCCGCGGCGCACGCTGAGGCCGAGTCGAGCGACCCGCCGCAGGGCGCCCGGCTGGCCACCGCGCCGCGCCAGGTCATGGTCCATCTTTCCGAACCCGTTGAGCCGTCCGCCACCTCCCTCATCGTGGTCGACACTGCGGGGCAACGCGTCGACAACGACGACCTCGCCATCAGCGGGACCGAAGCCAAGCCGATGCTCACCGTCACCTTGCGCGAGGACCTCGGTCCCGGCGCGTACGCCATCGTGTGGAAGACCCTGTCCCGTACAGACGGCCACCCCAGCGGCGACCGCATCGGATTCGCCGTCGGCGACTTCGAGCCCCCGACCGGTTCCAGCGGCACCGCCTGGCCCAGCGGCACGGTCGTTGCCGGCCGCGCCTTGGCCTACCTCGGCTTGGCGCTGGCGCTGGGCGCCGCGGCGTGGCTGTGGTACGTGCGCGCCGATCTGGCCGGGGCCCGCATCCACGCCATCCGGGCCCTCGTGGCCGGGACCGCCCTCCACACCCTCGGCGTGCTCCTGCTGATCAAGGCCACGGCGGACTCGACGGGCCTGGTCCCGAGCGCCCTGGCCGCCTCGCAGCTCGGCCGCCTGCTGGCCGTCCGACTGATCGCCAGCCTAGGCGCGCTCGTGCTCTCCGGTCTGGCGTTGCTGCCGCGCAACCCGGCCCGGCTGGGTGCGCCCCTATCCGTCGTCCTCATGGGCATCGCCGCCATCGCTGCGGCGGCCATCGGCCATGCCGGTGGCGAGGGGCTGCCCGGCCTGTTGGTCGACGCCCTGCACCTCGCGGCCTCGGCCACCTGGGCAGGCGGACTCATTCTGTTGTTCGTCGCCTTGGGAACCGCAGCGCGGGCGGGCCTCCCGGCCGAGGCGGTGCGCCGCATCGGGCTTCGCTTCGGCACATTGGCTTTGATCTGCGTCATCGTCCTGTTCCTTGCCGGCTCGGCAGCGTCGCTCATCATTCTCGGCCTCGACGCCGTGCGAGACCCGCTTGGCTTGGCCGACGGGTTGTACGGGCGGTTCCTCCTGGCCAAGGTCGCACTCGCCTTGCTCATGGTCGCCCTGGCGGCGGCCAACCGGTACGTGTTCCTCGAGCCACCCGCCGCAAGCCGGGGCGTCCAAGCGGGGCTGGCCGCACTTGGCCCGGATGGGACTCCCGCTGGTTTGCGTCGCACCGTCGCCGTGGAGGCTGTCCTTGGCGTCGTTGTGCTGGTGCTGGCGGCCTTCCTCACCGCCGTTTCCCCCGCTGTGGCCGATGACTCCGGTGGCCGCACCGATGTGTTCGCGGACGGGTCCCTGTTCCATTACCACCTCGCCTTCGAGCCGTCGCCGACCTTGGGTGGGCAATCCGATGCCGTCTTGGCCATCGTGGACTTGTCGACGGGGGAAGCCTTGGTGGAGAACACGTGCGGCCGCGACTCCTGCGTCCAGATGACCCTCGCCGCAGCCAGCGACCCGGACCAGGGCGCCTTGTACGTGCTGGTGCCCGACGAGACCGGCCATTGGACCGTACCCGACCTCTTGTGGACCTTCCAGGGGGCCGCGGTCGCGACCATCCAGGTGCAGACCGCTGTCGCCGAGGACACCGGGACCCTGGCGTTCGCCGTCGCGGCCTGAACGGCTGGCCATCCATCCATTCCGTTGATAAGCGCACGTTGGCATGGCGCGGCGATGATGGTCCAGCCATTCTTGGCGCCACTGCACGACGGCCACGAGGGTGGCAGCTTCTTCGACTGGTACAACATCACCATCGGCCTCGTCGTCCTGGCCATCCTGGGCATCGTCGGCTTCATCCTCTACAAGGTCGCCAAGCGCCGCCGCGGCGAGGACTAGCGGAGCCGGGTCCGGTTTTCATCCGGCATCAAAATAGAGCAATGGCCCCACCAGCAACGGCCAAAAGGGGACCCCGGTCTGGCCGACCCATGCGTGGAGTCGTCATCGTAGCCGTCTTCGTGGCCGCCCTGTTTGCCGGATGCGCGGGCAAGTCCCCGGAGGCCACTGGACCGGCGGCCGAGCCGGAAGCGTTCGAGGACCTGACCGTCACGGAGACGAAGGGCCTCATCCGCGGCATCGTCATCTCCGAAACCATTACGCCCATCGCCGGCGCCGAGGTCAAGCTTGTGAGCACTGGGCAGACCGTGGCCAGCGATGAACAGGGCGCCTTCGTCTTCAACAACCTCGAGCCGGGCGACTACTTCCTCTCCATCACCAAACCGGGTTACTTCGCCGTTCAATCCTCGGCCACCGTCGTGGCCGGCGTCGCCGAGCCCCCCATCGTCAAGGTGCAGTTGGTCTTCGACGTCGCCAACCAGCCGTTCACGGAGCTCCTGCAATGGACCGGCTTCTTCGGCTGCGGTGCCGGGACCAGCGCTGGCGGCAGCGTCAACCCATGTGCCGCTGACGCCATCGTCTGCGACGAGACGGACGTCTGCGTGATGAACTCGTCCAACACCCATTTCTTCGATTTCGGGACGGCCCGTGTGCCGGATCTTGCCCAAGCCGAGGCCGTTTGGACCGGCACTCAGCCCCTGGGCAACGCCCTCAACCTGGGCTGGTTCGACTCGGGTGTTTCGGATTTCAAGAGCACCAGCGGCGAATCGCCCCTCATCCTGCCTACGACCCGCGACGAAATCGTCAAGGCGCATGACGAGAACATCACGGGTCTCCTCGTCCGCATCTTCTCCGGCACCAGTCAGGAACTGACGGTCACGATGCAGCAGCGCTTCGACGTCTACGTGACCTACTTCTACGGCTTCGTGCCCCGCGAGGGTTGGACGTTCGCCGCGGACGGCAACTGCGCTGGCCCCGACCAGTGCGGCGCGTAGGATTTCACGCGTCTCAAAACAGACTGGCGAAGAACGAGCCAGCGTAGATGTAGAGCAGGCTGCGCGCCACGATGGCGGCGAACGTGACCGCGAGGAAGATGGACTTGCGCATGTTGAGGACCGCCAGCACGAAGAGCGGCGCCGTGTCGCTCATGAATGGGATGGCAAACAGCGCGAAGACGGCGAAGTAGCCGTACTTCTGCGCAAAGCGCTCCATGGCGTTGAACACCTTGCGCAGGAATGCGCGCTTCTCCAGCATCGTCTCGAGGCCCTCGTTGGCCTTGGCGCCGAGCAGAAGCACAATCCAGGCGCCAGCGGTCTTGGCGGTGGCTGCGATGAGGACGGTCCACCAGACGTCCAAGTGCTTGACGGCGTTGCTGAGAAGAATCTCGAACGGCGTCGGCAGGAAGATGCTCGTCGCCAGGCTGTAGAAGAACAGCGAGTAGACTGACTCGTACGTGCCCAAGGCGGGGCGGTTGACGAAAAACAGCACGAGGCCGACCGTGACCCAGAGGGCCATGGAACCCCACAGCAGGATGCTGAAGACCGCCTTCTGCCGGCGCGGCGTCAGCAGGGACTCGTCGACGAGGCTACGCAGCAGGAGGCCACGCTGCTCACCGTCCGCGAGAAGTTTCCAGTTGTCCTTGAACTGCGCCGGCAAGCCCGTGAGGCTGGAGACGGCGTCGTTGTTGGCGCGCGCCAGCCGGTCGCCGAAGCGCAGCAGCAGGTTGCGGCTGTCCGCCTCGCCCTCCCAATCCGCCAACGCGGCAACGGGGCGACCCTGGACCGACCCCAGGTAGTCGCGCAGCTGCGTCGGTCGCACGGCGTTGGCCAAGGCACCTCCAGGAGCATCCGGCGCCGCTTGAGCCTTGCCTCCTGAGAGGCAGTCTCCCGAACATTCCATTCAAATAGGACGGGCCTGTCGCCGAAATCGGCTCCGGCATCGGCCGGATGTCCGTCCCTCCAGGGGTGGTAACTCAGCTGGGAGAGTGCCAGACTGAAGATCTGGATGCCGCCGGTTCGATCCCGGCTCACCCCATTGCATCGGGCCTCGCGCCCGAAGGGCGCGCCCATGATGCGGGCGGGCCGACGAGCGAACCGGCTTAAGCGGCCGTAGGGCCGCGCGTCCCGGTTCGATTCCGGCTCACCCATTCGACAGACAATCGGCACGAACCGGCGTGACGGCCGGTCGTGCCGGTTCGATCTGCCAAGGCCAGTTCGATTTCGAGGCCAGCCTGCCCAAGTTTGTACAATCGCGAAGGCGGCTTAGCCGGCAACCGGCGAAGCTGCCCTAGGCATGGCCGAGACTAGGCCTGGCTTGCGCTAGGACGAACGAAGAATGGTCGGCATGCAGGAACGCGTTAGCCGGTGTGGAGCTGCTTGAGGAGCCCGAGGATGAAGTCCGGGAATGCGTAGTCGCGGCTGATTTTGACCACGTCGTGGACCGGGTACTGGATGCCGCGCATGAGTGCGTAGATGGTCAGGGCGAGGCAGCCCGTGATGAAGATGAGCAGGCGGCGGTCGGCTTGGTGGGCCCGGCCATCGTGGCAATTAGCGCTGCGCTTTTTGAACCAGTTTTCCTCTCCGCTGGCCAGCCGACTAGGTTTGATCCCAGATGTCGGTGTCGCAGAGGTACACGGGGTCGTAGATGACGCAGTTGCCGCCGCAGGCCTCGCCCTTCGAGCTGACGGTCAGCACGCCTAGTCCGGACAGGAAGGCTTCGGGGGCGATATTGGCATCCTGGTACGTGCAGTTGGGGTAGCCGCCGGTCCAGCCGTTGCAGAAGTAGAAGAACGGCTCACCGTTGAGCGGATTGTAGTAGTTCGGGCCGTCCTCGGGGCAGGGATCTGCGGCGACCGAGGGAATCGTGGCCAGGCCGGCAAGTCCGGCGGCCAACAGCGTCCAAGTCATCATTGCAACCTTCATGATTTCACAACAACCGACCCACAGGCCGGCATTGCCTCCAAATCTTCGGGGATACTCCTAGCCTGTGGCTAATAGCGGGCAAGACGGCGCCAAGCCCCTCTGCCAGCGGCCGCGCCAAACCCGAGGGCCCATCGGTGGCGGCGCACGGCCGCAGCCAAGATAGCCACGGCCACGAGGGCGAGAGGCAGTGGGGGGGATTCTTTGGCCGGGAGTGCTTCCGTGGCCGCTTGAAGTCCCGGCTCGGATTTGTCGGCCTGGTTGGAAGCATGCCATCCCACGACCCCCGGCCGTGGTGTTGGGGCCGTCTGGAAGGACTAGTGGTCGGCCGCGCGTGAACTAGGTCGGTTCACGATTCGGTGGGCTTCGGCGTCTTGCCATGCCGCATTTTCCAGTAGACTTGGAAACCGATGGCCATAACGAAGACCGCGAACGCGGTCAGCGATAGTTGACGGATCGACAGGCCTCCAAGCAAACTCCACCCGGTGAGAGCGAAGAGGACCAAGGGCGACACGAACGCCGCTACGCCCAGGGCCAGTGCCCGACCGAAGACCGCAAAGCCCCCCATTACCTTCGCTCCCCGAGCTCGGGCAGCGCAGCGAGGGCCTGCTCGATTGTCGTGTCGCTTAGCCCCTCGACGGTTGGCGTGCCTCCCGCCGAAGCGCAGTAGGGGGGTGCCAACCCTTGGTAGTTGGATGAGGCGTGGTAGTGGACTTGGCCAAGGCCGCCGCTGCACTCACCGCACGACGGGAAATGGGGCATTGCATAGCATACATGGGCCGAAGCCCCAGGTAGGGCCATAGCCGCGCCGACGGCGACGTGAACGGACAGAATCAAGAAAGCAGCAAATTTCATGACAACATCACTTGGGTAATCGACTGGACGAGCGTTTGAACGTCTTTGGAGATTAGTTCGCCGACATCGAGGAATCCAGCGCTGAAACATCCGAGACCTGTACCGCGGACGTGGGCGTGAATCTCAAATTGTGGCGTTTGACCGCAGCCGCCGCAGTTCGGGAAAGGGGTCTGGGCCTCGTAACAAACATGCGCGGTCGCCTGTGGAACGAAGGCGAGGCCAGCGAGTACCGAAATGATCAAGGC
>JBAZXE010000020.1:8897-31265 GCA_041659985.1 Thermoplasmatota archaeon | reverse complement strand
CCCAACGGACCCAATAGCGCATCCCCCACCGGTGCGGGCAAGGTTCGACGACCTGCCGTGGCAGATCCCGTTTCCCCACCCCGATGACACTACGAAACGAAGTGGCGCGTTTCCTGACGTTCAAATACTGTCGGTTGCCACCAACCCTGTTGGACACCTGATGGGACCTAGTGGTCTCCGGCGTCGGCTCTCCTGTTGGGGCAACCGACTAGACCCCGGTTTGCGCGGGCGTCGGTTGGTCGACAGCCTGCTTCAGCCTCCTTTCCCCTCCCCCAACCATCTCATGGAGGAGGCCCGGCGATGGCTTGCGACCCCGAACATGATGCGGACGCCCCGGTTCTGTCCCTCTTCGACTAACTTTGAAGGAGGCGAAGGTGGCTCGTGGCTAGGAAGCGGGTAGCACGGACCAGTGGGCGACCGCCTTCCCTTCGTAGCCTCCCCAAGGCCCGCACGGGCATCGTCGGCCTCGACGCCTTGACGGGAGGCGGCCTCCCACGCGGGCGCTGCACGCTCGTTTGCGGGGGTCCGGGCTCGGGCAAGACGCTCCTTGGCGTTGAGTTCCTGGTGCGTGGAGCACGCGACATGGACGAACCCGGCGTTCTCGTGACTTTCGAGGAGACCAAGCGCGACCTCGCGGCAAACGTCGCCTCCCTCGGCTTCGACCTCAAGGCTCTGCAGAAGGATGGCAAGATCATCATCGACCACGTCATCGTCAACCGGGCCGAGGTGGAGCAGGCCGGCTCTTTCGATCTGGAGGGCCTGTTCATCCGCATCGGCTACGCCGTGGACTCAATCGGCGCCAAGCGCATCGTCCTCGACACCGTCGAATCCCTGTTTTCTGGCCTCCCGGACCAGCTCGCGGTCCGCTCCGAGTTGCGTCGACTGTTCGGTTGGCTCAAGGACCGCGGCCTCACGGCCGTCATCACGGCGGAACAGGGTGAGAAGACCCTGACCCGCGAGGGCATCGAGGAATACGTCTCCGACTGCGTCATCGTCCTCGACCAGAAGGTGCGGCAGGACGTCGCGACGCGCCGTTTGCACATTCTCAAGTATCGCGGCAGCGCCCACGTCAGCGACGAAGTCCCGTTCATCATCGACGAACGCGGCTTCACGGTGACTTCGATTACCCAGCTTCTCCTCAATCAAGCCGCTCCCTTGGGGCGCATTCCATCGGGTGTCCCCAGCCTCGACCGGCTGCTGGGCGCCAAGGGATTCTACCGGGGCAGCGTCGTCCTCGTGTCAGGCACCGCTGGAACCGGGAAGACGACGCTGGCTGCACACTTCCTTGATGCGGCCTGCCGTAGGGGCGAGCGCGCCCTGTTCTTCTCCTTCGAGGAGTCGCCGCAGACGTTGGTGCGCGACATGCGCTCCATCGGCATTGACCTCGATCGTTGGGTCCGCAAAGGCCTGCTTCGCTTCCACTCGGTGCGCACCAACTCGCAGGGCCTCGAGGGCCACCTCGCCGACATGCACCGCAAGATGGAGGAGTTCCAGCCGCAGGCCGTGGCCATCGACCCCATCTCCGGCTTCATCTCGCAGGGCGACCCCTGGCAGGCCAAGAACATGCTCGTGCAACTCTCCGACTCCATCCGCGCATCGGGGGCCACGACCATGCTCACGAACCTGTCGCACGGCCGCAACGAAATGGAACACACGGATACGGGCATCTCGTCGGCTGCCGACGCGTGGATCCTCTTACGGGACGCCGAGAGCGACGGCGAACGCAACCGCCTCATCCACATCCTCAAGGCGCGTGGCATTGCGCACTCCAACCAGGTCCACGAATTCCGTCTGACCGCCAAGGGTGTCGTGATTCGGCCGCCCTACATCGGCGAGGCCGGTGTCCTCACGGGCTCGGCCCGCTTCGTGCAGGAAGCGCGCGATGTCGCTCAGCGTGCAGTCCTGGCGGGGCGCGTTGCGGACCTCAAGGCGCAGACCGTGCGCCAGGGCGAGCTATTGCGCCAGGGCTTGCATGGTGTGCGCGCCCAGAATGAAGCGGAGCAGGCGCACTTGGCGCGCGACTTGGCCGCTGCGCAACTGGAGCAGGCTGCGCAGGCTGCGCGGCTGTCCGTGATGCGCAAGGCGCGAGGCGGCTGAGATGCCGGCCAAGCCGAAAACTGCCGGTGAGCCGGGCGCGGCGGTGGCGTGGGAGCTTCGGCTGTATGTGGCAGGCATGACCGAGCGGTCGACGTTGGCCATTGCCAACCTTCGGCAGGTTTGCGACGAGCAGCTTGCGGGGCACTATACCATCGAGGTCATCGACCTGCTCAAGCACCCCGAACTTGCGGCGGGCGACCAAATCGTCGCCTTGCCGACTCTCGTGCGGCGCGTGCCGCCGCCCCTGCGCACCATCATCGGCGACCTCTCCAAGAAGGAACGCGTTCTCGTTGGGCTGGACATCCGGCCCGCCGGAGGCAAGGCGTGATGCACCTTGGCGGTGGCGGGGATGGCCCAGCCACCTGAGGTCCAAGCTCGCCCCTTGCCGGCCCCCCACCCGTCGGCCGCGACGGGTCCGGGCCACGGCGCTGCCGAACCAAGCGCCGCCAGACCCGGCACCTGGCTTCGGCCACCGCGCGGTGGCGTCTCCGAGAGCGCCTACTTCGAGTTGCGCCTGCTGGCGGCTGTCGGCTTGGTCCTGTTTGCCCTCGGCCTCTGTGCGACGGTGGTATTCCCCTTCCTCCTTGGATTCAGTCCCTTTGATTTTGCCATCACGGCCACCGCCAGCTTGGGCATGGCCGCGGTCTATGTCCTTGCCATGCGAGGGAGCCGACAAACCAGCACCACAGTCCTGGTGGCCGCGGTCTTCGCGGCGGTTTGGGCCACGATGCTGCGGAACGACGAAGGCCCGGGCCACGAGGTGTTCGTGTTCGCCAACCTCATCCACATCGTCATCGGATACGCCCTGGGCCGGCGGGTCATCGCGACGGCGGCCGCGGGGGCCACGCTGCTCTACATCATCGTGCACGGGACTCTGGTCGTGCATGAGCCGGTCGAAACGCTCAACGTCCTCATCGTCTTCGTGGGCATTGTCGCCGTCGCCGGACTGGGCCCGGCCTTGCGCTCCCGGGAGGTGCGCCGCGCCGTGGCTGCGGAGTCGGGGCAGACGTCCGCGCAGGCCGACTACCGGGGCATCTTCGAGAACATGGCGGAAGGCCTCGCCCACTGTCGCGTCTATTTCGAGGACGGCAAGGCCGTGGACTTCGAGTACCTGCAGGTCAATGCCCAATTCGGCGCGTTGACGGGGTTGCACGACGTAATCGGCAAGCGCGTCAGCCACCTCATCCCGGGTTTCCGGGAGACCGATGCCGAGCTCCTTGACCTGTACGGCCGCGTCGCCCACGGGGGCCCTCCCGAAAGGACTGAGGTCCATGTCCCCGGCCTGGCCCGTTGGTTCAGCATCACGGCGTACGCGGCCGGGCCCGACGAGTTCGTCGCAATCTTCGACAATACCACGGAACGCAAGACCGTCGAGGATCGCCTGCGCTTCAAGGCACGTCTCCTGGCAAGCGTCCGGCAGGCCGTCGTCGCCACCGACGCCTCGGGGCGCATCACGTACTGGGGCGCCGGCGCCGTGGCACTGTACGGATGGGAGGCCGCGGAAGTCTTGGGCCGATCAATCGTCGAGGTGACCCCCTCGCAGACCAGTCGGGCCCAGGCCGAGGAGATTATGGCGAGTCTTGCGACCGGCAAATCCTGGAGCGGTGAGTTCCTCGTGAGCCGCAAGGACGGCTCCTCCTTCACCGCCCTCGTGAACGACAGCCCGCTCCTCGACGACGGTAGGCACCTCGTGGGCGTCATCGGCGTATCGCAGGACATCAGTGACATGAAGGCCGCCACGGAACGCGTCACGTTCCAGGCACACCTGCTTGAAAGCGTCAGCCAGGCAGTCTTCGGCACAGACCTCGAAGGATGCATCACCTACTGGAGCCCCGGCGCACAACGGCTCTTCGGCTGGTCGCGCACGGAGGCCGTCGGCCGGCCCGTGGGCGACCTTTGGGGCGACACGCTGGTGCTGAGCCCGCGTGTGGACCTGCAGGAAGAATCCCCCACCGGGGACTACCAGATGCACTGCAAGGACGGCTCGTCGGTCCTGGTGAACCTTGGCACGAGCCCGCTGCTCGGCCCAACCGGCGCCCTCGAGGGGTTCATCGCCGTTGGGCAGGATGTCACCGAAGCCCGGGCGCAGACCATCGCCCTGCGGCGCCGCGAACGGGCCCTGACCCTCATCTCAGCCGTCAACAACGAGCTCATCCGCGCCGACAGCGAGAAGGGGCTGCTGAAGGCGATCTGCGACATCGCGGTCGTGAAGGGCGGCTACCGGATGGCTTGGGTCGGCCTAGCCCGCGAGACGCCCGGCCATCCCGTCGAACCGGTCGCGTGGGCCGGGCACGAGGCCGGCTACCTCAAGGACATCAAGGTGACCTGGGACAACGTGCCGCACGGCCAGGTCTCTGGCAAGAGCATCCGCGAAGGGCGCACCGTGGCCATGCGGGACATCTTGCAAGATCCAGCCTTCGCTCCGTGGCGCGAGCCGGCCTTGGCGCGCGGATTCGGCTCGTCCATTTCCTTGTTCCTCGCCCTTGACGACGAGCGCGGCGTCCTGACGATGTACGCGCCGGAGCCGAATGACTTCGAAGCCGACGAGGTCGCCTTGCTTGAGGAGATGGGTAGCGACTTGGCCTTCGGCATCCGGGCCCTGCGCTTGCGCGCCAAAGAATCCGCCATTACCACCATGCTCAATGACGCCGAGAAACTCAGCCAGATGGGTTCCTGGGAGTACAACCTAGCAACGCGAAAGGTCTCCTGGAGCCAGGAAGTGTTCCGGATCCACGAAGTGCCGGGGTCGTACGACCCAGGCAATGCTGCCCGCGACATCCAATTCTACGAGGGCGGGGACGAGGCACGCGTAAACGCGGCCTTCCGTGCCGCCGTGGAGCATGGCAAGCCGTACGACCTGGAGGTGGCACTCACGACGGCCAAGGGACGCCTACGCGACGTCCGGGTCATCGGCATCCCCGAGCTGAAGGACGGAAAGGTCGTCCGCGTGCACGGCAACATCATGGACATCACGGAGCAGAAGGCGGCGGAGGAAGCGCTTCGGGTTAGCGAGGAGACCAACCGCCGCTTTGTGGAAGAGTCTCCGCTTGCCATCGTCAGGGTGTCACGCGAAGGCCGATTCCTTTCGGTGAACCCCGCCGCAGTCAAGATGTACGGCGTTCCGGATGCGGACGCATTGCTGAAGAGCAACGCCGGGGACTTCTACGCCCGGCCCGAGGAGCTCGAGAAGAGGCTTGCCGAGGCCGATCCTCCGCACGGCCAGTCAGATCGCGTCACGGAGCTGCGGCGCCCGGACGGAACGAAGTTCTGGGTGCGCAGCCACCGCCAAGCCGTACGCGGTGCCGACGGCAAGATTGCCTACTACGAAGGCATCATCGAGGACATCACGGCACAGCGGCGGGCCGACGAAGCCCGCCAGGAGCTCGACAACAAAACTCGCGACGTCAAGCGCCTCGAGGAACTCAACAAGATGCGCATGGAGTTCCTCAACAGCGCCGCGCACGACCTCAAGACGCCGCTCACGCCGCTCAAGCTCCAGTTGGCCACATTCAGGATTACGGGGAAGTCGAACCCGGAGCAAAAGGCGGGCCTCGATCTGATGGAACGCAACGTGACACGCTTCCAGGTGCTCGTGGACGACATGCTCGACGCGGCGCGCCTGCAGGCGGGAAAGCTCAAACTGCGCCGGGAGGCTGTGGACCTGGCCCCGCTCGTGCAGGAGGCCGTCGCATCGTTCCAAGAAACGGCCCGCGCCGCGGGCCTGCAGATGGAGGTGGCGCTTGCGCCTCGCATCGTCATCGATGCCGATCCGAGCAAACTCGTGCAGGTACTGATGAACCTCGTCAGCAACGCCGTCAAGTACACCCCCAAGGGCGGCCGCATCCAGGTCGACCTCGTGGACGGAGGTCCGGAAGCTCATTTGACGATTGCAGACAGTGGGTTGGGCATGACGACGGATCAGTTGTCACGACTGTTCCAGCCCTTCGTGCGCCTGCACGAGGAACTGGCCGTCGCCAAAGGCACCGGTCTCGGCCTCTACATTTCCAAGGGAATCACCGAACAGCACGGCGGCCGCATCTGGGCCGAATCGGAAGGACCCGGCAAAGGCTCGACCTTCCATTTGGCCTGGCCGCTGGCCAAGACCGTGGACGCGACGGCCGCCTCGACCAACGGGGCCTCGGCCAAGGGGGCCGCATGAAGCACCCCACCTGGCTTGCAGGGAGTTTCGGCTAATCAGACCGCGATTACGACTTGATTGCCGGAGACCAGGGGGCAGTTTCTGCTTGCCTGGCGAATGCCTAAGGGGCCATTTCGACCCTTCAAATCTTGTCGGTTGCCACCAAATGCGGAAGACTCGGCCGTTCAGAGGGGCGAGCGGCAGAAGAAGTCGTAGCGCTCCTTCTTGCCACCTCAACCCCTTTCCCCAATCGTCATCGCGCGTACCGCCAGTTGCCAAGCCCCCACGCGGAATTGCGAGACCTCCTTTGATTCCCGGGGCCACTCGGCATCTGGTCGACGATGACGGCCCGCAGCGCAACACTAACCAAGCACACGGCAAACCACTCGGAATAATCCTAGTAACGCGCAACTCAACCGTCGATGGTCGTCGCACACGTCGTCAATCGTGGGGATTGCTGAACATATCCACCTGCTACGAATATGACGGTTCCCGGGCTGGCGTCCCAGATGACGGATGCAAACGCGGGAACCGCGCCGCCAGGCCTCGACCTTGCAAGCTTCGAGAAACCAATCACGGTCCGCCAGATGGCAGAAATCGACTTCGACCGAATCATCGAGATGCAGCAAGCTTGTTTTCCCGGAATGAAGCCCTGGTCGAAGGCACAGCTAGCCAGCCACCTCGCCATCTTCCAGGAAGGCCAGATGGTCGTCGAGGTCGACGGCAAGGTCGTCGCCAGCGCCAGCAGCCTCATCCTTGACTTCGACGCCTACGAGGAGAACCACTCCTTCAAGGACATCAGCGGCGAGGGCACCATCCGCAACCACGACCCGGACGGCAAGGACCTCTATGGCATCGAGGTCATGGTTCACCCCGACTATCGCAGCATGAAGATCGGGGCGCGTCTCTACGAGGCACGCAAGCAATTGTGCCAACGCCTCGGCCTCAAACGAATGCTCATTGCCGGCCGGATGCCCGGCTACCACAGGCACGCAGCGAAGATGGACGCAGCCGACTACGTCGAAGCCGTCATGCGCAACGAGGTCGACGACCCCGTCCTCTGGTTCCAGCTTCGCAACGGCTTCGTCCCGCAGCACGTCCTGCACAACTACCTGCCGAGTGACAAGGACTCCATGGGCCACGCCGTCCTCATGGAGTGGAGCAACATCGACTACCGCGTCACTCCAGGCCGGGCCCTCAAGTCCAGTCACCCGGTCCGCATCGCCGCCAGACCGCCTACTTCGTCGACGTCGCATCGGACAACAAGGCCGACTTCGCCGTTTTCCCCGAGCTGCTGACGACGCAACTCCTGAGCATCACGCCGGAACGCGATCCTGGCAAGGCCATCCGGCACTTGTCGACGTACACGACGCAGTACCTCGAGCACTTCCGCGACTTGGCAGTCAAGTACAATGTCAACATCATCGCCGGAAGCCACATCGTCGAGGAACAAGGTCGGCTGCGCAACATCAGTTACCTCTTCCGTCGCGACGGCACCATCGACGGCCAGGCGAAGCTGCATATCACGCCCAACGAGCGGCGCTGGTGGGGCATCGAGCCCGGGGACGGCCTGCGCGTCCTGGACACCGACGAAGGCAAGATCGCCATCCTCGTGTGCTACGACGTCGAGTTCCCCGAAATGGCGCGCGTCGCCGTCGAGCGCGGCGCGAAAATCCTCTTCGTGCCCTACTGCACAGAGGACCGCCAGGGCCACCTTCGCGTGCGCTACTGCGCGCAGGCCCGCGCTGTGGAGAACCAGGTCTATGTCGTTACGGCGGGAACCGTTGGCAATCTGCCCGAGGTGGAGAACATGGACATCCAGTACGCCCAAAGCGCCATCCTGACGCCGAGCGACTTTGCCTTCCCCCGCGACGGCATCGCCGCCGAAGCCAACCCAAACGTGGAGACGGTCGTCATGGCCGACCTCGACCTCGAAGTGCTGCGGCGCAACCAACGAACCGGTAGTGTGCGCCAACTGCAGGATCGCCGCAATGACCTGTACCAGGTCCTCATGCGCGAGGGGGTCCCGAGTCCCTTCTTTGAGCGCCGCGAAGGTGAGCCCGCCCGCACCCCGGCGGTGGCTTGACCAGAATGTGGGCAGGCGTTCATTGGCGGCTCATTGCCGGCCTGGCGTCCTTCGGCACCGCCGCCCTCCTGCTCCTCGTCGCAGGCGTTCGCGCCACCCGCTTCGATCTCCTGGCCATCGCGGCAACGTGCCTAGTCCTAGGCAGCCTGGCGTGGGTCTCGCGCCACAACATGAAGAGGAGCGTGCCCTAGTGGCCCTCGGGTTCGTCCTCATCAGCACCGAACCAGGAAAGGACCGCGAGGTCTACAACCAACTCCTCAAGGTCCCCGAGATCACGGAACTGATGCCACTCTTCGGCGAATTCGACCTCATCGCCAAGCTCGAGGCAAACTCATTCGACGAGCTGGGCCACCTCGTCACGGAAAAGATTCGGGCCGTCCCCAGCGTGGCCGACACGAAGACGCTGACCGGGACCAAGTTCTGAGCACCCCTTACTCCCCTCGCCCCCACCGGAAAACCATGACAGACGAACCCGCGGCCAAACCCAACCACATGATTGCCTTCGCCGTCGACTGCGACCGCACCTTGACCGGCGATGACTTCATTCCTGACCCAGAGGCGCTGTTTGCCGTTGGGGAACTCCGCAAGGCTGGATTCAGGTGCATCCTGGTCACCGGCCGCTCCAAAGCCGACCTGGAACGATTTTCCACCCTGGCCGAGGTCTTCGATGCCTTCGTATTGGAGGGCGGCGCCGTCTGGGGGTCTTGGTCGGCGCTGCTGCGGCCTAGCAACGCGGACATCGTCCTGAAGGCGGCGGAACGCGTCGCGGAAGCGGGCGTGCCCATCGAGCGCCGCTCGACCTCGTTCAGCGCTTCCATCAATGACCTGGACGTCATTCGACAGAAAGCAAGCGACTGCTCCATCCACCTCAATGTGGACCGAGTGGACGTACTGCCGCCCGGCCTCGACAAAGGCATTGGACTCGACGGGGCCTTGGGCACCCTTGGGATTCGCGGTGCACACGTGGTGGCCATCGGCGACGGCGAGAACGACATCGCCTTGTTCGACCGCGCCCACGTGGCACTCGCCGTGGCCAATGCGGTTCCTTCGCTCAAGGAATGCGCGGATGAGGTCCTTGAGGCGTCGGGCCCTGCCGCGGTGATCGACGCGGTGCGCCGGTTGCTCAAAGGCGACTGGCGAACCGCACCCCCTGTCCCCCCCGCGGCTGCGTGAAACTATGGGACAGCACACAATCCTCGTGAGCACCCAGACGCCGCTTCTCCGCTTCGACGGCGAGACTGCCGGTCCCCTGGGGCCCGATCTGCCACCCCATCGCCTGAGTCCAGGCGGGGTCTGCCGCATGGTCCTGCCCACTCTTCAGAACCTGCGCAATGAGGGCTGGATGAAGCAGGCCTACTGGTACAGCCTCCAACCCGGCGCGCCAGCTCAGGTCGACCTCGACGGCGGCGGCATCCAGTTGCGCCACATCGATATGCCCCGCGAGGAACTGCAAGCCTACGGGAGAAGCAAGGAAAAATTGTGGAACGACATCCACGGCCTGCCCAGCCAACGCTTCAGCGGCGACGACTTCCGCCAATACACGCGATACAATGCACGCACAGCTGACGCGTTGCTAGAACACGCTGGCGAACTCGACGTGGCCTACATCCACGACTTCCAGCTCCTGCAAGTCGGCGCCTTGCTTGGCTTGGCGGCGCCTTGCGTGATGCGCTGGCACGTTCCCTTCAATCCGCAGCTCATCCCGGCCTACACGCGGCACTGGATGCTGCGCGTCATGGAGGACTTCGATGCGGTCATGGTCAGCACACGACGCGACCTGCAAGGGTTCGTCGACGCCGGATTCCATGGAAAAGTCCGCCAAGTGTATCCGCACATCAACCCGGACGATTGGCCAGATACCAGCCCCACCAAGATCGCGGCCCTGGAAGCGGAGTGGAACCTCAAGCCGGACACCCGGGTTTTCCTTCTCGTGGCGCGCATGGATCCCATGAAACGCCAGGACCTAGCCATCCGCGCCTTCGCCCGCATCCACAAGGAAGACCCAAACACGCGGTTGGTCCTCGTCGGGAACGGATCATTCTCCGGGAAACTCGGTGGCCATCAGGGCAAAGGCAAGTCGGCCGAGTGGCGCGAAAAGCTGCAATGGATTGTCGCCGAACTCGGCGTCACCAATGCGGTCCGCTTCGCCCATTGGATCCCCGACGGTTTGCTCGCGGCTGCCTACGCACGAGCGGACGCCGTCCTGTTGACCAGCGACATCGAAGGGTTCGGCCTGACGCCATTGGAGGCTTGGCGCTATGGACGCGTACCCATTATCTCGAAGGGATGCGGGGCGGCAGAGATCGTCGTGCACGGCAACAATGGTCTCCTGTTCGAGGCCGGGAAAGAGGAGAGCCTGGCCGAGGCCATGCGAGTCATCCTCACCGACCGCACGGCCGCCGAACGCATGGGCGAAGCCGGGCGCATCACGTTGCCCAACTTCACGGCAAACCGAGTGAATCCCACGATTCGAGGCATCCTGGACGAGACCATCGAGGGCTATCGGAGCCACTAGCTGGAGCTGACTTTGGCCCTCGATCCACGCCGTCCACTGAATTGGGATGCGGTCCTGTCGCGCCTGATGGACAGCTTGACCGGAGGTGCCTTCCTCGCCGGCCTGGCCGTATTCACGGGGGCATCCAACCTGCAATTGGGCATGCTGGCGGCGATGCCGTTCCTTGCACAGGTCGTGCAGTTGCCTGCGGTGGCGCTGCTGTTGCGGGTCCAGGATCGGCGCCGAGTGGTTGTTGCGATGGCCGGCATGGCCCGCCTCCTCTGGATCCTCATCGGGATTCTTGTGGTTACGGTTGGCCTTAGCACAGGCAACCTCGTGCTGATTGTTGCCATCAGCAGCTCCATGGCCGTCGTTGCAACGGCGGCCTGGAACTGGTGGATGCGCGATCTTCTCCCGCCGGCCGCCCTCGGATCGTTCTTTGGCCAACGACTGCGGCGGGCCACCTTGGCCGCAATGGTGGTCATGCTCATGGCCGGAGGACTTGTCGATGCCCTGGGTGCCCGCGGGCAGGTTGCCGAAGGCTACGGAATCTTGTTCGTCCTCGGGGGTCTTCTGGGGCTCGGCGGAGTGTACGCGCTTGGCAAAACTCCGCATGAATCGCCGCCACCAAGCCCCCCAATCCGTGAGGCGTTTTCACGAATGGCCGCCGCGGCGCACGGGTCCACGCTGCGCTTGGGCGTCTCTCTTGGTCTAACCGGCGCTGCCGTATCGTTTGCTCTGCCGTTTGCCGCCGTCTACATGCTGCGCAGCCTGGGCTTTTCCTTGCTGACGGCCACGTTCATGGCCGCCATCAGCCAACTCGCCTATCTGGCAGGCCTTCGGGGCTGGGCCCTGATTTCGGACAGGCATGGCGACCGCCCCTTGGCGCTGATCTCGTTGACGGTGTTGACCGCCACGATGATGTTGTGGGTCACGACGGGCTGGGATTCGGGTTGGCCACTGCTTGTCGCTGTTGGTGTGTTGCATTTTCTTTCGGGATATGCGTTGAGTGGGATTGAGCTCTCCACCAACAACCTGATGCTGCGTTCGGCACCCAGCGACAACGCGGCCGCATTCCTCTCCATGATGTCGGTGCTGCGCGCAGCCGCAGCCGGATTCGGCGTCCTGGCATCAGGCATCGTGTGGAACGAATTGGGTCGAGGACCGCTGTGGAGCACAACATTGCCTTGGATGGGTCCATGGGAGCTGCGAGGATTCCAAGTCCTCTGCGGCATCTCGATTGCAATCTGTGTGGCCGCCCTTGCCGCCACGGCAAGGCTTCGGGAGCCGACGCAGCCCCTGCTCATCGAGGTCGTGCGAGCCGTGCGTAGAGAAGTCCACGACATGTCCAGCATCGCTGGCATGCGGACATTCATCCACGCCGTCAGCTATTCCGTCGAATTCATGGCCGCCCCATTCGCCGGCCATCTCCGCAAGGACCGGCAGGGACCAAAATGACCGAGACCTCCGAAGGATCACCGAACGCAGCGCCGCTCGTTCGAGGTTCAAATACTGTCGGTTACCCCCAACTCTGTTGGACTACTCATGGGACCTAGTGGTCCTCGGTCCGCCCTCTCCTGTTGAGGCAACCGACTAGACCCCGAATTTGACGGGAGTCGGTTGGTCGGAACCTAGTTTTCTGCCCCCTTCTTCTGTCGAGCCTGGGGGCGGTCCCGGTCCGGACGCTGGGCAATCGGCTCACAATGTCCCGCAAGCCTCTCACAGAAGGACGGCCGAATCGAAGCCGAATGGTGCGTCACGTTGGGGCAAGGACGGTGAGCAAGCCCGCCGCCAGGCTGCCCTATAAGGACTCGACGAAGCCTGTACATGTACGGGGGCCAGGATATCCTGGGGTAAGCGGGCCTCGGGGCCTGCGATGATCCCTTGACGCGCGACCTCGATGTGGACGGCCTCGCCAAGGAACTCGGCCTCGACCGCGAGGGCATCGACCGGCGCCGCAAGCTCTTCGGCTTGGGCATCGACGACGAGCGCCGCCTCGCCAAGATCAAGCCGCTCGTGCAGGCCTGCGCTCCCGAGATGGCGGACTCCTTCTTCCAGCACCTGTCCAGCTTCTCCAAGTCGCCCGAGCTGGCCAAGGATTCCGAGCTGCTCAAGCGCGCCAAGGCGCTCAAGGAGAAGCATCTCGTCGCTGCCGTCCAGGGGGACTACGGTCCCGCCTACGTGCGAGAGCGCCTCGAGCTTGCCTTGCTCTACGACTCCGCCCATGTGGAAGTGGCGCCCCTCAACGGCGCGTTCCGTCAACTCATCGACCGCCTGGGCGAGCGCATCCTCGAGAAGTCGCCGGACTCCGCCGAATCGAAGAAGGCCTTCACCAGCCTCGCCAAGGTCCTGTCGTTCGACCTGAGCTTCATCAGCGAGGTGCTGATCTACCTCCGGGAGAGCACCATCCGCCGCCTCGGGCAGGAGGCGTCGCAGTACGCCCGATCCCTCATCGAAGCGTCGCTCGACCCCCTGGTCACCATCAGCGCCGACGGCAAGATCACCGACGTCAACGAGGCCACCATCGCCGCCACCGGCCTACCGCGGGAACGACTCATCGGCACCGACTTCTCGTCCTACTTCACAGAACCCGCCAAGGCCCAGGAAGGCTACCGCCAAGTGTTCTCGCGGGGCCTGGTGCGCGACTACCCGTTGACGATCCGGCACAACTCGGGCCGCCTGACGGACGTCCTCTACAACGCCACCGTCTACAAGGACGCAGCCGGCAACGTCGTCGGCGCTTTCGCCGCCGCGCGCGACGTCACCGCCCAGAAACAGGCTTCGCAGTACGCGCGTTCCCTCATCGAGGCCTCGCTCGACCCGCTGGTCACCATCAGCCCCGAAGGCAAGATCACCGACGTCAACGAAGGCTCCGTCAAGGCCACCGGCGTCCCGCGCGAGAAGCTCATCGGCACCGACTGCTCATCGTACTTCACCGAGCCTGCCAAAGCCCAGGAAGGCTACCAGCAGGTGTTCAACAAGGGCTTCGTCACCGACTACCCGCTCACCATCCGCCACACCTCCGGACGCCTACTCGATGTCCTGTACAACGCCTCCGTCTACAAGGACGCGGCCGGGAATGTATTGGGCGTCTTCGCAGCCGCACGCGACGTCACCGCGCAGAAGCAGGCCTCGCAGTATGCGCGCTCGCTCATCGAGGCGTCGCTCGACCCGCTGGTCACCATCAGCCCCGAAGGCAAGATTACGGACGTCAACGACGGGTCGGTGAAGGCCACGGGCGTGCCGCGTGAGAAGCTCATCGGCACTGACTTCTCCAACTACTTCACCGAACCCGAGAAGGCCCGGGAAGGCTACCAGCAAGTGTTCAACAAGGGCTTCGTCACCGACTACCCGCTGACCATCCGCCACACCTCGGGCGGCGTCACGTCGGTCCTGTACAACGCCACCGTCTACAAGGACGCCGCCGGCAAGGTGCTGGGCGTCTTCGCCGCGGCGCGCGACGTCACCAAGCAGAAGGAAGCGGAGGCCGAAATTGCAGAGCAACGCAAACGTGAGCTGGCGCGCCTGGCGGAACTGGAACGGTTCAACCGCCTCACCGTCGGCCGCGAGCTGAAGATGATCTAGCTCAAGGCGGAACTCGAGGACCTGCGCAAGACGGCCGGTGCCGGTGCCTAGCATGGGTGCTGAAGCGGGCCCGACCTTCTCCCCCGTCGAGGTCCAGCAGGCCACCTTGAACCTCCTCGAGGACTTCGAGGCCGAGAAGCAGCGCAGCGACCAGCAGCAACAGGCCACGTTCAACATCCTGGACGACTTCGAGTCCGAGAAGGCCCGCATCCAGGACGTCCAGCGCGCGACGTTCAACATCCTCGAGGACTTCGACGCCGAGAAGGCGCGCATCCGGGACGTGCAGCGGGCGACGTTCAACATCCTGGAGGATTTCGAGCAGGAGAAGGCGCGCGTGGAGGCCACGCAGCGCGCGACCCTCAACATCCTCGAAGACCTCGACGTGGAGAAGAGGCAGGTCGAGAAGGCCGAGGCCGAGCTGAAGCGCCGGGCGGACGAACTGGGCCGCGCCAACACGGACCTGGAGCGCTTCGCGCACGTGGTGAGCCACGACCTGCAGGAGCCGCTGCGCACCGTCACGGGCTACGTCCAGCTCCTGTCGCAGGACCTGGGTGGCAAGCTGCAACCAGAACAGGATCGCTTCATGCAGAGCGCCTTGGCCGGCGCGGCCCGCATGCGCGAGATGATCCTCGACCTTCTCGCCTATTCGCGGGCGGGGCGGCAAGAGCTGCACAGGACGGACATTGATACGGCCCCTGTCCTCGCGGATGCCATCGCCAACCTGCAGGCCTCCATCGCCGAGACGGGCGCCGAAGTGCAGGCGGGCCCGATGCCGCACATCCACGCCGACCCACGCATGGTCGTCCAGGTGTTCCAGAACCTGCTCTCCAACGCCTTCAAGTTCCACGGCAAGGACCCGCCCGTTGTCACGATTGAAGCGGCCAGGGCCGACAGCGAGGTCGTCTTCTCCGTCGCCGACAACGGCATGGGCATCGACGCCGCGGACATCGGGAACCTGTTCGTGCCCTTCCAAAGGCTGGCCGCCGCGGCCGGCCACCCGGGCTCCGGCATCGGCCTGTCGACCTGCCGCCGCATCGTGGAGCGCCATGGCGGTCGCATGTGGGTCCAGAGCCAGGTCGGCCGCGGCTCCACCTTCTTCTTCACGTTCCCCCAGGTGACCTCATGACCGAACCCCACCGCCTGCGCCTGCTCTTCGTCGACGACTCACCCGCGGACCGGGAGTTCCTGGCGATGGCATTCCGTCGCAAGTTCCCCGCGGTCGACGTCAAACTCGCCGAGGACGCGAACTCGACGATGGCGCTGCTGCGCGGCTTCGGCCCGAACCTGCAGGCGCAAGGTCCGAACCTCGTCCTCATGGACCTCAAGATCCCCGGCAAGGACGGCATCGCCATCCTCAAGGAGATCCGGGCCGACCCGGCGCTGCACCATCTGCCCGTCGTGATGCTCACCTCCTCCCGCCTCGAGGAGGACATCGCGCGCTCTTACGACGCCGGCGCCAACGCCTACATCCCGAAGCCGGCCGACGCCCTCGGCTACGGCGACCTGGCCGCCGACATCCATCGCTTCTGGGCCGATGTCAGCCTCCTTCCGGGGGCGTTGGGCGCTTGACGAGCCTGAAGGTCCTCTACCTGGAGGACAGCCCGAACGACAGGGACCTGACGCGCCTGCAGCTGGAGCGCGCCAGCCCGGGCGGGTTCTCCATCGTCGAGGCGACGGACCTGGCCTCGGCGGTCCGGCTCCTGGGCAAGCAGCCGTTCGACGTCGTACTGGCCGACCTGAACGTCGGCGACAGCCAGGGAATCGCCACCATCACGTCGCTGCTGAAGGCGGGATGCAAGGCCCCCATCATCGCGTTCACGGGGAACCTGGACCCGAAGAGCGGCATCGAGGCGGTCGCGGCAGGCGCCAGCGACTTCGTCAGCAAGGGCGTCGCGGACCCCGCTACACTGGCGAACCGCATCCTGTACGCCGCGAAACGGGGGCCCTCCATGCCCGAAGCGGCCCTGGAGGCCGTCGTCATCGAGCGCACGGCCGCCCTGAGGTCTGCGCTGGCGCAACTGCAGGCAAGCAACGAGCAGCTGGCGCAGCAGAAGCAGTGGCTCGACGTCTTCATGCAGGGCGTCCCGGTCTGCTGCTTCCTCGTCGACGCCCAGACGGGACGCGCCGTCTTCGTGAGCGAGGCGTACGCCGCCATCTACGGCCGGCCGGCCTCGGCCCTCCTGGCCGACCCGAACGACTGGATCCAGTCCATCCATCCCGACGACCTGGCCCGCATGAAGGCCGCGAGCGCGGCACGGGGCCAGGGCGCCCCGCGCAACGCCGTGATCGACTACCGCATCATCCGGGACGGCCAGGTGGCCTGGATCCAGGCGACGTTCACGCCGATCGCCAGCCCTGACGGCCGGCCTGGCTACGTCGCGGGCATCATCGAGGACGTGAGCAAGGAGCACCAGGTCGCCGAGCTCGAGCAGGCGGGCCGCGCCAAGGACCAGGCCCTGCAGATCGAGCACCGCAACACGAAGTTCAAGGCGCAGTTCCTCAACATGGCGGCGCACGACCTCGCGACGCCGGTCACTCCCCTGCGGCTGCAGGTCGCCGCGATGCGCACCAAGGCCAAGGCGGCCAAGGACGAGGGGACGCTGGCCTCGCTGGACATGCTCGACCGCAACCTCGTCCGCCTCACGGGACTCATCCAGGACGTCCTCGACGTCGGCCGCATCGAGGCCGGACGCATCAAGCTGAACCCCGCCCCCCTCGACCTGGCCGCGGTCGTGCGGGACGATGTCGGCACGATGCAGGCGATGGCCGAGAAGGGCGGCATCAGCCTCCAGGCCGACCTCCGGCCGGTGTCCCTCACGGGAGACCAGGACCGCATCGGCCAGATCGTCCTGAACCTCCTCAGCAACGCCGTGAAGTTCACGCCATCCGGCGGCCACGTCGTGGCCCGGGTGGACGCGTCGGACGGCCGCGCCCGCCTCGAGGTCACCGACGATGGTCGCGGGATCTCGCCGGCCGACCTGGACAAACTCTTCCAGCCATTCATCCGGGTCGGCGACACCGCCAAGGTCGCCGGCACGGGGCTCGGCCTTTACATCAGCCGAGGCCTCGCCCGCCTGATGGGTGGAGACCTGGTGGCCGCCAGCCCAGGCGAAGGAAAAGGCGCGACCTTCACGTTGACGCTCCCGCTCGTGCCCCCGGCTGAGCCAGTGGCAAAGGCGGCCGCGGCCTCATAGTCCGCAAAGTCGTCACGAAGCTGATCGCCAGTGAGACGCGCCGCGCAAACGGGGACGCGATGTAGGTGCCAGCTAACCGAACCCCAAGGAAAGGGCGTGCGCGGTTGGTCATTTCCGACGTTCAAATACTGTCGGTTGCCCGCAACTCTGTTGGACAATCAATGGGACCTAGTGGATTCGAACCACTGGTAGCCGGGTTATGAGCCCGGAGCATTAGGCCGAACTATGCTAAGGTCCCGCAGCTTCGACCAAGCCGGCTTGGGTTATGAGTCCGAACCATGCGAAATCCGGTAATCCTGGGCCGAGACCTCGATTTTGAGGCCCGACCCCTTTGAACCGGATTCTAACCCCTTGTGGATGGACCGCTTGATTGACCCGTCCAGGGCGGCCAGCCGAACCCTTACAAGCCCGAGGCCGTCGGCGCGGCCGTGAATGGGCGCACCATCGGCTGGGGGCTCGCCTTCCTCGTCGCCGGCATCGTCGTCCTGGGTGCCTGGGTGCCTGGTTCTGATGGGTGGTCTTTGGGCCCCCGTTTGGGCATGGGAACCCTCCTCCTCGTGATGGGATTTGTCCTCATTTCCGGCTCCTTCGCCGGCGCCATCCGCCGCCGCACCGAGGCCGCCGACAGCAAGGGCAGCTGCCCGGTTGGGGCGACCTGCTCCTGCGGCCATTTCAACTTCAAGCCGCGAAAATCCTGCCGCCAATGCGGCGCCGCGACCCTGTACACGGCATGACAAGGGCTTTCAGCAAGTCCTTTGTCGGCGAACCCCGCGCTCGGTTAGTGTAGCGGCCAATCATGAAGCCCTTTCAAGGCTTCGACACGGGTTCGAATCCCGTACCGAGCATCGAAGTGAGGAACGAGCGAAGCGAGTGATATCGCTTCGATGCAGCGAGGCCGAAGGCCGAGCGGACCCGCGTAGACGCCGAGCGGCAGCGAGGCGCTCAGGCGGGTCAGGACCGCGGACCCAAGCAACCTGCCAGCCTCCCAAGCCCAAACCCCCAAACATCGTGCCGACGTCAACACCGTCGTGCCGACTGAACCCATCCGGATCGACGTCTGGTCGGATCTGGTGTGCCCCTGGTGCTACATCGGCCTGCACCGGCTGCGCCGCGTCGCTGCCGAGGCCAACGTCGCCATCGACGTCGTGCATCATGCCTTCCAGCTGGACCCACGTCGCACGGCCTCCGGTTCAACGCGGGAGGCGCTTGCCAAGAAATACGGGGCCGCCAACGTGGACGGGCTGTTTGACAACGCCTCGCGCGCGGCCCAAGCGGAGTCTCTTGCGCTGCGGCTGGCCGACAGCATCGCCTGCAACACGCTCGACGGCCACCGCCTCGTCGCGTTTGCCGCGACACTCGGCTTGCAGGATGCCCTCCAAGAACGGCTGATGAAGGCTCATTTCGAGGAAGCGGCAGACCTAGGAGACCGCGCCACGCTGGTGCGCCTCGCCGCCGAGGCGGGCATTCCTGAGACTGAAGCAGCCGCCCTGCTGGCCGACGGCGGGTTTGCCGCCGAAGCCCAGGCCGACCTTGACCAGGCTCGGCAAATGGGAGTGTCGGGCGTGCCGTTCTTCGTCTTCGCCGGGCGCTACGGGTTTTCCGGGGCCCAACCTGACGACGCGTTCCGCGATGCGTTCCGTTTGGCCGCAAGCCCCGCCCAGGACTAAGGCCCACGGCCCCGCGGCCGCAACGCCTATCTGGAACGCTCCGGAGTCGTCATTGTGCGCGTCGTGCGAGCGTTTGCCTTCGCAGTCGTCACCCTCTTCGTGGTCGGTTGCACGACGCCCAGTGGCGCAGGGCCATTCCCGGCCCAGCACGTCGCCCTTGAGGTGCCGGAAACGGCGTCCTACCCAGGACTGCGCGTGACGGGGTCGCTTGACGGCGCGGGCCACAAGTTGACGGTTCAGGCATCGGCCGACAACGAGGGCAACCGCACGTACCGCGTCGAGACCGGATGCACGACACCGTGGAGCGAAGATCTCCGCAGCGACCGCGAAACTCTGCTGATGCGGGAACCCACCGCGACCTGCCTCGCCTACGCTCTGAGCGACTACGCGCCAGGCGAAGAAATCACGCGGGAATTCGTCTGGGACGGCAAGGTTTGGTCAAACGGGAACGGATACACCGACGCACGGCCGGGTGACTACGTCTGGTCCATCCGCTTCGTCGCCTATTCTCCGGACGGAGCCGCCCTCAAACGGTTCGATCTCGACTTCCCGGTCACCGTACGATAGCCGATTCAACCCAACAGGATATCGCCGAAGGGCCCCTTGGAATCCTGACCGCCGTCGACCACGAGGCAGTTGCCGGTGACGTAACTCGCCGCCGAGCTGGCGAGGAAGAGGCAAGCCTGCGCCACTTCGTCGGGTTGACCCATGCGGCCCATCGGCACGCTCTTCTCGACGGCTGGGCGCAGGCCGAGGTCGTCGCCGAGGCGTTTCATACCTTCCGTGCCGTCAATGGGGCCGGGGCTCACGGCGTTGACGCGCACCTTCGGCGCCCACTCCACGGCGAGGCTCTTGGTGAGGTTCAACACGCCCGCCTTTGCAGCACCCGAGTGGCTGACGCCGGGGGCGCCGGTCCAGGCGTAGCCGGCCACGATGTTGAGGATGGAGCCGCCGCGGCCGCGCTGCATCCGGCCGCCGAAGCTGCGGCTGGTGTTCGCCGTGCCCTTGAGCACGATGTCGAGGACCGTGTTGAAGGCGTTCTCGCTCAAGGCCGAAAACGGCGAGGGGAAGTTGCCCGCGGCTGCATTGACGAGGACGTCCACCGGTCCAAGTTTCTGCGCGATGGCCTCGATGGCGGCCCCGTCGCGGACATCGGCGGCGTGGAACTCGGCGCGACCCATGCCCAGCCCCTTGAGGCGGCGTGTGGCGTCGGCAAGACGGCCTTCATCGCGGCTCACGAGGTGGACGTCGGCTTCGAGGCGCTTGAAGGCCTCGGCGATGGCGAAGCCGATGCCGGTGGCGCCTCCAGTGACGACGACGGTTTTCCCTGCGAACAGGCCCGGGCGGAAGACGGAGGCGTCCACGCCGAAGCAGGCGCGGGGTCGGGCTTGAGCCTACCGCAGCGGCGTGCCGCTGGCGATGCCGCCGGCGAAGACGTTGGCACCTTGCGCCGAGACGCCGACGCCCGTGCCGGCGATGGAGTAGCCCCACGTGGCGACGGGATGGCCGTTGGGTTGGATGGCGACCTCGAAGAAGTCGAGCAGGCTGCGGTCTCCGGCCAGGCAACCGGTGCCGCTGGTGCAGACGGCGCCGATGTGGTTGGGCAGGGCGTTGAGCTGCACCGTGACGCCCTCCGGGGACGCCTCGTCGGCCGTGATGGATTCCCACAGCTTGACGTTCCACAGGTCAGGCAGGACGTCGGCGGGAAGGCCCAGCGTGTTCTCGTACCAGGTGACCACGACGCGTCCCGCGGCACCGGCGTCGATCCACGGCATGAGAGCGACATGGTCCGGGTTGGACAGGAGGACCGGGTCGCTCCAGCTTTGCCCCAAGTCGTTGGACGAGGTGAGGTACACACCAAACCGAGCGGCGGCCTTCGGCGTCGTGCCTGCGACGGCCTCCTGGTCGGCAGAGAACACGACGTAGAGGGTCTGCGCGTCGTCCATGGCGACGACGGGGAAGATGCTGGTGGGGAACCCGATGAGGCCGAACTGCGCGCTCTGCGGCGGCACGAAGACCGGCAGGACTTCCCAGGTCATCCCGTGGTCGAGGGAGCGCGCCAGGTCGATGCCGGAACCGCCCTCCGTCGGGAGGGTGCCGGTGGGGAACGTCGTCATGGCCTCGAAGACCTGCCCGGGCACGCGGCCAGCCACGATGGGGCCGCCGACGGCATCGGGCGACATCACGGCCAACGGAGTCCAGTTGGCTCCACCATCGAAGCTGGTAGTGGTGCTGATGACGCCGTTACCCTCCGCGTCGGAGCCGCGCCAAGACGCGTACAGGACCCCAGTTTGCGATTGGCCGATCCATTCGCGGTCGGAGCCGGTGCCGTTGGAGAGGTCGACGGCGTCGCTGAACGTGGCGCCCTGGTCGCAAGAGACCTGGTAGGGGATGGGCGCTGCCTCGCCCTTGGCGTCGGTGCCGAACAGGCCGAGCCAGTGGATGCAGCCCCGCGCGTCGATGACGATGTCGCCGTCGCCGCCCCCAGTGATGCTTTTCGCCGCCATTTTGCGGTACGATGCGCCGCCGTCGTCGCTGCGCCAGATGCCGATGGACGGGTCGGACACGTAGATGGCCCCGTCCGCGCCGACGGCGATGTTGGGTTCGCCGGCCGCGCTCCCCAGGTCGACCTCGGGCAGGGCGACCGGGGTCTCCAGGACAAGCGGGAGGGCCGTCGTCGAGGACGAGGTCCCTGCCGACAAGGGGTCGGGGGTCTCGGAGTCAAGGCATCCGGCCAGAAGGAGGAGGGCCGCCAGGGCGGCGATGGTTCGCATAGTCGGAGCGAGACCGCCGCCAGGTTTCAGCCTTGCCGGATGCCGCGGGCCCGACTTGCCGGGTTGACGGCGGCGAGCCTCCGGATATTTGTAGCACAACCCGTACGGGAATCCGCGGTGCCTCGCCTCAACCCTGCACAGCACAAGCTGTTCCAGCGCCACATCGACCGTGCCATCGAAGCGCTCGAGGAGGCCGACCGGCTCCTCAAGGGGGCCGTGGGCGACGTCATTGCGCGCTGCCTGGCGACCATCCGCGCCGAGACCTCCGCCGTCGACCAGGAGGAATCCAACCTGGTCAAGTTCGAGTTGGCAAGCCTGCCGGTCCGCCTCGTG
>JBAZXE010000020.1:0-8887 GCA_041659985.1 Thermoplasmatota archaeon | reverse complement strand
GAACCCCTTCGCGCAGGGCCTGGCGTTCAACCTGTTTTGCCAACGCACCGACCAGAGCCACACACAGGCCGCGAAGACCTGGGAGGGCGGCACTGCGGCCGTCTCCACGCGCAACCTCGTCTTCCTTCCCGCGCAGTATGAAATCCTCTGGCAGGAAGGCCTGCTGGACAAGACGCGCCTGGTCGCCATCGCCAACCGCAACCTCACTGACAAGGCCTATCTCGAAGTGGCCGACCTTGTGCGCACGCGCCGTCGCGAGGATGTCGACGAACGCCTGCTCAAGCTTCCACCCGGGTTCCTGCAAGTCGGCCGCCGCGGCCCCGGCGAGGCCATGGAGGCCGCCGAGCGCCACGGCTGGCTCAAGCGCCTGCGCGAGATCGAGATCCCCGGCGAGCTTGTCGTGGAGGCCGGCAAGGGCCTGCCCGAAGAGGCGCCCGTCGCGGAGAACCCGGAAGGGACGGCGCAGGCCGCCCCCGCTCCGCCACGCGAGGCGCCGGCAGCCGAATCGGCCGCCGACGCGGCCAAACGGACGCTGCGCGCCGGGCTTGGCGGCGCCCGCATCGACAACCAGGTGGCCGAGGCGCTGGCGCTCTCGCCTGACCCGATGGTGCTCGTGGAGCGCTACCTCACCGCGCACCGCCGCAGTGGCGACGCCGACCCCGCCGAGGTCAGCAAGACCCTGTTCTTCTCGCACGCCGGCCCCATGCAGCGCATCGTCGCCGACGACAAGCTGCTGCTGCGCCACTTCCGGCCCGTGAAGACGCAGAAGCGCGGCCAGCTCTTCTACCGCCTGCTCGAGGTCATCGAGGAGGCGCTCCTGGAGAAGCAACACCTGCCTGAGCTGGAGCAGCGCGGCTTGGGCGAGCCGGAGGCGATGGTCGCGGTGCGACGCGTCATCGTTGACCTCAACAAGGACCCCAACCGGTTCCTCATCGTCCCCGACGAATGGCTGGGCGAAGTGACCCGCCGCCACCTCTACTTCGGCAGCCGCACCCGCAAGGAGGGTGCGGCGTACAAGTGGTACCGCAAAATCGGCCCGCTCTTCTTCCTCGGTGCCCACAAGACCAAGGACGAGTCGGACGCCAAGGCGGCCCGCCGCGCCGCCAAGATTTCCCTCGACGAGGAGGACGACGAATGACCATCGACATCGACGCATTGCCCACCGGCCTTGGCGCCCCGGCCGACAAGGCGCTCGGGCAGGCCCGCATCACCAGCCTGTCGCAGCTTTCCAAGTACAGCGAACGGGAGATCCGCGCGCTGCATGGCATGGGGCCGACCGCTGTCGGCAAGCTTCGCATCGCCTTGGCAAAGCGCGGCCTCGAGTTCGCCGCAGTCTAGAGCACCCCTATTGCCGCCCCCGAACGCCGACGAAGCAGGGAGGATTGCGGGGACCCCGGAGAATGCGCAACATAGTTTCCCGGGTCTTCCCGTAATCCTTGTTTGGGGGTCGTCGGCGGGGCGGCTTCAGGTCGGGACTTCATCGCCGGCGAGGAACGACCAGCCAGCCGGGGCGGGCAGGTAGTAGAACGCCGTCGCGAACTGCGTGAAGGGCTGGTTCACCGCGACATTGAGTTGGCTCGCGCATTCGGGCGAGGACGGCACGCCGAAGTTGGCGCAGCCCCAGTTTGGCCAGATGAAGGTGGAGAACCGTGTGTTGGCGTCCAAGTCGATGGGTGCGCCGTCCTTCGTGGTGAGCTCGCGCGGGAAGTCCACCGTGGCGTAGAGCGGGGATGCGCCTCCAGTCACGTTGAGCGGGTTGCCGTTGCAGGTCGGGTCGCAGGTCCAGTCGTTGCCGACGTTGAGCTGGAACTCGGAGAGGGTCGAACTGGTGGGCTCCCATGTCATCTCAACGACTAGGGTCTGGATGAACGGGCCGTCGACGTAGAAGTCCCACTGCGCGTAGTTGTTGCCCTGACCGCCGACGCGTTGGCATCCGAGGACCGGGGCCTCGCAGGGCACACCGACCCCTTGCCCGCACTCCTCGGAGGCGTACTCGGAGAACCCGACGGAGCAGACGAGGAAGCCGTCGAACTTCTGAATCTGCGCGTACGGACTGGCGAAGATGACGCGGTTGAGCTGGAACTTCAGGTCCTCCGGGTCGGCGACTCCGGCGACGACGTCGACGGACTGTTGCGACGAATCGAACAGTGGGTGACTGGCCTTGACGAAGTAGGTGCCTGGCGGCAGGCCGTTGATGACGAACGCGCCCGCCTCGTTGGTCTTCGCCGTGCGGTCTCCCGGCATGACCGTGACATCTGCGCCCTTGATGGGCGTGATCTTCTCGTCGACGACGAAGCCGTGGACGCCGCCCGTCGTCGCCGTGGCCTCGACATCGGCCACATCGCCGGCTTCCGGGGTCGCGCCGTCGTCGGCGGGGGCGCCGCTAGCACAACCAGCCAGCAGCAAAGCCACCAGGGCCACGAGTGCGCGCGTGGGGCTCAGAAGGGGCTCACGTCACCGTTGACGAAACTCCAGGCTTCGGGCAGCGGCAGGTAGTAGGAGATGGTCACGAACTCCTGGAACTTCTGGTTCAGCTCGATGTCGTAGCCGACTTCGCCGACCACCGGCAGTGGCGGAACGGCGCCCCCCTTGCCGCAAGCCCATGTGAAGGTGGAGATTTTCATGGCCGTCGTGAGGTTCAGGCCCTGCACGTGCTCATCCTCGCGAATGTAGGACGGGCCCGTCGCGCAGTTGCCGAACTGGTCGGGGCCGTTGTTCATGACGTTCTCGCCGCCACAGGTGGGATCGCAGGCGAACTCGGTCATCACGATGGTCCATAGGGCCCCGGTGGTGGCGGCGCCGATGGTGGGCTCCCAGACCAGCTCGACGATGAGGGACTTGACGTTGTCCGCGCCGGGGAAGAAGTCGTACTGGACCTGGTTGTTGCCTTGGCCGCCGACGCGCGTGCACCCGGGGGGAGGCACTGGCTGACCCGCGGCGTCGCAGGGGACGCCGACGCCCTCGCCGCACTCCTCGGAGAACAGCGAGCCTGAGAAGTCCTGGCTGCACACGATGTACCCGTCGAACTTCTCGGTCGTCATGTACGGGTTGGCAAGGATGACGCGGGTGAGGAGGAACTTGACCGGTGCCGGGTCGGCAACTCCGGCCGCCACGGCGACGTTCTGCTGCTGCACGTCGTACAAGGGGTGACTGGCCTTGACGAAGTAAGTCCCCGCCTCGAGCCCCGAGAAGGCAAAGAGCCCGGTCTCATCGGTGGTGAACGTCTTGTTGGCGCTGAGGACTTCGACGGTCGCGCCCTTGATGGGGCGGATGGCGCTGTCGACCACGACGCCGCGGATGCCGCCGGTGGTCTCGGTGACCACGATTTCGGGGGCCCCCTCGGCGGCCTCATCCGGGACGGGGTCGTCGGAACCGCCCCCCGAGCAGCCGGCCAAAACGGAGGCGGTCAACAGGAGGACAGCAAGCAGGGTCTTCGGGCCCATGGACACCATCGTTTCACAGGCGGATGCTGGATAAGCGTTGTGCGAAACCCAGCAAAAAAAATACGAAGGACAGGAAGGAAGGGAAAAGGAGGGGGCCGCGTGCGCCTAGTGGGCGTGGACCGTGGCTTCCATGGCGGCGGCGAGGACCGTGGCGGCCTTGCCGGCGGAGCCGTTCTTGGCCGGGGCGCCGAGCACGGGCTTGGCACCGAGGCAGACGGTCTCCAAGAGGACGCGGCAGACGCGGTACGGGTCCATGTTGGCGGCCGGGCGGCGGTCCTCGAGGTAGCCCTTGTCCTCCTGCGCGGTCTGCAGGGGGATGCGGATCGACGCGCCGCGGTCAGAGATGCCGTAGCGGAACTGGTCGATGCTGCACGTCTCGTGGCGGCCGGTGAGGCGCTCCGTGTTGTTGGCGCCGTACTCGGCGATGTGGTCGTAGTGGCGCGCGCCGATGGCCTTGCACGCCGCTTCGATGACCTTCATGCCGCCCTTGTTGCGCATGGCCTTCGTCGAGAAGTTGGTGTGCGCGCCGGCGCCGTTCCAGTCGCCGCGCATCGGCTTCGGGTAGAGCGTCGCGTTGATGCCGAACTCCTCACCGAGGCGGTAGAGCAGCCAGCGGCCGAGCCAAATCTGGTCGGCGCACTCCAGGGGCCCGAGGGGGCCAATCTGGAATTCCCACTGGCCGGGCATGACTTCGGCGTTGATTCCGGAGATGCGCAAGCCAGCGGCGGCGCAGGCCTCCATGTGGGCCTCGACGAGTTCGCGGCCGTGCACTTCGTCAGCACCGACGCCACAGTAGTAGGGGCCTTGGGCGGCCGGGAAGCCACCGGATTCGGGGAAGCCCAGCGGGCGGCTGCCCTTGAAGAGCGTGTACTCCTGCTCGATGCCGAACCAGGGCTCCTCCTTGGCCGTCTTCTTGGCGACCTCGCGCAGTCCAGCGCGGGTGTTGGTCGGGTGGGGCGTCTTGCCGTCGGCGAGGAAGACCTCGCACATGACGAGGATGTGGGGCCAGCCGCGGATGGGGTCGTTGTAGTACGACGCCGGGTGCAGGGCGCAGTCCGACTTGTCGCCGGTGGCCTGGTTCGTGCTGGAGCCGTCGAAGCCCCAGCGCGGAATCTCGGCGAGCGTCTTGACCTCGTCCACTTCGATGACCTTGGTCTTCGAGCGGAGCTTCTGCGTCGGCTGGGTGCCGTCCATCCAGATGTATTCAGCGAACACGACCATGTGGTTTCCATCCCTCCCGGTCGCCTCGGCGCCTCCCAGCGCGCGGGGCCTGCCAGGGATTGGACCCTCCCAATCGGTGTGGAAGATAAGGATTCACTTGGACAGGAAATGACCCCTTGCATGAGAAGCAATGGTCACCCCGGCTCAACAACAGGCTCAAACGTTCCATTTTCGTCCCGAAGCCCATGTCCAGTGGGACGCCTGTCGCGAAACCCTCCCCAGCCAAACCGGATCCCAAGGACCTCGACGCGCAGGACCGCGCCATCCTGCAGGAGCTCCTGGCCGACGGCCGCGCCAGTCATCGTGAGCTGGCCGAACGTACGGGATTCAGTCTCGCCACCGTGAACCGGCGCATCCGTTCCCTCGAGGCGGACCGGGTCATCCGCGGCTACACCGCCCTCGTCGACCCCGAAGCCGTCGGGTGGACCCTGACAGCGGTCATCGGCCTGCGCATCGACAAGGGCTACGTGCGCACTGTGCACGAAAAAATCTCCAGCGACCCGCGCATCTTCGGCGTGTACGACGTGACCGGGGAGTGGGACGGCCTCGTGCTGGTGCGCCTGCGCGACCGCGAAGACCTCGACGACCTCGTCAAGACCACCCTGTCCCTGGCGCACATCCAGCGCACCAACACCATGGTCGTGCTGAAGACCGTCCTCGAGAAGGCCACCGTGCACGTCCCCGACGAACGATAGGCGAAGCCTAGTGCTTAAGCCTGGGCTGTCGTGGCAAGCCTTGTCGTGCTTTCCCCCCCAGTCATCGCCGAGCTGGTGGCCCTCGTCGGCCTTTTCATGGCGGCAGCGTTCTTCTCCGTGAGCGAGACCTCTTTCATCGGCGTCAACCGCCTGGACGTCCGGCGCAAGGCCGCGGAAGGGTCGGCTCGGGCCGCCCGCGTCGACCGCATGCTCGACGACCCAGAACGCCTCCTCTCCACCGTCCTCGTTGGCAGCACCGTCGTCAACATCGCCGCGGCCGCCCTAGCCACATTCATCTCGGAGCAGATTTTCTCCAGTTGGGCCACCGTCATTGCCGCCGTAATCGTGACCGTCGTGGTCCTAGTCTTCTGCGAATTGACGCCGAAGACCCTGGCCGTGCAGAACCCGCTGCGCTGGGCCAAGTTGACGGCGCGCCCATTGCAAATCGTCGAGACCGTCCTCAGGCCGGTCATCACGTTGTCCGCCGCCATCGCCAAGGGTCTTGCCCGACTCTTCGGCGTCAACGCCAAGGGCAAGGCGCCGTACATCACCTCAGACGAGATCAACATGCTCGTCAGCCTCGGCGTCGAGTCCGGGGACGTCGACAAGTTCGAGGCCCGGGTCATCCAGGAACTGTTCGACTTCACCGACACCGACGTCCACAAGATCATGACGCCGCGCGACCGCGTGCACTGGCTTCCCAAGGAATCCATGCTCTCGGCGGCGGCCGAAATGGCCGCCAAGGAGGGGCGCACCCGCATCCTCATCGTCGACGGCGACTTCGACCATGTCCTCGGGTGCGTGCATGTGCGCGACCTCCTCCGTTTCACCGACTTGCAACTCGACCGCACCCCGGTGACGGCCACGTTGCGCGGGGTGCTGGTCGCCCGTGCCGACCTGCCGGCCGACCGCCTCCTGGTGCGCATGCAGAAGGAGCACAAGCTGCTGGCCGTCATCCAGGAGGCCAATGGAACGAATGTCGGCATCTGTACGGTGGAGGACCTGCTGGAGGAACTGGTGGGCGAGATCCACGACGAGTTCGACGCCGCCCGCGCCCGCCATGCCCACCTTTCAGGACCGGCGACGTCCGCGCCATCCGGATCCAAGTAGCCAGAACCAGCCTCACCAACAAGGTTGATAGGTCGATGCCGGGCTGACTTTGCGTGTCCGGCTGCGTGCGGACAGCGTTTGCTGTCCTCCTCCTGGGGTCTCTCGTTTCCGGTTGCCTCGACACGGACAAGGATTCGGAAACAGCGGAACCGGCTGCCGTGGCCCCCCTCTTCATGGCCCTGTCTGCGTCGGGTCTTGCCACGCCGAACGACCCCTGCGCGCCCAACTCGGCCGTCGTCGGCGTCGGTTCCAACAACAACGAAGCAGGGAGCGCCACGCCGGCTGCCCCCGTCTCGCTGCCCGTGCGGCTCGATGCCCCGACGCAGGCGACCATCAAGACCGACGCCTTCGGGGTGTCGCACATCTACGCCGACGACACGTACACGCTGTTCTACGCCAATGGCTACGTGCAGGCCCGCGATCGCCTGTTCCAGCTCGACCTCCTGCGCCACAACGGATACGGCGACTCCGCCATCATCGCCGGCTCCAGCCAGCTCGCCAGCGACATGGCCGTTCGCCGCGACCTCTACACGGCGGACGAGATCCGCGCCCAGTTCGACCGAGCCGAACCCGCTATCCAGGACGCGCTGCAAGCCTACTCCGATGGCGTCAACCGCTTCATGGCCGAGGCCGTTTCCAAGAATGCCTTGCCCGGCGAGTTCGCGGCGCTCGGCCGCGTGCCAGAACCGTGGACGCCGTACGACTCCATCGCGTCCGTCAACTACCTCATCGGCTACTTCGGCGTCGGCGGCGGCGAAGAGCTGGCCCATGCGCAGAAGTTGGCTGCGCTAGCTTCGACGCTGGGAAGCCGCGAGGCGGCCCATGCGGCCTTCGCCGACCTGTCGTGGGCCACCGTCGACGACGCCTACACCAGCATCCCGAGCGCCGACAAACAGGTGCAAGGCTGCGAATCCGTGCCCCTGCTGGCCGATGTGCCGGCGGCGCAGATTGACCAAGCCCTGGCCAGCACGAACGCCGTTCCCTTCGGCATCCCTGCCGACCTTCCGCTTCCCGCGCGCTACGGGCTCGACGGCCACAAGTCCTACGGCCTGCTGGAGGGATTCAAGTGGGGCTCCAACGCCCTCCTCATCGGCGCCGAGCACACGGCGACCGGCCAGCCCATGATGTTCGGCGGCCCGCAGATGGGCTACTACAAGCCGCCCGTGCCCTACCAGATTGGCCTGCACGGCGCCGGCTACGACGCCGTCGGCATCGGAGTCACGTCCGCTCCCGGCATCGTCATCGGCCGCACGCCGACGTTCGCTTGGTCGGTGACCTCGGGTGCCGACGACCAAGTCGACACCGTCGTCGTCGAACTTGACCCGGCCGACGATCACCGCTACTTGTGGGATGGGGTCTCCGAGCCGATGGAGTGCCGCTTCGAGGTGCACCGCGTCCTGCCCAGCGCTGGGTTCCCGGACGCGCCGCAAGTCGCTGTCCAGGAAATCTGCCGCGTGCGCGGCATGCCGGTCGTGTCGTGGGACCCCGCCGCAGGCCTTGCCTGGGCGCAGAAGGTCACGACGCGCGGCAAGGAACTCGACGGCGCCTGGATGTGGCTCGGCCTCGCCCGGCAGACCAACCTCGAGGGCTTCATGGGCCAACTGGCGACGTTCCCGTTCACGTTCAACTACCTCTACGCCGGGCCGGAAGGCATCGCGTACATCCACACCGGCGACGTGCCCCTGCGCGACCCCACGTTGGACCCCCGCTTCCCCGCCCTGGGCGGCTCCGCGCACGGCTGGCGCGGCGAGGCCGTCGGCCTTGGCCTGCAGACCAGCATCATCAATCCCTCGACGGGCTACGTCGCGCAGTGGAACAACGCCCCTGCCAAGGGATGGCGCACTGGCGACGGCCTGCAGAACTGGGGTTCCGTGCATCGCGTGCAGCTTCTCGACCGCTTCGTCACGCAACGCCTGGCCCAGGACCAGCCCGTAGTGTGGCAAGACGTCGCCGACATCCTTGAGGCGGCCGCAACGCACGATCCCTTCGCCCGCCACTCCGCACCGCTCCTGGTCAAGGCCGCACGCGAATCTGGAGATGCCGCGCTCCAGCCACTGGCCGACGCCCTTGAGGCGTGGGCCGCCGCGGATTACGCTTGGCGCGACGTGGACAAGGACGGCAAGTATGACGACGCCGGACACGCCGTGTGGGACGCCGCCCGCCTCGCTCTACAAGAACGCGTCTTCGCCGACGAGCTGGGCACGACGATGCCGACCATTGTCCTCGACCCGACCGCCTCCAGCGACCCGCACGCCGGCGACCACGGTCGCCACGACAACAAGGAATCCACGCTCATCGATGCCCTAAACGGCAAGACCAGCCATCCGTGGTGCGATGATGTCTCCACCTCAGGGAAGGAGTCCTGCGAGGACCAGTTGGTCGGCGCCCTGCGCGACGCCAGTGCCGAGCTCGGCAGCG
>JBAZXE010000019.1:0-33558 GCA_041659985.1 Thermoplasmatota archaeon | reverse complement strand
GATCTACCCGGCCAAGCGGTGGTCCGGGCTTACCTACGCAAGCACCGCGGCGCCGTGCCGCGCGTCTACAAGCTCGCCTTCGCCGGCGGCCTGGCCATCGCCGTCGCGTACATTGCGCTCCAGGTGGCGCTGCGCTGGGTCGACCCCGTCCTGGCCAATGACCTGCTGCGCCTCCTTGCGCTGACCTACATCGCCGGCCGCGAGCCCGCCCTGTTTGCCGTCTACCACACGGACCACCCCGTCCCCGTGGCGTGGGCCGCCCTCATGGCGAGCCTCGACGATGTGGCAACGCTGCTGATTTCGGTGCCCGCCATCTGGTTCATGGTGGACCGCCTGCGCCGCTGGCCCGCCGTCGACGCCTACCTGCGGTCCCTGGAGCGCGCCCTGCATGGGCACCGCCGCGCCCTCGACCGGTGGGGCGTGCTGGCATTCGCCGGGTTCCTCTGGCTGCCCGGCTGGGGCACGGGACCCACCGTGTCGGGAGGAGTGGGCGTCCTGGCCGGCCTGCGCCCGCGTCGCCTGCTGGCCGCGCTGTCGGTCTCGGCCGTCGGCGTCAACGTGTTCTGGGCCGTGGCCCTGTCCGGTCCGGCCCAGGCGGTTCCCCGCGGCGGTTGGTGGGATTGGATTCCGCTGGCCGTCATCGCGGTCCTTGTCTGCCTAGCCGTGCTGTCAGCCGTCCGCCATCACCGGAATCGGCACCGACTTGAGTATGACCGACCGGCCGGCATGGACGCCAGGCATGCAAGCGTCTTGGCCCGCCGCGGATTCGAGGAGCACGGGGCCGTGCTGGTGCTTGACGCCCACGGCCTTGCGGCGCGCGGAGGCCCGCCCGCGCATCGACTGGCCTGGTGCCATTGGGCCGGCGAGCTGATGCTGCTGCCTTCGGTGGAGCCAATATGGGCGGGCCGCCTGGCGGCTCTGGGCATCACGGGGCTGCGCGATCTGGCCTTGCTGCCGCCGGAGTTGGTCTCATCGACCCTGGGGATTCATGACGCGGAGGATGCGGCGCTCGCGGTGGTCTGGCAACGCGAGGCGGAGGAGGCGCTGGCAGCAAGCGGGAATCAGGCGGCGAGGGGCACGGCAGCTTTGGCCTCGGCGCCGTAAGCGTGGAGTGCGCCTTGCAAGATGCGCGTGAGGTACACGTTCGTCTCCGGGACGTCCCAGAACGGCACGCGCTCCTTCAACTCCTCGATGGCCGCGATGTAGAGACCATAGACATCCGGCGCCCGCACTTTGGTGTACGGAATGGGAGCCCCCAACCGGTCAAGGCCCTTGCACGCCTCCCGCGTGTAGAGCGGGTAGGCGTGGTGGAAGAAATGCAAGTAGTGGCTGATTTGCGCGAGGTCGAGCCCGGGCACGGCGCGCAGGTTCGCCATCTTGGTGGTCTCCGGGTATCGCATGCTGTCCAGGAGCTGGATGGCTTCGCGGCGCGACCCCTCCGCCCATTGCGGCGTCGCGAACCCGAAGGCCTGGTCGATGGCGTCGAGGTCCTCGGGGCCGAACGCGTGCTCCACCGTGTAGAGGAGTTTCTGGTAGGGCTCGTGCACGGTCTCCTGTGCCTTCCGGTACAAAGCGGGGACCTGCTCGAAGAACGCCTTCAGGGCGGGCTCGCTGAACTGGAAGAGACTTTGCTTCATGTTTGCGCCCCCGACGGAGCCGCAGATAACGCAGAGACCATAGATGAGCCGACAGCGATCCGTGCCATCTGCGTCATCTGTGGCTGGGGCGTCGGCGTCACGCAGCCTTCGCGGCAATCCATTCGCGCTTGAAGCACTCTGCCAAGACTTCGTCGTCTTCCTTCGTCGGGAGCACAGTCTCGAGGTACGATGCGTACGAACCCTTGCCCTTCCAGGCCGTGCCGTCCGGGGTGACCTCGGCGCCGACGTCGTCGCCGATGGAGCGGTGGAACGAGGCGGCGGGGATGAACAGCTTGGGCTGGCCATCCGGCACGCTCTTGTTCAGGATGTCAACCTCGCGAATGATCTCCTGGCGGTACAGTTCGCGGTTGTAGGCGTTGAGCATGCGCTTGTCCGGCTCCGTCGCGTTGACGGCGGGGTCGTCCTCGTCGTAGCGGCCCTTGAGGCCCCAGACGAAGCCCCACTCGGACGACGTCGAGCCGTCCTTGCCGAAGAGGTCGAAGGCGGTCGGCACCCAGCGGTTGAAGGCGCGCTGCAGGACCGGCAGCGGAACGACGCCCTGCTTGACGATGCGGCGCAGGCCATTGGCGCCGGTGCCAAGGTGGAAGGACTCCTCCTTGAGCATGGGTCCCATCGAGGCGGCCAGCGGCTTGAAGGCCGAGTGGCTGAGCATCTTGAGCTGGTACTTGCCGTCGCGGTCGACGAACTGCGTGAAGACGAAGAAGTCGAGCCAGTTCTTGGTGGGCTCGTTGAAGGAGCCGAGGATGCGGTTGCCCTCGTTGGCGTTGCGCTGCAGGAGTTTCTGCGCCTCGCGGGCGCCGGCGGAGCCGAAGTGCTCCATCAGGAGGTGGCACATCTGCCAGCCGTGACGCTGCTCTTCAGCCATGATGCGCAGGGCGGATTTGCGGTCGTACTCCGTCGGGGCCGACGAGAGGAGGTGGCGCTGCTGCTCGACGGAGGCGAACTCGGTGTCGCCCTGGACCGTGATGAGGTGCAAGAGGGCGTCGCGGATGTTCTGGTGGGGGATCTGCAGCGGGCGTTCCCACTTGGGGCGGCCCTTGTAGTCGCCGAACTCGATGTTGGGCAGCACGTTCTCGTAATCGTACTTCGCCTCGAAGCGGTAGTCGCCGAGCCACGCCGTGTCGAAGCCGACCTTCTTCTGCCAGTCGCCGAACTGGTGGATCCAGTCGTCGAAGGTGGTTGGCAGGGCGGCCGTCTGTGCCATGTCCAACAGTTAGGAGTGCCCCGATATGAGGGGTGCGGTCCCTGGGGGCGGTCGGGCCTGGTCAAGACACGTCGCGGCGGTGGAGGAGCCCCATGGACACGGCGGCGAAGACGGCTGCGTAGGCCAGCGCCAACAGGAGCGCCGTTTCGTAGGACAGGCCGCTGCTACCCCCGAAGGCCTGTTGGGTGTCCCCGGCCGCGACCGTGGCCAGCACTGAGCCAGGCATCCACTTGACGACGTCTTCCATGACGAGGCCGAGCAGGCCCTCCACAACCAGGGGGTAGGCGATGCCGATGCCGATGGCGGGGAACCCGGAGCGGAACAGGATCGCCAGCATTGTGCCCATGAGGGACCACACGAAGGCGCCCGCGACCACGTTCACGTAGGCCTGGCCCAGCGCGGACCAGCCGTCACCGGTCCACCAGGCGGTGGTGTCGATGCCGCGGCCGGCCGCGACGAGGAACGAAGTGAGAACCGTCACGGCCAGCGTCAAGGTGATGCCGACGAGGATGAAGGACCACAGGGCGCCGACCTTGCCGACGAGGAGGACCGTGCGGCGGGGTTCGCGCACCAGGAGGGCCTTGAGGGTACCGCTGGTGTATTCCGTCGCCACGTTGGCCGCCGCGATAACGAGGGCGATGATTCCCAGTAACTGGCCGGTCGCCTGGAACGCGAAGATTCCGCCGTCCGTGTCTTCAATGAGGTCGACGGCGATGGTCGGGCCGTTCTGCTGCGACTGTTGGTTTGCCTCGGCGATCGCCCGGGCGCAGGCGGCCTCGTCGGGCACCTCGGCTGTGCACTCGGGTGGCGCAGGCGCGGGCGTCCCGGCATTGGCGATGAGCAGAATCGTAAGCAGGAGGCCGAATCCCACCATGGTGCCCCATGAGCCGAGAATCTGGCCGAGGCGAAGCAGCTTTACCCACTCGGCGCGGAAGGCACGGATCACAGTTCACCATCCCCCGTCATGGCAAGGAACGTCTGTTCAAGGTCGTTGGAGCCGTTGTGGATTTCGCGCAGCGTGATGCCGGCCTTCATGGCGGCGCGGTTGATGGCGGCGGCGCGGTCCGCCGTGGCCCCGCGCACGAGGACCTTGCCGTCGAGGAGGTCGACCTGGTAGCCGGCCTTGCGGCACAAGACGGCCAGGCGTTCATGGTGTTGCGGGTTGTCGGCGGCCAACGTGAGGCCAGCGCCGCGCGCCACCAATTCCTCCACGGTGCCTTGGAACACCAGCTTGCCCTTGCGCAGCATGACGACGTGGTCGCACATCTTCTCGATCTCAGCCAGCAAGTGGCTGGACACGAAGACCGTCTTGCCCTGGTCGCCAAGGCCGCGCAGGAAGTCGCGAATCTCATGGATGCCCGCCGGGTCAAGCCCGTTGGTCGGTTCATCGAGGACCAGCAGCTCCGGGTCGGGAAGGAGCGCTGCCGCGATTCCCAAGCGTTGCTTCATGCCGAGGGAATAGCGCTTGTAGGGCTCGTCGCCGCGGTCGGCGAGGCCGACTTGGGCCAAGAGGGGCGGGATGCGCGCCGGATCGAATCCGCCGAGGCGGCAGAAGACATGCAGGTTCGCCGCGCCCGACAGGTTAGCGTAGAACGCCGGGGATTCGATGAGGGCCCCGACGCGCGGAAGGTACTGCGTCGGGTGGGCAATGGACGTACCCAGGACGTGGGCCTCGCCACCGGTGGGACGGATGAGGCCGAGGAGCATCCGGATGGTCGTCGTCTTGCCGGCGCCATTGGGGCCGACGAAACCCACGACCTTGCCGCGTGGCACCGTGATGCTCAGGTTGTCGACGGCGGCCCGTTCGCCGTAACGCTTGGTCAGGCCCCGGGTCTCGATGGCGGCCGGACCCTTCGGCGCGGGGGTCGCCTCAAACCGGCGGGGCGGCGGAATCTCGGTGAACTCCACCAACGGTTCGGGCCGAGGCGGCGAAGGCCTGCGGGCCTTCGGTTTGCTCGCCTTTGCCGGCGCGGTCCTTTTGGCCACGACCAGGAGACCCGCGGGGCATTACTTAACCACTTGACTGCGCCGATGGGGCAGCTTAGAAGCTAACTAGACCAATAGTCATGCCGAGGTATGGTCGCCTTGCGCACCCTGACCCTCCTCCCCATGCTCCTGCTTGCCTTGCCCGGTTGCATCGGCGACTCCGGCGGCTCCGCCACGGTCTCGTACGACGGCACCGGCAACGGCACCGACACCGACCGGACCTCCTGCAACGACGACGGCACCCTGGTCTCCAGTGGCCAAGTGGACGCTGGCCAAGTCGACGTGCGCGTCACCGACGGCGACGGCCGCACCGTCTTCACCCAGCAGTTCGACGGCGGCGCGAACCTGGACGCACAGGCCATCCAGGGCGCCGACGGCACCTGGACGTTGACCGCCAGCCGCAGCAGCGACACCATCCTGGGCTCGCCGTTTAGCGGACACTACTCGTTCCGCTTGAGCTGCTGAACGTCAATCCAGCGGCTTCGTCTGGAGCCCGGGGGACGGGTCGCGCGGGTCGCGTCCCTTGCCAGGCCGGCCAAGGACCTCGTAGGCGATGCGCAAGACGAACTCCACGGCCACGATGACGAGGAAAAATAGGCCAAGAAGTGGCAGATCGTCGTCGAGCGCCTTGAGATTCTCCAGGGACTCGCGTAGGTCGGCGACGCCATTGGTGACGAGGACGACGGCCAGCATGCTCAAGGGCATGGTCTTGGCGAGATCGACGGCGGCCGTCTCGCTGAAGTAGGCGCAGACCCGGATGGCCAGCACCACAGCCATGGCCAGTGTGATGACCTCCTGGGGAGTGAGGTCTTCAGTGGAGAAGCGAGCCATGAACAGCATGGAGATGGCGATGACGAGGAAGAAAAGGAAGGAGATGACGGGGAACGTCACGACGTAGGCGAAGCGGCGCGCCGGCGTGGCAACCCTGCGGTCGCCAAAGCGGCGGGCGAACATCATGCGTGTGCCCATGGGGAGGTAGAGGATTACCACGGCCAGCGTGTAGAGGGCGATACCGACGCCGTACACTACCATGGTCGCCAGGTCGTCGCCGTACTCGTCCAATAGCCCCATGTCCAGACCCATCGCGCGGGGCGGTCAAAGGGTTTCGGACGCCCGACAAGGTCAAGACGACGTTGCGCGTCACTCGCGCCATGGCACCGGATTGGCAAGGCACCGAGAAGGGGAAAATCAAGGAACGCGCCAAAGTGTTCGGCGGCCGCCGCAAGCCAGGCGGCGTCGTCGTGCCCAAAGCCAAACCGGACGCCCCCGCGAAACCGCGTTAGTCTGCCCAGTTGCCCTTCACCGGTCGCGGCGGAGGATAGGGGCCCTTGCCGGGCGGCCGCAGGTCCCGCTCCGCGATGCCGGCCGCTTTGAGTCGGGCGACGACGGCGCGGTGCGCGTCCTCGACGGCCTTCCAGGTCGCGTGGTTTCCCGGCGCGGGGCGTTTTCGTCCGCGGGCCTCGTCGCGCAACCGGAGTTCAAACTCGAGGTCGAGGAAACGGAACTCCCACAAATCGTCGCGGTGGCCGGAGTGCGCGGCCAAAGCCCACGCCAATTGTTCCGGCGTCGGGTCGGGAACTTTCTCCCACGGGTAGTGCCACGCGTGCTCCAGCGTGTACACGGTGTGCCCCAAGGCCTCGTGCATGACGTCGTAGTCGGTGGCCGTGAATCCGCCCTCGGGGTCGGCGCTCTTGCCGCGCTTGACCACGACGACGTTGAGGGGCGGCATGCCACGCACCCAGCACCAGACGTGCAGGGGCCAAGCGATGGCAGGGACCTGCTCGACGGGGATACCTAGCTCCTCGGCGACCTCGGCGTGCGTGACGGTCTTGCGTTTGAGGGCGCGCTTCTTGGCAAAAGGCCACAGCATTGACGATGAGAGCCAGACCTCGTGTCCAACTTCTGGCCCCACGATTGCGCCACGTCGGCCCTGTGCAAGGCGTTTTGCCCAATGCAACGCTTTTCCGAGAATGCTTGCAAAGGAACTGCCCGTGGACCTGTTGCCCCACTGACACAGCTATTGACGCTTTTCGGCAGAAGATGTCCCTGGCGCTTCAGCATGACTAGCCGCCGCTTCTGTCCTGAGCTCCGACGCCCCCCGGCGGCTCCAGGCCGCTTTTCCCCAAACCCACAAAATGGCGCAACCGACTCCGGCCCCGGCCGCCAGCTTGGCGTCCAGAAAGATATTCTGAGTTGCGTCAAGAGATGGGTCGTGATTCAAGCCCACAAGCCAACCAACGGCAAGCACCGCCACGCCAAAGCCAAGGCTTAGGCCCAGGAACCCGAGAGGGCGCAATCAGTTGCCCTTGAAGGTCGCGACGCGCTTCTCGACGTAGGCCGCGATGCCTTCCTTGGCGTCCTTGCTGGCGAAGAGCTTCGCCTGCATCTCGCGCTCCATGGCCAGGCCGTACTCCAGCGGGACCTCGGTGCCGCTTTGCACGGCGCGCTTGATCATGCCGGTGGCGAGGGCGGCCTTGTTGGGCGGGCAGAACTGCGCGGCCCAGTCGAGGACGTGGGCGCGGAACGCCTCGGCGTTGCCGTCGAGAATCTGGTTCACGATGCCGGCGTCCTTGGCGTCCTCGAAGCTGAGGTTGTTGCCGGTGACCATGAGCTCGATGGCCTTCGACTTGCCGACGATGCGGGCGAGGCGCTGCGTGCCGCCGGTGCCGGCGAGGACACCGAGGTTCACTTCGGGGAGGCCCGTCTTGCCGGCGTCCTTGCGGGCAATGCGCAGGTCCGCCGCCATCGCGATTTCGAGGCCGCCGCCGACGGCGTGGCCGTTGAGCGCCGCGATGACCAGTTTCGGGGTCTGCTCGAGGCGGCTGAGCGTCTCGTTGGCGTGCAGACAAAACATGTACTTGTAGCCGGGCGTGACCCGGTTGAGCATCTGGATGCTGGCGCCGGCGGAGAAGAACTTCTCGCCGTGGCCGGTGAGGATGATGACGTGGATGTTGTCATCGAAGCGCGCCTTGAGGACGGCCTGGTCGATGTCGCACATCATTTCGTGCGTGTACGTGTTGGGGCCCTGGGCGCCGGCCTTGAGTGGTTCTCCGGCGGCGTCGGAGGCGAGCTCGATGACGGCGATGCCGTTGGGCGTCGCGGCGTAGTTGACGAGCTTGTTCGCCATCGCAGTGAAGTGCAGGGTCGAATGGGAGGCGGCCTGGGCCATGCTGCGCCCAGTTCCTTCCTCATTTTAGGGGCTTGGGTCCCGGACGGGTTCAGGGCTGGCCGTGGGGGGCACCGCCTCGGCGGTTCCGGCGATGGCTTGCTTCCCTTCCCCAGGTCGGGCCCGACGCGAAGGGACCAGCCGCGCCAGGGCAAGGACGGCCAACAGCCCCAAGGCCGCGGCGGCGACTTGCGCCATCCACCAATCTACGTCCGTGCCGATGGCGGCGGCGTGGATTGTCGCCAGCGCGAAGCCCGCGTAGGCAAAGGCGTGCACGACGCGGGGGCTCCACGGCCGCTCGAACCGGCGAGGGTCAAGGAAGGCCAGCGTCGCCACGATGAGGATGATGAACGCCCCAACGCCGACTGCCGCCCCGGCAATCAGGAAGCCAATCCCATACCCCGGGACCGGGGCGTTCCCCGTGGCCACAATGAGGGTGTCCGCCACCCCGAAACCGGCATGCAGAAACAGAACGAGGGCCGAAAGGACCGAGACGGCAGTATGGTGTTTCTTGGCAGCGCGATGCAACGGTCCGAAGGCGGGAACGGCAGCCGCGATACCGGTGAAGGCCGCAAGGAGCAGGACGGGGTAGGACACCAGGGCGGTCCCGCGGTCGACGTACCAGACCCACTCCATTCAGCTCGCCCTCGTGGTCGCCACGCGGTCGGGGCAGCCATCGGCATCGCCCGGCAGGGCCGGTTCCGTGGGGCAAAGGTCGAGGCCGTCGGGGACCCCATCGCCGTCGGCGTCGCCGGGGAGCGGATCAAGCATGGTGCTGGCGGTGCCGAGGTCGCGGCGCGTGTCGGCCGCAAGGATGGTGGCCAGGGCGCCGGAGGCCAGGACAAGGAACGCGATGATGGTGACTGCGACGCGGTGGTCACTCGGCATGGCTCAGGAACCCCCGGGTCCACCAGACCTTGCCGCGATGCACGAACAAGGCCTCGACGCCGCCCCATTGGTCCGCCAACCGCCAGGCGTCCTCTCGCGGCAGGCTGCAGAGAGTGGTGGCCAAAGCGTCGGCTTCGGCGGTGTCGCGGCTGGACAGCACGGTGACCTGCTCGTGGCGGGCTCCCACGTGGCCGCTGCGTGGATCGTAGATGTGGTCGACGGCCCCGCGGCGTCGCTTGACATTGCCGCTGGTCGCGATGCTCCAAGGAGTGCGGAGAACGGCCAGCAAGGCGCCAGCCGGGGATTCCACGGCGACGGGGCCGGGCGGCGGGGTGAGGTCTCCCCCGGCGTCAACGAAGGCTTGGACGGCTCCGGCCTCTACCATGCGTTCGCGGACGCGGTCGGCCATCCAACCTTTGGCGATGCCGTTGAGGTCCAGGGGGGCGTCGATGCGCACGCGGTCGCCGATGACCTCGACGTGGTTGGCAAGGGGCGGGGGAAATTCCGCCGGGCCGCCTGTGCGCAGGTGGGCCTTGACGGCGTGCTCCAGGCGGCCTTGCCGGAAATCGAAGGCGCCTCGTGTGCGGGCGGAGACCTCCAAGGCGCGCCGGACGACGGCGGCCACGATGGGGTCTTCGACGGTTCCTTCGCGGTTCAGGCGCGAGACGGCGCTTGCGGGGTCGAAGGCGTTGAGGATTCGTTCTAGGCGGAGGGCTTCATGCTGGCCGGCCGCCAAAGCCGCGTCGGAATCAGGCCCGTCTGCGTGGAGCGTCCAAGTGGTGTCGCAGCAGCGGAACGCCAACGACTTGCCCGCCGAGGCGTCAATCGTCGTCTTCGTAACGCTCGTCGTCATCATCATCCCATCCCCGATCGTCCTCGTCCTCCGGTCCATCGTCATCGTGTGCGGCGAACGTGGCGGGAATGGATGCCAGGCGGTCTCCGATGGCCCCCTCGGCCGAATCGCTCCACAGGGTCGGCGACGCAAGGGCCGCCGCAGCCATGCCCGAGCCGACGAGGGCCACGATGGCCAACGTGACAAGCTTGCTTTTGGGCAGGGGAATCCGCATGGAGGAGACCAACTCCGATTCCGTCGAAATTGCTATTTGATTGTTTCCGTCCACTGCTCGAAGGGTCGCCGGAAGAAGCCCGGTTTAAAGGCCCCGGGCCGTGGCCGGCGCGTGTCGGGGTCGTGGCATGCGGTGGGCGCCTACGAAGACGTAGCCGAAGGGTTGACCGCCTTCGCCGTGGGGGACGAAACCGTCCTGCTGGTGCGCATTGGTGAGGCCTTGCATGCCTGCGCCGCGACGTGCCCGCACAAGTTCACTGCCCTGTCAGATGGAACCCTGGCGCCGGGCGGCCTGCTGACCTGCCCGCTCCATGCAGCGACGTTCGACCTCTCCTCCGGTCGGCCATTTCCTGGGCAGGAGTGGGCCGGCAATCTCCCGATCTTCCCCGTGCGTGTGCGCGACGGCGTCGTCGAAGTGCAGGTATAGCGCGGGCGGGCCCTAGCCGAAGGCGGTGCCGCCGCCACTGGACGGCTCCGGCACGATGCGGCCGAAACCGCCGGCCGCCGCGCGGCGGAACCCCGCGAAGGCCGGGTCCTTGACGGTCGTGAAGACGGTCTTGCGCAAAGCGGGCGCGTACTCGGCCAGGTCCTTGATTCGCCATTCGTTGGCGTCGGCCGTGGCGACCTGCAGGCCGAGGACCTTGCGGACCTCGACGAGCCAACCGTTGAGGTCGTCGCGTTCGACGGGCCCCGGCTCGACCTCGACCCAGGTCCTTCCGGCCACCGCATCCGTCGGGGACACGGGCGGCGCCCATTCCGGTCGGACGTAGATGACGTTGCGTACCCCCGCGCGCCGCAGGGCCGCCGGCGAAGGCAGGTCGGTCTCCTGCAGGAAGTACCGGTTATCGAAATCACCTGGCGCGGGATTGCGTTGGCCGAGGCGGTCGCGGTCCAGCACGAAGACCGGCAAGGCGCTGGCTGCGCGCACCTCGGCGTCTTGCACCACCCACGGAGCGTAATGCAGCAAGGCAGCCAGCATCCCTTGCATCGGCACGACGCCGCGCGGGTGCGGCCAGTTGTTGGCGAGCACCACCGGCTGCAGGCCGGCGACACGGGCGAGCCAGCTGGCCATCGCGACCGACCACGCCCCGGGCAGGTCGAGAACGACCGCAGCCCCTTCTGGCAGTTTCACGCGCGCCGAGGCGGCCTTGTGCCGGTCGAGGGCGGGCCATCCTGCCGGCGCCACGTTGGTGCCCACCTCGACGGCGGCGAACAGCGTTGGCTTGGCGTAGCCGGACCAGGGTGATGCAGGCGGGGCGGACCACGCCTTGTGGAGGGCCCGGGCGTTCGTGAAGCGGCGCCAGTCCTGGTCGCCATTGCAGTCGTGCGCCGCAGGGTCCGAAGAGGCGTCGAGGCGGTAGGCCATGCTGCCCGGCGCTTGGGGGCTGCCGCCGATTGGCCCAGGGGCTCCGGGGGGATGGCTCCGCGAGAAGCCGAAGCGCGCAAGGGCCTCAAAGGCCCTCAACCACGGTGAGTACGTTGGAGGCGTCATAGGCGACGACGGGAGAGGCGGACAGGCGGCTGTAGTACCCGGCAAAACGGCCTGCCACCACATAGGCGCCGACGCACGCCGTGGCCGTGCGTCCAGGCTCGGTCTCCACCGGGACGCTGTCGAAGCGGTCCTGCACCACATAAGGCCTGGCCCGGCGCGACCGCAGTGCGGAGGCCACGCGTTTGCGCCAGGTGTCGGGCGGGCACTCGCGACCGAGCACGACGCCCTCCCCCATGCGGCCGAAGGCCGGCTTGAGGACGACGTCGTACGGCCGGGCCAAGGCCTCGGCGGCCGTGGCCTCGTCAAGCTCGGCCGTTCGGGGCAGCAACCTGCGCACGAGCGCCTGGTCCGCACCGTCGCGCGCCGTCTCCCAAAGCCAGCGGTGGATGGCCTTGGATTGCGTTGCGGCCGCCGCCAGCGGGTTTCGGACCGCGATGCCGCAGCGGCCGAGCCCCGCCCACTCGCTCCAGTTGGGGAGCCCGGGCAGCCAATCGGCGGGGAAGAACCGCACCAGCCGGTCCACGGGGCGCCCCAGGACGACCGGGCGCCCGCCCTCGATGCGAACGTGGGCGGGAGAGGCAAGGACGGTCTCGCAGCCTTCGGCCTGTAGCAGGCGTGACAGAAGCTCGACCACCTGCAGGTCCTCGGCGTAGCCCGTCGCGTATAGGAGAGCGCTTCCCCCGTCTGGCCCGAACAGCCCCACCAGGGAGTCGGGCAGGTCCCCCGCCACGGCGCATCCGTCGGGAACCACGTCGGCCAGCACGACCGGCAATCCGAGCGCTTCGTTGTAGCCGCCCGGGCAGTCGTCGTTGAACTCGGAGACCTGCCAGCCGTCCTTGGTGCGGAAAAAGTCGATGCGGGTGACGAGGTCCCCGGCAGGTTCGTCCGGCAGGATCTCGATGAGCCTAGCATCGAGGCCGAGGCCCCGCAAGGCCACGGGGTCGTGTCGGAGGCGCTCGCGCGCCCGCGTCGCAAGGTCCGCCAACGCCTCTGCGGCCGCAACCACGGCTTCGTGCTCCGCCCGTTCGAGGACCAGGGCTCCCCGAGCAACGGTCGCCTTGCCGCCGACGTCGAGGTCCCACTTCCCCCAATCGAACCTCAGCCGGTCCATCGCGCCGCGCCAGGCGGCGTCGTCGGAACGGAACGGGTGGAACCGCATGTGCGCCTCCTCAGGTCAGGAAATAGTAGCCGAGCCCGGCCACCACCAGCACGGCACTGGTGGCGCCGCGCACGAGGAAGCGCTGGGGCCGGTCGGTGGTGAGGAACCCGACCAGGCAGGCGAGGAACGGGATGGCCAGCAAGGGCCACAAGCGCCGCCAGTAGTCGCCCAGGGCATCCCCCCAGCCGGTGAAGTCCCCCGCAGCCGCGCGACCGGACACCAAGCCCGACGAGACCGCGACCGCCGCCAGCAGGAGGCCGGCGGACCAGTCTCGTTCGACGCGAGCCTGCGCCGAGAGACCACCGCCGATGCGGTCGACCATGGTGAGGTTCATGCGCAACTCGAAGTAGGCCAGGAGGAAGAAAACCAGGACGACGTGCCAGCCCCCGGTGCCCCAAGTCTCGCCGGGGGAGAACTCCCGGATGGCCATGCAGGTCTCGCTTGCGGCGCGAGGGCCTTGGCACGAGACGTCCTCGCCGCTGAGCGCGCCGCCGAAGGCAAAGGCCGTGCCGACGACGAACCCGATGAGGACCAAGGCGGCGGCCAGGTTGCCCCGTTCGACGACATCGGACGTCACCCACACGCCGAGGATCGGGCGCCACAGCCCGCCCCATAAGAGGACAGCGTAGGCGAAGGCGACGTAGAGGCCCGTGTAGAACCCGACAATCCCGGAATCCGCGGCAGTGGCCAGGATGAACCAGAACCAGAGGCCGGCCAGCAGGATGGCGGACCGCAGCAGTCCCAGCCCGGGGTTCGCCTCGATGGCGAAGGCACGGTTGCGGTTGAGCGGGAAGAACTTCCACAGCCCCACGGCGGCCAGGGCCGCGGCCACGAAGGCCAAAGGGGTCTCGAGGCCCCAGACGAAGTCCAGGCCACTCAGGTCGGCGGCGGCCACGGCCTCGACGGGTCGCACGGTGGCCGGCACCATGCGGGCGTTGCCGAATAACGGTTTGTCTTGGGTCGTCCCGTTCTCAGCGCGGGTGGGGCTGCCCGGGGGTCCGCCCTAGATCGAGTACAGCCGTCCGCCGTCGACTGGAATCGTCGCGCCGCGGATGAATGACGCGGATGGGCTTGCGAGGAACGCAAGGACCCTGCCCAGTTCTTCCGGCTTGCCCAGGCGGCCTTCCGGCGTGGCGTCGATCCAGCCCTGCTTGACGGCCGACGGCGCGATGCTCTTGGTCTTCGACATGCTAAGGGAAAGTTCCGCCAGGCGTTCGGTGTCAATGTAGCCGGGGAGGATGTTGTTGATGGTGATGCCGGGTGGCAGTTCGCGGCTCAGGGTCTTGGCCCACGAGGCCATCGTGGCGCGGATGGTGTTGCTGACGCCGAGGCCGGGGATGGGCTCGCGCACCGAAGAGGACAGGACGTTGAGGATGCGGCCGTAGCCGGCCTCCTTCATGCCCGGCACGAGCAGTTGCACGAGGAGGTGGCTGGCGAGGAGGTGGCGGCCGTAGGGCTTGAGGAAGTCGTCCTCCTGCGCCGCGAGGAGGGGGCCGTGCGGCGGGCCGCCGGTGTTGTTGATGAGGATGTGGATGGGGCCCGCCTTCTCGAGGTGCGCTGAGACCTTGGCGCGCAAGTCTTTGCGGTCGTCGAGGTCGGCCGCAATCACGTGCGTTTCGCCGGCACCGAGGTTCTTGAGGACCGGCCGGAGGGCCTGCAGTTCCGAGTTGCGGCGTGCCAGCAGGGTCAGCGTTGCGCCGTGTTCGGCCAAGGCGCACGCCGTGGCGCGGCCGATTCCGGCGCTGGCGCCGCACACGAGGGCGTGGTAGCCGGTGAGGTCGCGGTTGGCGACGACGGGCAAATCCATGGCGTGGCGAAGTCCGGCCCCGTCATGAAGGCGTGGGGGCGTCGACCACGGCAGCGGTCAACGTGTGGCGCTTGCGTTCTCTTAGGTGCGAGACTCCATCGATGCCCGTCTTGAGGGCGACCAGAAGGACAACGGCCCACACGGGCGAGCCGAGCCCGAAGGTCAGGAAGGCGCCGAAGATGATGGTGAGATGCATGACGACGATGCGTTTGTAGAACGCGGCCATCACGTCGCCGTGTCCCTTGAACGACTCGCCGCGGCGGCGGAAGTTCGCGAAGAAGGAGTAGCCGTGGCTGACGACGAAGACGGGCAGGACGAGGACGATGTCGCGCAGCAGGGCGGACCATCCGCCTGAGGGCTCCTCGACGAAGAGGGCCAGCAGGAAGAGCAGGTGGCCGCCCATGAACAGCCCGGCGTGGACGAGGAAGAAGGGAATCAGCGCCAACGCGGCGCGGCCGGAGGTGATGGCGAGCTTGACGAGGGAGAAGAAGAGCAGGACCGCCGATTCCGCCCAGTAGAGCAGGAGGACCAGGCCGAGGTCCCATCCAAAGAACAGGACCCCAATGAGGGGCACCCCGTTGGCGGCGAGGAGAACCCATAGGCTGGCAGGGGTGCCGGCCGCGGCGTCCGTTTCCCGCGCCTCTTCGGGAAGGAGTTGCAAGGTCAAGGCTCCAGCAGAATGGCCCGGACAGGACTTGCGTCGGCGTCCTCGAGGGGGAGCGGGAGCGCCATGAGCGTGTAGTGCCCGGGCTTGACGTGCGAGAGGACGAGGCCCTCCAGGTTCATCATGCCGTGCTTGAACAGCCTCTGGTGCGCTTCGAGTCCCTTGGAATGGAACAAGTCGGTGCTGGGGGTGTCGAAGCCGACGAGGACGATGCCGCGCGAGCCCAAGCGGTCGATGAGCTCTGGTTCGGGGGCAGCAAAGTCATCGTTCCAATGTTCGGGGTCTGGGAAGGTTCCCGTCTTGAACAGAACACGCGGCGCCGTCGGCTGCTCCCTGAGGTCCTCGAGCCCGAACCGTTCGCCGCGCGTGGCTCGGACCTCGACGACCTGGCAGGGACCGTGGTAGGCATCCAAGGGCAGTGAGGCGGCGTCGCGCCCGCCGAGTCGGTAGTGTTGGGGCGCATCGGTGTGCGCGCCGACGTGGTACGTGGTGTGCAGGGAGCCGAGGTCGATGCCGCCGCCGTCGGCGAGGCGGGAGCTCTTGTGGCTCGCGTAGGGCACGTCGCCGGGCCACACGCCGATGCGCGGACTGATGCGAGGGGAGATGTCGATGAACTTCATTTGGTGACCTTCTCAATGGGCAAATACGTGCCCTCAGGAAGCATGGCCTTGACGATAGATTCACTATTCTGATACTTTGCAATTAAGGATACATTGCCCGAGGCATGGGAGCGTGCATACAGCCTTCGCCAAATATTTCCCGGGTCTCCAAAATTCTGTGAGAATGTGATTGCCTTGCCCTGAAGCGGAACGCCAAGTCGGACTCGTCGCCCCCCATGAAACGCAACTTCTACGGGTAGCGAGACCTCGTCGGTTATTTCCGCCTCAACAGCGATTTGAGCCATAGGATGAACGCACATACCGACGACATCCATCTGCTCGCCGAATTCGTACGCGGATGTCAGCGCCTCGCCGAGAAATAGGCCCCGTTCAATGTCCCAAAAAGCCGTCCCTTTCGAAATAGCGCCACGAATGGGAAACTCACGTGCGAGCATTTGCAGGAAAAATCGGTTGGAAACGTGACAAATTTCCCGAAACGATCGCAGGCTTGCATCTGTGCTTACAATGAAGGTGGCGTCTGAGAAAGTAACGGGGGGGTTCAGTTTGTGATATCCAACAATCTCGACCTGCCACTTTCCATCAGGTCCCTTTCTTGATCGTGCGCCCGTTGGTCGAATGGCCTCCCGCGTCTCGTGAGTCGCTTCCTTGTACGTCTCATACAGTTTGCCGGCGTCTGATTTCATCGCCTCTCGAAATCCTAGAATATCGAAATAGGCGGCGAAAACTTCCGTCCCTGCTAGCGAAGCCCCTTTCGAAATTTGATTCCCGTGCTCGTTGATGAAACCCATTACCTCTTCGAATTCTGGTTCCTTCGGGAAATCCTTGATTCCGTTCGTCACCCAATTACCTCCGCGGAATTTGGGCCGTGACCTTGAGTTCCACGCCAATCGGCCCAGGCAATGCCTCAACCTCGACCGTCGTCCGCGCCGGCTTGGATTTGCCGAACGCGGCGTTGTAGACCTCGTTGAACTTCGGGAAGTCGTTCTTCATGTCGATGAGGAACACGGAGACGTCGAAGACGTCGTCGAGGGTGCAGCCGGACTCCTTGAGGATGACCTCGATGTTCGCGATGCACTGTTTCGTCTGCGCCTGCACGTCATACTTCAACGGCTTGCCGTTGGCGTCCCGCACGGGGCCGCCGGGAATCGCGTCCGTCGCGGGGATGCGTGGGCCGATGCCGGCAAGGAAGAGCAGGTCGCCAACGCGGCGCGCGTGCGCGTACGCAGCCAACGGCTTGGGGGCCTTGGCCGTCTCGACGACGGATTGCGCCCGGGCGGGCGTGGCGCTCGACGGCGCACCGGGATAACCGGCACCGGAGTCCTCGTCGGCGGAGGAATGCGCGCCCGTCCAGGATTCCAGGTCGTCCTCGTCGCCCGACTCACGAACCACGGATTGCACGGATTCCACGGAAGTCGTTTTCCGTGCGTTCCGTGGAATTCCTGGTTCGATCGGCCGTGGCGCGACGGCCGCGGTCTCGAACGGGTTGGACCCGCCCAGCACGTTGCGGTCGCCGCGGTACACCTCGGCGTCGTCCTCGTCGTATTCCTTGTCGAGGGACGCTTTCTGCGTCGGAACCAAGCCGACGACGGCCGCGCCCGTGCCGTACAGGGCCTCATAGGCGTGGACCGTTCCTTCGTAGCGGTTGTGGGCGCCCGACGCGGCCGCGAGCCACCAGATGGCTTTCATCTTCGAATCGCCACCGGCCTGGCTGGAAAATTCGCGGGCGAGTTGGCTGGCGTCCTCGAGGCGGCCACGCGCCAGGAACTCCAGGTACTTCCGGTTCCACTCGTCGTCCTTGCGGCTGTGGATGCGATCGTCCTTGAACGGAATCTTGGCGGAGAACAGGCGGTTGGACAGGCCAGTGACCGCGATGGCGACGGCGCGTTTGCCCTGCAAGACCAAGGCGTCGTTGGCGGCCTTGCCGAGGACGAGGGTCTCGGCGCGGTCGGCGTACATGTTGCACGACACGATGCTGGCCGCAATGGCGTTCTTCGGGTTCAGCAGTTTCAGGGCGACGATGGAGCCGACGTCGACCGGGAAACCACGGTAGTTGACGCCGCGCATCTCCAGGCCGCGCTTGGTTCCCGCCGCGACGTAGGCTTCTCCAAATGGCGCATCGACGCGGAACTTGTACGGGATGGAACCGAGTTCGTGCCATTCCTGGTCGACGTAGGTCCACTCCGGTGCCGGGTCGGTCTGGACCTGGTGGCCGATGACGGACGGCCACTGCGTCGAGTAGAGGATGAGAAGGTCCGGCTTGAGCGCCTCGATCTGCTTGCGCACCGCGTCGTAGGCGTCGCGCAGCCGCCGGTAGCCGGGGTTGGCGTCCGGCACCAAGAGCGGGTGCGGCATGTAGGGGACAATGAAACTAGCGACCACGCCTGGCGCGCCACGGCCAGCCGACGACGAAACCGCGGATCTCGCGGAAACCGCGGAACCGTCCTTGTTTCCTCGCGCTGCCGAAAGAATCCGCGCGTTCCGCGGGTTCCGCGGTTTGGTCGGGCGTCGGGCGGTCACGTCATCAACCTCGGCGTAACTTGTCGCGTCGCGGGATTCGGATCCCATTCCAACACGGCGTTGCCGGTGCCGATGACGGTTCCATATCCGTGCAACTCTGCGGGATAGTCGGGCATGCCCAGCGCGGCGAGCAGCCAGCTCAAGCAACCTGCATCGGCTTCGCTCGTGGCCTGGTCGATAAGGTCCGGAAGCTCGTCGAAGAGCTGCTTGCCCTTGCCGTCGCGGGCGAGGCCGATGGCGTGCATGTCCCACAGGTGCTGCCCCATGTGGTAGATGTGCTCGTGGCTCATGTCCTCGGGGACCTTGGGTTCGCGGGTGAAGTGGCGGTGGCTGATGCTGTTGCTGCCGAGAAGGAGCGCCCGCTTGCCGCTGGCCTCGATGGCCTCCCGCGTCGCCTTGCCGAGGGCGCGCATCTGCTCCTGCCCGACATCGTTCGAGTAGTCGTTGTAGACGCGGCATGAACTAATGCCGACGATGGGCTTGTCCCACTTCGGGTTCACCAAGTGGCAGGCGGCGATGGTGCCGTAGTCGACGCGGAAGTCGGGGTTTTCCATCAGCTTCGTCGTCAGTCCGGCTTTGCCCGCGCGGGCGTGAATGTCGTGCGCCAGGTCGACGTCGACCTTGATGTCGTAGTCGTATCGGAACAGGTTGGGGAAGATGGGGTCGACGCTGCGCGACTTCAGGCGCGGCACGGAGAGGATGTGGTGGCCGACGCGGGTGCGCCAGTGCGGCGAGTGGACGAGGATGACGTCGTAGTCACGGCCGGCGCGGGCCAGACTGTGGCGCAGGCGTTCGTAACCCCAACGGATGGTTTCCCAGCCGCCCTCGGAGCGGGGCTCGTTCTGTTTCGGATTGTCGGCGTACACCAAATGCGGCGGGTGCGGCGTAAGACATCCCGCCACGATACGCCCGCTACCGGTCGAACCATCTACGGACCGAACCGCGAATCTCGCGGACCGCGCGGAAACAGGGGCGCTCGGATGGTTCCGCGCGTTCCGCGGTGTCCGCGGTTTGGTGGGCGTCATGGGTTGGCTTCCTTGTAGCAGATGTTCCTTGCCTCGGAGTAGAAGTCGACCGACCATTCGCCGCCCTCGCGGCCGAAGCCGGAGTCCTTCAGGCCGCCGAACGGCACGGCGAGGTCGCGCACGAGCCAGCAGTTGACCCACACCATGCCCGTCTCGAGCGCCTCGGCGACGCGGCGGGCCTTGACGGCATCCTTCGTCCAGACCGTCGCGGCCAGGCCGTAGCGGACGCCGTTGGCAAGCCGGACGCCGTCTTCCTCCGTCGAGAAGGGCTGGACGGTGACGACCGGGCCGAAGATCTCTTCCTGCACGAGGCGCGAGTGCTGTGCGACGCCGGTGAGCACCGTCGGTTCAAGGTAGGCGCCCTGCGCCAACGACGCGGGCAGGTCAGGTCGTCCGCCGCCGGTGTGGAACCGGGCGTTCTCCTGGCGGGCGAGGTCGAGGTAGGATTCGACCTTCGCGACGTGCTGCGTGCTGATGAGCGCGCCCAGTTCGGTCTCCTCGTCGAGCGGATCGCCGATGCGCATGGAGGCTGCCTTCGCGGCCAGGGCCTTGACGAAGCGGTCGTGGATGGAGGCCTCGACGAGGATGCGCGAGCCGCACAGGCAGATTTGGCCCTGGTTGGTGAAGGCAGCGCGCGCCACGCCCGCGACGGCGGCGTCGAAATCGGCGTCCGCGAAGACGAGGCTGGGGTTCTTGCCGCCGAGCTCGAGGCTCAGTTTCTTGGCACCCGCGGCGGCGGCGACCTTGCCGCCGGTGGACGTCCCGCCCGTGAAGCTGATGGCGCGGACGTCGGGGTGCGCGACCAGTGGTTCGCCGGCCTCGGGCCCCAGGCCATGCACGACGTTGTAGAGCCCGGCCGGCAGCCCGGCTTCCTCCAACAAGTCTGCGAGGGCGTCCGCGGTTCTTGGCGTGAGCTCGCTTGGCTTGGCGACGACGGCGTTGCCGAGCCCGAGGGCGGGCGCGAGCTTCCACGTCAGGAGGTAGAGCGGCAGGTTCCACGGCGTGATGAGGCCGACGACGCCGACGGGGACGCGGTGGGTGACATTCTCATGGCCGTCCATCGCGTGCTTCGCCTCCATGCGTCCCTCGAGGAAGTCGGCGAAGAAGCGGAAGTTGCGCGCGGCGCGCGGGATGTCCAGCGTGGACGACAGGCGAATGGGCTTGCCGGTGTCCTCGGATTCCATGCGGGCCAAGCGGGCGAGGTCGCGCTCGATGAGCTGGGCGGCCTTGCGCAGGATGGCGCAGCGCAGCGCCAACGGAGTTTTGCCCCACGCGGGCTGGGCCTGCTTGGCGGCGGCGACGGCGGCGTCGACGTCGGCCTTGCCGCTGCGCGGGACCTGGTAGAGCGGCCGGGCGCGCGCCGGGTCGGTCTTGTCAAGATAGTGCCCCGTGGTCGGCTCGACGGATTTGCCTGCGATGCGGTTCGTCAGCTTGGGGACCTTGAACGCGTCGCGGGCGTGGCGCTGCAGAAAAGCCGCGGCGCGGGCGCGGTCGCGGCGGGCGACCTCCTGCACCTCGCGGTCGTAACGGTTGGCGTCCATCAGGCCCTGCCTCCGTGCAACCCGTCTCGTCCTGGTTCTCCGCCTGCGAGAGCGTCATCGAAGCCGCGCATGGGGGACTGGCTGCCAACGTAGGCTTCCCAGTCGTAGTACCAGCGGTCCATGTCGGGGTCCCACTCGTCCCACGTGGCGATGGCCTCGAGGTCCTTAGCGTGTCGTGGCGGCACGACGCCGGGCACGATGAACGCCTTCTGACGGCTGAGGGGATACGGGTTGCGCAGGCGGAAGCCGAGGACGCCGAGGATGGCGCGGGCGATGTACCAGGTGGCGCGGGGGTTCCAGCCGTGCGCGATCTTGACGACGACGCCGAGCCCGTCGGGGTAGTCGGGGTGAACGATGGAAAGACCCAGAAGTCCGTCGGCGCCTTCCTTCGCGACGACCTTGCCGTCGCACGACTTCAGGATGGTCGTGTCGAGGCGGTTGAAGCCGCCCACGAGGTCTGGGTTGCGGATGAACGCCTCCCAGATCCAGTCGTCGTCCTTGGTGCGCGCCAGTTCAGCATAGAGGACCGCGAGTTCGGAGACCGTGTTGCTGAGTGTCGGCGTGCCGCAGCCGTCGCGTGCCGTGCGGATGGGCTCCCAGTCCTTGCCGAGGACCGAGCGAACCTCGTCTGTGTAGGCCTGGAACCAAGGGTGTTGCGGCAGGAGATAGCCGATGCGCGGCCAGCCCTTCGCCTTGCATCCGGCCAGGATGGCGGCGTGCTCTCCGCTGCACGGATGGTACCAGCGGCGGGGCCGGCGGACCGTGCGCCCGAAGGGGACGAGCGGAAGTTCGAGGGGCGCCTGCATGAGGCCCCACTCGGTCTCGTGCAGCAGGCTCTGCGCAGCGGCCACGTGTTCCGTGTCTCCGTTGTGGCTCGACACTGCGATGGCCTTCTGCTCCCACGTGCAGTTCGCAAGTTCCTCGGCGAACACCTTCATGACGAGGGGCTTCATCATGCTGCGACCGTAGCACAACACGTTGCCGCCGAAGCTGTGGATGACCTTGCGGCCGTGCGCCCACGCGATGGCGCCGTGGATGGTCGTCTCGGACACGCCGAAGCGCCGGTAGTCAACGAGGGGTTCCCACTCTACGTCGCGGCCGGTGGGGATTCCTTTCGTGCGCTCGCCGAGAGGACTCGTGGGATACTGCTCGCCGCCGGGGCCGGGGATGCGGTCGCCCAGGCCATCCTTGTGAGCAAACCCGTTGCCGGCCACCCTCGCCCGACGAACCACGGATTTCACGGAGCGCACGGATGAAAGCGGTTTTCGTGGAAGCCGTGCAAGCCGTGGTTTAGCGGGCGGCGGCGTCATGCAGCGACCTCCTTGCCTTGCAGCCGGGGCGCGACTTTGGCCATGAACGCCTCCATGTTGCGCACGACGCGTGGCGAGTCGTGGTTGAAGAAGTCGAACCACAACATGAGGCGGTCCTCGGGATGGTAGCGTTCAGCCAGCTGCTTGGCTACGTCCTGCGCGTTGCCGATGACGGCGTTGTCGGTGGCGCCCTCGACCTTCTTCGGGTCCAGGGTGCCCTCAAGGGCGTGCCAATATTGGGCGAGGGCGGCCTTCGCCTCGGCCTGGGCGGCCGTCGTCCGCTGCGCGGGCGTGAGCCCGGGCTCCTCGTTGAGGAACACCATCACGGTGCGCGGCATGTAGGACCGCTTCCACGGCCCGCCCTCCTTGTGGAACGCCTTGCGCATGCGTTCGTGCGTGGCATCGATGACGGCGGGGGAGGTGATGCTGAGGTTGGCGACCTGCGCCGGCATGAACCGGTTGACCAGCGCCTGGACGCCAGGGTCGTGGCTTCCGACGACGAGCTGCAAAAGGTCGCGGCGGAATTCCTGCGGCACGAGTTTCAGGTCCTCGAACACGAAACGCTTGGGCAACGTGAACGTCGTGCCATCGGCCGACAGAACTCCGTCGGCCCGGGCGGCGGTCAGGACGCGCTGCCAGTCGGCGTCGCTGCGGACGTCGGCCCGCGTCACGGTGCGAAGCGGCACCTGTTCGCTGTTCAGCATGTCGCCGCGAAGGAGGCGCGCGAAGATCTCCGCCGCCTCGTCGAAGACCTTGCCCTTCCACAGTCCGTGCGGCAGCGCCAATTCCACCGCGCTGCGCGGCAGGATGCCGTAGGCGCGGTTCATGAAATCGAAACGGCCGGCGGAGAATCCCACGTGGATGCGCCGGCGCTCGGCGCGGTCGAGGCCGTGCAGGGCGAGGAAGAAGGCGATGCGTTCGGCGTGCGCCACGGGCCCGCCATTGCATAGGATGTTCATGACGGCCGAGCCGACCTCGATGCGCTTCGTGCGGCGGAAGACGGCATGCGCCATCTGCAGCATGTCGCAGTTGAGCCCAACCTCGCCCTGCCAGTGCGGCACGACGGGGTCGCGGTTGCGTTTCTGCACTTCGCTGGAGAGGTGACTCTCGGCAATCCAAGCCACGCCGAAGCCCAGACGGTCGGCCGCCTCCACCTGGGAGAAGAAGTTGCGCAGCATCCGGGCCTCGTCGGGAAGGTCTCCCTGGACGGGGGTCTGGGAGATGGAGAAGAAGACGTCGAACTCCATGCGGCGCTGACTCTCATTGGGGCGGCTATCTCAAGGTTTGGCTCGGCCGTCGATGCCGGTTGCGGCGGCGGGCGGCCCGTACCGCTTATCAGCCTCCCTTGTCCCTCGGCCGGCCATGCGTTCCTTCGCCCCGCTCTGGGCGGCCCTGCTTGTGACCTCCGCCATCCTCGCCGGATGTGCCGCCGACCCGGCCCCTGCGACGGACCCCGTGCCCGAAGCCGCCGTCCCCCGGGTCCGGCTTGCAGCGCCGACGAACGTCACCTTCGCGCTGCCGGTCGATCTTGGAACCGTGCAAGGCGGCGCCGAACCCAGCGTGGCCATTGCGCCGGACGGCACCATCTACGTCACGACGCCCCTGTCGCTATGGCGCAGCGATGATGGTGGATCGACGTACACCTGGATTGGCACGCCGACCTGCCCGGTGGGGGCGCTGCCCATCTGCCCGGGCCTGGAGGAAAACACGCCGGGAATGCAAGGAGGCGGCGACGCCGACCTCTACGTCGCCCCCGATGGCCGTGTTCATTGGCTCGGTCTCTTCGCCCCAGATGCCCCGATTCCATACCAAGTCTCGGAGGACAAGGGCGTCACGTGGAGCGACGTCGTCGACTTGTCCAACATCAACTCCACAGACCGCGAATGGATCACGGGACGGGCCGATGGAACGCTCTTTGCCAACTGGCGCAACTTCCCCAGCGAGGCCGAAGGCGGCGAAGCGATGATCGTCATGCGCGCCTCGTACGACGGCGGCAAGACCTGGACCAGCCAGACCGACATCGCGGAGGACACCCGGCAAGGGGGCATTGCCGTCGACCCATCCAGCAACGCATTGGCGCTGGCGTACGACCTCAACGGCCCCATCCACGTGGCGCGATCCTTCGACGACGGCCTGACTTGGGACGAGACGCTCGTGGTGGACGACCCCCGCCTCGGCCACGTCTTCCCGGTCACGGCCTACGACTCCAATGGGACGCTGTACCTGGCTTACTCGCACGATGGCTCCGAGGATGTCGTCGCCGACACGGCTGGCCGCCCACTCGAGCACCCGGCCGTCTTCCTGGCCGCCTCGCACGACAAGGGCGCGACCTGGTCGCCATCGGTGCAGGTGAGCCCGCCGGGCGCCACGGCCTGGTTCCCGTGGATTGCCGCCGGAAGCGCCGGAAGGGTTGTCGTCACATGGTACCAGAACGACGAGGGCTACCCCCGCCAGGTCGGCGGCAACGTCTACGTCATGGCAGCCATCAGCCTGGACGCCGACTTCCCGGAGCCGCGTTTCACCGTGGTGCGCGCCGCGCCGGACCCCATCCACACCGGCCCCGAATGCCGCGAGACGCCGGGCGTCTGCACACGCAGCCTCCTGGACTTCTTCGAGGTCGCCATTCATCCGGACGGCTACGCCGTGCTGGCTTGGGCCAAGGACACCTACCAGGTGCCACGCGACACCGTCGTGGCCGGCCGCATGGCCACCGGACCAAATCTGTGGGGATAGGGTAACCTCGGTCTGCCGAGCTCGCATCGCTTTGGGCGGACACCGAACCCGGCCCCGCTTGCCCATCCAGCCCACAACGCTTTTCGACCATGCCCCGCCTGGGCACGATTGTGGTGCTGTTCCGACCCCTGGCCTTGCTCATCCTGGCGAGCATGATTGTTGCCCTCCCCCCGCCGGCGGCGGCCCAGGAGTACAACAGCTGCGGCCCGTTCGAGATCGTCTTCCGCAACCCGGACCTGCAGCCTGGCGCGGACGGCTTCATCACCGCCGAGGGCCAGTTCTTCGCGCAGTTCCAGGTCATCGGCGAGGGCGCCGACAAGGTCGTCACCATGGGCTTCAGCTTCGGGGCCTACACGACCGACTTCGACGAATCGACGGTGTGCGCCAACCCGCCGCAGCTCTGGTTCACCGGCCAACAGATCCTCAACTACCGCGCCGACACCGACCCCGCGGACGGCTTCTTCATCAACCTCCAGACCCCCCTGGTGCCGGACGGCGAGTACACCGCCGCCGTGCACGCCTACGACGCCGCCGACAATGAGCTCGGGCGTTTCTGGGCCAAGGCCATCGTCAACAACTGCGACGGCACGGCGCCCGGCACGCGCTGCGATGGCGACGTGCCGCAGAACACCAAGAACGACAAGACCGCGCCGTGGCCCATGGTGCTCCCCGGCGACGGCCAGAAGCTCCCCGACGGCACGACCGGCTTCAGCCTGGAGTTCGCCGAGGACCTGGCCAACCTCACGGTCCTGCTCAACAGCGAGGACGTGACCGCGCAGATGGAAGAGTGGGCGGGCCGCCTGTGGGACGACGACCTCCTGCCCGGCTACGGACCATACGGCCTGGGCAACATCCTGGTCCCGGAATGCAGCCAGCAGCCGCCGCAGACGTGCAGCGCGCTCGGCGTCTCCTACCGCTGGAACACCCGCGCCCTCAACGCCCAGGACGTCCTGCGCATCGATGCCACCGACCTGGCCGGCAACCGGGCCGTCAAGGACATCCACATCGGCTCGAGCGTCGCGGGCGGCGCCATCACCGACGCGGCCCCCAACCTGCAGATCACCGTCGACGAGGTCCTCAAGACGACCACGGCCGGATCGCCGGTTGTCTTCCAGTTCCAGATCACCAACTCCGGCGGCGGAACAGCCCACCCCTTCACCAGCAAGGCAGGCCCTGAAGGCTGGGACCTCACCTGGACGCCGCACAAGCCCGTGGCGCCCGGCCAGAGCGACGTGCAGGAACTGACCGTCACCCCGCCCCCGGGTGCGATGCCCGGCGAGTACGCCATCAACGCCACCATCAGCTACCCGGAAGGCGGCACCCAGAAGGACAACGACTACGCCCTCAAGGTCGTCGTCGCGGGTGCCGGCGGCGCGGTGGCCCCCCAAGCGACCACCTCGGACGCCCCTGACTCGAAGAAATCCCCCGGCGTGGCCCCCGTCCTCCTGTTGGCCGGCCTCGCATTGGCGGCCGTCGGCCTGCGCCGTCGCGCCTAGCGGGCGACCAGGACCGCAACGCCGATAGCAACGCCGGCGGTGGAGCGAGCGGTGAGCGCCAGCAACGCCGGCCGGAAGGCGACGCTCGTTCTGCTGGCCAACCTCGCCGGCGCCGCGCTGGGCTACGCAAGCCTCCTGCTCATCGGCCGTTACTTCGCGCCCGCCGCGTACGGCGCCTACCTCTTCGCCCTGAGCATCACCGGTTTGGTCTCGGTCCTCAGCAACCTCGGCCTCGGCATCGCCCACCAACGCCACGTCGCGCAAGGCGTGGACCCCGGCCGCGCCTTCGGCGTCCTGGCGCGGCTGCGCCTGGCCATCGCCGTCCCGGTCCTGGCGGCCGGCGCCATCGCCTACGCGATCTGGACGGCAGCCAAGGGGCAGGCGGTCACCGACGCCACCACGCCTCTCGTCCTCGGCCTTGCTCTCACCGTCCAATTGTTGGCCGGTGCCCGCCAGAGCCTCTTCGACACTTGGCAAGGGCAGCAGCGCGTCAATCGCATCGAGCTTGCCAAAGGCTTGGACACGTTCCTGGTCGTGGTCCTGCTGGCCAATGCCGCGCTCCTGGTGGCCCACTTGCAGGGACGGTGGGAGATTGTGCCGGGCGTGGGGGCATTCTGGGCCGGCGTCTTGGGCTTGGACGCACCGCTCACCGTTCCGCAGGGCGCGGCCTTGTTGGCCACGTCCTACGTTCTGGCGAAGGGCGTATCGTTCCTGCTGGCCTTGGGCTGGTGGCTGACCGACGGAATTCGGATGGGCCCGTGGGACCGCGACCTCGCGCGCGCCTACCTGCGCTTTGCTATGCCGCTGGCCCTCGTGGGTGGCCTGACCATGGTGTTGCAGTACACCGACACGCTCCTCTTGGGTTTCCTGTGGACCGCCCGCGAGGTCGGCCTGTACGGCGCCGCGCAGCGCCTCTCCAGCCTCTGCCTGCTGGGCGCCCTGGCCGTGGGCACCGTCCTGTTCCCGCGCTTCGCCACGCTGCACGCCGTGGGCGACCGCGATGGCGAACGCGCCACGTTCGAAAGGTCAGAACGCTACCTCCTCGTGCTGGCCGCCCCGTTAGCAGCCGCCATGGTGGCCCTGCCGCGCCAAGGTCTGCACGTGGCCGTTGGCGACGCCTACCTGGACGCGGCCGTGCCGTTGCAACTACTGGCCTTGTGGGCCCTCGTCATCGCCATGGAGCAACCCATTTCGTCCCGCCTCATGGGGACGGGGTCACTTTCACCTGTGGTGCGGACGGTCACCATCAACGCGGTCGGCAACGTCCTTCTCAATCTATTGCTCGTCCCGCGCTTCGGCCCTTCGGGCTCCGGTGTGGCCACGCTCGTTTCGACGGCCGTCGCCTACCTGTACCTACGCCACAAGGGTCGGCAGGCGTTCGCCATCCCGTGGATTGAAGGCCACCAAGTGCGCACCCTCACGTCGGCGCTGCTGGCCGGCGCCTTCTGGAAGGCAGGCGCGATTTGGACGGGAGCCGCGGCCTTCGACCGATTCTGGAAACTTGGGGCATGGGGACTCTCGGGCCTCATTGTGTACGCATTTGTCCTAGCGGCCCTGGGGGGAATCCGAAGGGAGGACCTGGCGTTCCTTCGGCGCGTCGGGCACCCGAGCGCTTTGCTTGATGAACTGCGCGGGCGCTAGTCAGGCTTTTTCCAAGACGAACCGTTGCTCCATCGGCCGCCCTCGCAGAATGCCACGCAAGGCCGGTAGACGCAACACAAGATGTGTTGTCAGGCCCAGTCGGGATTTGCCCAAGGGGAGGAACTCCGGAGCCAGCACCTCGAACGCTTGCACCGACGAATCAATGACGCGGAAACGGGCTTTCGTGTAGTGCCGGAACTCGTACTCACGGTCGGGATTCAAGCAGTCGAAGTTTCTGGGGTGCACGACGCGAGTGTGTGTCGGGTCAGCAATCGTGTTGGCGCTATCCGGATGGGGGGTCACAATCTCAAGGAGCCCGCCCGGGCGCAACAAACGATGGCATTCCTCAAGAAAGACCAGGAACCCGTCGCGGTATGGCCGGATTCCAACCTCGTGGGGCACGTGTTCTAGGATATGGCGGCAAAGGATGCGGTCGAACTCGGCGTCTGCAAACGGCCAGGGGAAGGCAAAGGCATCATGGACCACTTCGACGCCAGGCAAGGCTGCCACGTCCATGTTGACCCACCCCTGAGACGCCAGTCGGATGTCATGGCCACACCCGACATTCAGGCCCCGCACGTTGAGCGCCACCTCGTGGGGGACTCATGAAGGTACGGGTCATGTCATGCGCCGGAATTCTTTGTGGCGAAAGCCAACTGGTATACTTGCAGGGTCGCCCGGGCCGTGCGTTCCCACGTGAACCCCTTGGCGTGCGCAAGGCCGACGGCCGGGTCAGGGAACGTGGACGTCCGCAGCGCCTCGCCGTCCCACGCCGCCTCGAGCGCCTTGCGGATGCCCTCGCGCGACAACGGGAAGAGGCGGGCCGCGTCGCCAAGGACCTCGGCGTGTGGCGGGATGTCCGAGGCCAGAACGCGGGCACCGCACGCCAGGGCTTCCAGCGGGGGCAGCCCGAACCCTTCGTCCTCGGAGGCGTGCAGGACGAGGTCGGCGTTGGAGAGAAGGAGCCGGATGTCGTCGTCCGTGAGGGTGCCGAGGCGGACGTATTGTCCGGTGGCCTCCAAGCGGGGAATGAGACGGGCCACGCGGTCGTTCATGGCGAGATGGCGGTTGGTCGCGTGCGGCCAGCCCGCATGCACGATGCGCACGAAGGGCAGCTCGGCCGCCGCCTCCAGGACGAGGTCGAGGCGCTTGCGCATCTCGAGGTTCATGAGCACAGCGACGTTGAGCATGCCGGGCCGCAGGGCTTGCAGGACCGGGACATCCCGCGCCGACGGGGGCCGCACGTCCGGCCAGAACTTCGCGTGGTCGACGCCGAGATGGACCGGGACCAGCCGTTCGCGTGGCGCATCGGGGAACTGACGCAGCACCTCGTCGCGGGTGTGGCGGCTGTCGGTCAGCATCCAGGAGTGGCGGAACGATCGTTGCAGCGCCTCGTCCATCTGGCGCCGCGACCGCTCGTCCTGCGGGTAGAGTTCCGGGCGCCGGATCTGCATGATGTCGTGGATGGTCACGACGTCGGCCGGCCGCCGGGCGGGATTCATGTGGAACGTCATTGCGTGCAGCAGGTCGCCCCGCGCGATGGGCAGAAGCTCGGTGAACCGGCGTATGAGGATGCCGCCGACGCGCAGCCGGCCAAGGCGGAACTCGCGCGAGTAGACTTTGCTGAAGCGCACGTCGACGCCTTGCCGCGCAAGCTCGGCGGCGAGGGTCAGGCTGTAGCGCTTGATCCCGTTCGGGCTGGCCGTGTCCTGGAACCGCAAGACGGCCCGCACGCCTTCACCGCGCGCCGGTCTTGAGGGCCTTGATGTCCGCGTCGACCATGAGGCGCACCAGCTCGGGGACGCGCGTCTTGGCCTTCCAGCCGAGGACCCTCTCCGCCTTGCGGGGGTCGCCCTTGAGCACGTGGACCTCGGCGGGCCGTTCGTGTTTGGCGTCCGTCTTGACGTGGGCCTGCCAGTCCGGGATTCCGGCGGCCTCGAAGGCCAGTCGGACGAATTCGCGCACCGTCCAGGTCTCGCCCGTGGCCAGGACGTAGTCGCCGGGTTCCTTCTGCTGCATCATGCGCCACATGCCTTCGACGTATTCGGGCGCGTAGCCCCAGTCGCGCTGGGCGTCGAGGTTGCCTAGGACCAGGTGGTCCTGCAGACCGGCCTGGATGCGGGCGACGCCGAGGGTGATCTTGCGCGTGACGAACTCGGCGCCGCGCCGGGGCGATTCGTGGTTAAACAGGATGCCGTTCGACGCATGCATTGCGTAGGACTCGCGGTAGTTGACGGTGGCCCAGTAGCCCATCATTTTGGCGACCCCGTACGGGCTGCGCGGATGGAACGGCGTGGTCTCGCTTTGCGGCGTCTCGCGGACCTGGCCGTAGAGCTCCGACGTGCTGGCTTGGTAGAACCGGGCCCCGTGCGCCTGGTTCCGCGTGGCCTCGAGGAGTCGCAGCACGCCGACGCCACTGACATCGCCGGTGAGGATGGGCTGCTTGAAACTGGTGCCCACGAAGCTCTGCGCCGCCAGGTTGTAGACCTCGTCGGGCTGGGCCTCGCGCACGATGCGGTCGAGGCTGCTGGAGTCCGTCAAGTCGCCGTCGAGCAGCGTGACGCGGTCGAGGAATCCGGCCATGTTGACGGTGTTGGGCACCGAGAGGCGGCGCACCAGCCCGAAAACGTCGTAGCCCTTGGCCAACAGCAGTTCGGCCAGGTAGGAACCGTCCTGGCCCGTGATGCCCGTGATGAGGGCGCGCCGACCCATGCAGCGCAAGCCAAGCGGGCCGGGCTTATGGGTTGCGCGGTGCAGCGCGCCCTTTTTCTGCGCCGGGCCACCTCGCGCCCGCGATGCGGGTCCTCGTCACGGGCGCCGGCGGCTTCCTGGGCCGTCCCCTGCTGCATGCGCTCGCCTCAGCAGGAAACGCGCATGCCCTCGACGGGGACGTCACCAATGCCGCGACGTTTGCCGGGGCGGGCCCGGCCGATGTCGTGTACCACCTGGCGGCGCAGAGCAACGTGCCGCTGTCGGTGAAGGACCCGGCCAGCACCTGGAAGGCGAACGTGGACGGGACCTTGCAGATGCTGGAGTGGGCCCGCCGCGACCAGGTCAGCCGCGTCATCCTTGTCTCGTCGTCCCACGTGTACGGGCACCCGGTTCGCGCTCCCATGGATGAAGGACACCCGTTGCAGCCCCGCTCGCCGTACGGGGCCAGCAAATTGGCTGCCGAAGCGTTGGCACAGGCGTACCACGCGACCTACGGGGTGGCGACGGTCGTCGTCCGCCCCTTCAACATCTACGGCCCGGGGCAATCCCCCGGCTTCCTCGTCCCCGACATCCTCGGTCAACTTCGAACTGGCAAGGACCTCGTCCTCGGCGACCCGAAGCCGGTGCGCGACTACACGTTCCTGGATGACGCCGTGCGGTTCCTAGTGGCCTGCGGGTCGGCGGCTGGCATCGCGGGCCAGGCCCTCAACCTCGGCTCCGGGCAGGGCCACTCCGTACAGGACGTCGTGGAGGCCGCGGTGCGGGCCGCTGGGTCTCGGCTTGTTCCCACATTCGACCCAGGACGCTTCCGCGCCAACGAATCGGGGGCCGTCGTGGCCGATGTCGCGAAGGCGAGGCGGCTCCTCGGCTGGAGTCCACGCATCGGCCTCGAGGATGGCCTGCGGCGGACGTGGGCGGCGGGTTAGCACCGGGTTTTCAAGCCCTGAACCCCGTTCAATCTCTCCTGGAAAACTGCCTCTTCCGGCCATCGGTCGGCGGCGGCATTGAACGGGGTGAAAGCCGCGCTCCGGGCGCAACGCTTTAAGAAGGACCAAGAGTCGCCGCGACCAAGGTAGGGTGGGGTGCCGCGGGGGGCCCTGGCCAGGAGGCCGGAGGCCGTTCGCCGGGCCCCGTCGGGGACTCCCAATCATGGCCAGCTACACGTTCCGCTTCGCAGGCGAATCCGGGGAAGGCGTCATCTCGGCCGGCGAGATTTGCACGCTTGCCATCTCCGACATCGGCTTCAACGTCTTCACGTTCGAGTCCTACCCCGCCGAAATCAAGGGCGGCCACTGCTGGTACCAGGTCCGCGCCGCCAACGACGAGGTGCTCTCCGCCGGCACTGCCGTGGACTGCCTGTGCGCCTTCAACCAGGAAGCCATCGACCTCCACCTCAAGGCCGTCGGCAAGGGCGGCGTCGTCGTCTACGACCCCGGCCAGGTCACCAACATCCCGGACCGCCCTGACCTCATCTACTACCCCATCGCCTTCGACGAGCTGGTCAAGGAGAAGGTGCAGTCGCCGAAGTCGAAGAACGTCTTCGCCGTCGCCATCGTCTCCGCCCTGTACGGCGTCCCCGCCGGCGAGTTGAAGAAGACGGTTGCCAAGAAGTACCGCGGCAAGAACCCGAAGCTCCTGGAGCTCAACGACAAGGCCGTTGCCGCCGCGTACGACTTCGTCGCCACGATGCACCTCAAGCACCCCGGCAGCCTCAAAGTCGGTGCCCACGACGAGGAGCGCATCCTTCTCAACGGCAACGACGCCATCGTGCTCGGCGCCCTCGTGGCTGGCTGCGACTTCTTCGCCGGCTACCCCATCACTCCCGCCAGTAGCATCCTCGAGGGCCTGGCCGTCGAGATGCCGAAGCTCGGCCACACCTGCTTGCAGGCCGAGGACGAGATGTCGGCCTTGGCGCACTGCCTCGGTGCCTCCTACGCCGGCGCGAAACCCATGACGGCCACCTCCGGCCCGGGCTTCTCGCTCATGCAGGAACTCCTCGGCCTCGCCTCCACGGCGGAGCTGCCGGTCGTCATCGTCAACTGCATGCGCGGCGGCCCCTCGACCGGCCTGCCCACCAAGCCCGAGCAGTCGGACCTCAACGAAATGGTGTACGGCAGCCACGGCGAAGCCTCGCGCATCGTCCTGGCCCCGACCGGCGTCCGCGACTCGTTCTTCCAGACCCTGTGGGCCTTCAACCTGGCCGAGAAGTACCAGGTGCCCGTCCTGCTCGCTACGGACCACAGCCTGTCCAATCGCACGGAGAACATCCACATCCCGTCCGTCAAGGACGTCCCCAACCTGCGCCGCAAGCTGGCCAGCGAGGCGGACCTGGTGGACTACAAGCGCTACAAGTTCAGTCCCGACGGCGTCTCCCCGATGGCGCTGCCCGGCATGAAGGGCGGCACGCACGTCGCCGAAGGCCTCGAGCACAACGAGTACGGCAACCCGAACTACACCGGCCCGAACCACGAGGCGATGATCAAGAAACGCCTGCACAAGATCGACGACGCCTGGCAGTACCCCATGGCGCTCGAGCGCTTCGGCGACGAGAACCCCGACGTCCTCGTCGTTACCTGGGGCTCCACGAAGGGCCCCGTCCGCGAGGCCGTCATGCACGCCCTCAGCGAGGGCAAGAAGGTCGGCTACCTCGTGCCCAAGATCCTCAACCCGTTGCCGCAGCAGGGCTTCCTCGACCTCATCGCGAAGGCCCCCGAGGTCATCGTGGCCGAGATGAACTACACCGGCCAACTGGAGGGCCTGCTGCGCAAGCAGGTCGCCCGCCACTTCCACCGCCTCAACAAGGTGCAGGGCTCGCCCGTCACCTGGCTCGAGATCAAGGAGAAGATCGACGCCGTGCACGCCGCCCGGTCCCC
>JBAZXE010000018.1:21666-33653 GCA_041659985.1 Thermoplasmatota archaeon | reverse complement strand
TCCGTGCCCCACGCCCACTCCATGCTGACGTCCATCCGCTACGCGACGGCCAGCGTCGCCGACGCCGACTTGACGGCCATCACGAAGTACCCCTCGGAGCTCATCAAGCGCGAACACCAGGACATCCCCATCACGTACAAGGGAAACCTGACCTTCAGCCAGGTTGGCAAGGTTTACCTGCGCGCCTACATGGAGGTCGCGGGCGTCGACTACTGGAGCCCCGAGGTCGTCCTTGAGGTCACGCCGGTCGTCCCGACGGGCACGGTCTTCGACTTCACTCTTGAGGTCGGCGCCGGTTTCGCCAGCGAGGCCACTCCGGACGAGGCCGTCGTTGTCCTCGGCGATGCCATCCGCGTGGTCGACGAAGACCCGGTCATGCCCCACACCTGCAGCCGCACCTCGGGCCCTGCCGAAACCGCCGACTTGGCCGGCGGCGAGCCGGTCCTCATGGTGGTCCCAGGCGTCTACGAATACACCTGCAATACGCTGCAAGAGACGGGGTTCAAGGTCGTCGTCCAGGTCTAAGCGAGGGTTGCCCGGGCCGGGGGGATCGCTCGTGACACGTTGCGCGGGCCAGGGTTCCCGCTGGCCATTGGATTCTAGCCGTCCCGCTTAAGTCCGAGAGGCGGGTCGGCACCGCCGTGGTCCAAGAGGTCCATGCGCCATTGGTCTCCTGCGAGACGACGTTCGAGCACCAGGGCGACCCGAACTGGGTTGTCATCGACTGCCGGTACGACCTGGCCGACGCCGAGAAGGGCCTGCGCGAGTACGGCAAGGCGCACATCCCCGGCGCCTACCATGCCCACGTCGACCGCGACCTGTCCGGCCCCGTCGGCGATGGACGCAAAGGTCGCCACCCTCTTCCCATCCCTGGCGCCTTCCAGCGCTTCATCGGAGGTCTCGCCATCACGCCCGAGACCCAGGTGGTCTGCTATGACGACCAGGCCGGGCAATGGGCCAGCCGCCTGTGGTGGCTGCTGCGCCACTACGGTCTGAAGTCCGTCGCCGTCCTCGACGGCGGCCTCACGCGCTGGAAGGCGCTCGGCCTTCCCCTCAAGGCCGGCCACGAGACGCCGCGCAAGACCACGAAGTTCGAGGGCGCGCCGGGGCACATGCCCACCATCGACACGCCGGTCATCGAGACGCAGATCGGCATCGCTGGCCCGAAGTGGCAACTCGTCGACGTGCGCGCCGGCGAACGCTTCCGTGGCGAAGTCGAACCAATGGACAAGCGCGCCGGCCACATCCCGGGAGCCATCAACGTCCCCTTCGGCGGCAACGTCGGCACCGGCATGCTGTTTCGCAGCCCCGATGAATTGCGCGTCCACTACGAGGCCCTGCTCGGCGTGCAGGAAGTCGGGCGCGTTGCCTGCTACTGCGGCTCAGGCGTCACCAGTACGCACGACGTGCTGGCGATGGAGTTGGCCGGCATGGGAACCGCGGCCCTCTACCCGGGTTCGTGGTCCGAGTGGTCGTGGCCTGACGCCGAGCGACCCATCGTGGCGGGGCCGGCGGACAAGAAGCCGGTCAAGAAGACCTAGCGACTCGACAGGGATTCTAGTGGCCGGTCGCGCCTGGCGTCGTTGCGCCCGTGCCGGTGGCCTTGCTGCGGTTCATCAAAATCATGATGCCGCAGTAGGCTTCGAGCGCCGAGACCAGCAGGCCCAGGCCGTTGATGACCATGTAGAGGGCCGTCGCGCCGGAGCCGAAAATCGCCGCTCCAAGCGCGGCGCCCGTCAGGCCGCCCAGGACGCCGATGGCGCCGAAAACGGTCGCCAGGATGGCGAGGACGAGGGCGTGCGTGCTACCGCGCGGGTCGCGGTTGTTCCAGGCGGTCACCGTGTAGGTGATCCAGAAACAGATGGCCGCAGCGATGGCGAGGCTGATGACCAGTGAGACGACGGCGCTGGCGGCGGCGGCTCCGGCCACTCCTGCGTCAAAGTAGGCCGTCCCCATCACCATGATGAGCAGCGCGTTGAGCACCGAGAACGCGGCCCCGATGAGGACGGCAATCCCCAGTAGGCGCAGCATTTTGGTGACGGTGGCGTGGGGGCCAGCGCTGGTCGGTTGCACAGACAAGAATCCGAGGACGGGGTTGCCGGCCATGCGGGGCCAAGCAGACCGGGTGTATTTCAGTCCGGCGCAGGCCCGCTCACCTCGCGCCGCACCAAAACCCTGAAGCCGCGCATTTGGTGGTCGACGCGATGGTGGCACGGCCCGGGACCGGCAAGGCAGCCAAGAGCAAGCGCGCGGTCGAGCCCGCCGGCCCGAGGGGAGCGGCCAGCGAATTGGCGCACCCCACGTCGCACAACGTCGTCAAGGTCGGCGTCGTGCAGACGCATGCCAGCGAGAGTGCGGCGGACAACCTGAAGCGCACCTTGGCCCTCATCGACAAGGCCGCGAAGAAGGGCGCCAACATCGTGTGCACGCAGGAATTGTTCCTCGGCCCCTACTTCTGCCAGGAGGAGGACGCCAGCCTCTTCGACCTCGCCGAACCCATCCCGGGCCCGACGACGAAGGCCCTGCAGGAGAAGGCCAAGCAGCATGGCATCGTCATCGTCGGCAGCCTGTTCGAGAAACGCGCCCGCGGCCTCTACCACAATACCGCCATCGTCATCGACGCCGACGGCGCCTTGCTGGGCAAGTACCGCAAGATGCACATCCCCGACGACCCGCGCTTCTACGAGAAATTCTACTTCGCTCCGGGCGACCTCGGCTTCAAGGCGTTCGACACCAAGTTCGGTCGCATCGGCACGCTCGTCTGCTGGGACCAATGGTATCCGGAAGCCGCCCGCCTCACGGCCATGCTGGGGGCTGACATCCTGTTCTATCCCACGGCCATCGGCACCTGGCTCGGCGAGATGGAGTACAAGGACATCCAGCACCAGGCTTGGCACACCATCCAGCGCAGCCACGCCGTGGCCAACGGCTGCTTCGTCGTCGCCGTCAACCGCGTCGGCACCGAGGGGGAACTGAAGTTCTGGGGCCATTCGTTCGTCGCCAAGCCGATGGGCATCATCGCGGCCGAGGCCGGCGAGGGCGAGGAGGTCCTGGTCGTCGACTGCGACCTGAAGGAGATCGAAGCGGCGCGGCGTGGCTGGCCGTTCCTCCGCGACCGGCGAATCGATGCGTACGCTGGGCTCACTCAGCGATACCTCGATTAGCGCCGCTCGCGGAGTCTCCCCTCGGCCTCGACTGAGGCCTCGGCGCCGGGACCGCTGATGCGGTCCCGTCGTTCCTCCGCGACCGCCGCATCGACGCCTACGAAGGCCTGACGAAGCGCTACCTCGACTGACGCCGCCGATGGTCTAAACAGGGATTACGGGGAGAACGGGGACTTAGGTTCCCGGGACGTCCCGAAATTCCTGTTTCGGTCGGCGGGCCGCGAAGCGGCATGTTGATTTGTCCCAGCCTGGACTGCGGCCCGTGGTCTTCGAGTACGGAGTCGTCCTGGCGAGCCTCATGGGCGCCGCTGCAGCCCTGATGGGCGGCGTCGTGGCGCAGCGTTACCAGTACATGCTGGAACGGCAGGGCGAGCACTTCGTCGTCCTGCGCGACAACGTCCTGGCTCCTTGGAAACGCGCCATCGAGGCGCGTAAGTCCAATCTCGAGGGCCGCGACCCCTACGTCGTCGTCGACTACGTCGCCAAGGACTACCGCTCCAGCCCCGGCGTCTCCTTCGGCACCGGCGACCAAGTGCTGTGGAGCGAGACGTCCCGTCTCGCCGAGGCCAGCCGCCGTCACTGGCCGGAGCTGTGGGCCGAGTGGACGCGCCTGAACCAGGGCTTGCAAGCGCTGGGTCAGAGCACCATCGGTCAACTGCGCAAGATCGAGGCAGCCTTCCCTGCCCTTCCATCCGGCAAGGTGTGGGCCAACTACCCCGATCAGCCGGAGGTGGCCGTCAAGATGGCGGTCGTCAACGCCTGGGCGAGCCACGCGCAGCTCTTCGAGCGCCGCACCTACCCCGACTGGGTCCTCATGCAGCTCACCCAATTCGGATTTTGGCGCGGCGACGGCGACGAGGAGGCCAAGCGCGAATACGCCAAACTCGTCGTCGCCTTGCTGGGCCAGCACCAATCCGGCATCGCCGCGCTTGAAACGGAATCCGAGGCGTTGGCCAAGCAATTCCAGGCCTTCGCGGGTCGCGTCGACGACGCCATCCAGACGGAGCGCTTCACGGGTCACTGCGGGTACTGTCCGCGGTTCTTCCGCTAGCGGTCCCCTCCACCTATAAGTCCGGCCCGCCATCGACGGGCGAGTCCCATGGGTCGGTTGCGCGCCGAGCGTCGTCGGGAGAACAGCGCGGAACCCGTCGCGCCGCGCGCCGAAGGCCGGGCCTGGGGATTCCTGCAATGGACGGAGAAGCCCGCGGTCCATGCGGCCCTTCTCTTCGTGCTCCTCCTTGCCGCGCTGGTCGTCCGCCTGCCGCACGCCTACGACAGCGACCACTACTTCCAGAACCACGCCGACGAGGCGACCTACTTCAACAAGGCGCAGGAGATGATGCAGCGCGACGCCGCCCCTCTTGCCCACGGCGGAAGTGGTTTGCCGGGCTTCCTGAAAACGATCGCAGAATTGTCGGGGCAAGATCCGGTCGCAGCGGTGGGGCAAGGGCAGGCTGGACTTTCGCCCGAGCAGTTGACCGCCGCACGCTTGGCGTACCTGACCAACACACTCGTTGGCGTCCTCATCGTCGCGGCCACCTACGCTTTGTCGCGCCCGCTCGTCCGCCCCGCCAAGGCGTTGTTGGCCACGAGCTTGGTGGCGTTCGACCCGTTCCTTCTGCAACTATCGGGCCACCTGATGGCGGAGCAACTCTTCACGCTCTTCGTCGTCCTCGCGGCGGCCGCTACCGTGCGCGCCAGCCGGCATCCGGGTTGGCTCGTCGCCATGGCGATTGCGATGGCCTTCGCCAGCATGATGCGCGGCAATGGCCTCGTCGTCTTCGCCGCGTTGGCGGGCTTCGCGTTCTTCTTGCTGCGGCGGTCCGATGCACGCCGCTGGGGGCGCTGGCTGGCCGCGGGGGCCGCAGTCTACGTCCTTGTGCAAACGCCCTACCTCGCCTGGCGTTCCCAGCACCTTCCCGGCGCATTCGACTACGGCACCAACGGACGGTTCTTCGCCGACCGGTTGTGGGACTTCTCCGATCCCTATTGGCAGAACTACACGCAGAAAAACGGCGGACCCAAGGAAGGATTCGGCGACTACTTGGCGACACACTCGGCCGGTGATGTGCTGCGCCGCCTATACCTCAGCGTGCAGATGCAGGTCGTCGATCTGTTTGGCGGAGCCCAGGCAGGTCACCGCGCGCACCCCGAGGGCACCGTGCTCCAACCACTCATGGCAATCCCGCTTGCCATCGGCCTGTTCGCGGAACGCAAGCGCCCCGAACTGCGCGCCTTCCTCTGGGTCGGAGCCCTGTCGGTCCTCGCCCTCGTCTGGATGTACTGGATCCACGACAGCCCGCGCTACTTCTCGATGCTCGTGCCCCTCGCCGCCCCCGTCGCGGTCGAAGGGCTGGCCTGGCTGGGCAAACGATTGGCAATGGCCGGCGTGCTTGCAGTCGGGTTCGTGGCGACGCACGTGGCCCTCAACGCCGCGCTTCCTGCCATCGATGGATTGGCTGCGTTGCGCGAAATGAATCCCTCGTGGGCCTGGACTTTCGTGTTCTTGGTCCTGGCGCTCATCTTGGCATTGGCTGGACCTATGCGCGATCTGTGGCGCGAAAATCGACGTGCCAATTCGCCCTGACGTCAATCCGAACCATAGACCACACCGACCACACAGAAACGGTTCGGTGTCGTCGGTGGTTTGTTCGGGTGATGGGCTCAACGTTTGAAGCGCAGACGAACGACAGTGCGGAAAATGCGCAGCGCCGTGCCCATACCGCCGATCTTCGATTCACCCAGACGAGGCTTGTAGTCGATGGGGACTTGATCGATGCGGAGGCCGGCGCGGACCGAGCAGGCGTAGACTTCCGCTTCAATCTCGAACCCTTCCGCCTTCAACGGGAGAGCATCGAGCGCCGGTTTCCAGAACGCCACCATGCCGGTGTTGAGGTCACGCAGACGACGGCCCCACAGCACGGTCGACAGCAAGGAAATGAATTGGTTTCCGAGGCGGTTCGGCCGCGGCATGGCGCCCGGTTCGATGGTGCCCATGAAACGCGACCCCATGGCGAAATCCGCGCCATCGCGAACGTGAGCCACCAGGGCGGGCAGGAATTCACCGGGGTACGTCCCGTCGCCGTCGAGCATCGCCAGAACATCGCAATCGATGGCCTTGATGGCCTGGCGGAACGCGTTGCCTTTGCCGCGGCCTTCCTGCACGAAGACACGGGCGCCGAGCCCCTTGGCGATGGCGACGGTGCGGTCGGTGGAGTTGCCGTCGACGACCCAGACCGTGGTGGTCCAGCCGGCATTCGACAATTCGACGAGGGGAATCGACTCCACCGTGGCGGCGAGGCCGGGCTCCTCGTTGAGGGTGGGGATGAGGACAACCAGTCGGTTGCGCCCCTTGCGGGAAGCGTCCCACACTGGTGCCTTCGACCGCATCAAGGGCTTGACTTGGCCGGATTGGTTGAACCTTGCGAGGGAAGCCCGCTAACCCAAGGCGGCGAGCGCTTCGTTGGCCATGGTGGTCGGAAGCACGTGGATGCTGCGTCCGGAGCGCTGTCGCGTGACAAGGCCAGCGTCATGCAATCGTTGGACGTGGTGGTTTGCCGTGCTTGGTCCCAGGCCTGCGAAAACGGCGACTTCACCCATGGTGAGGACGCCCGACCGCACCACTCCTTCCAGGATGCGGCGTGCTGCAGCCGTTTTGAGAGCAGGGGCTGCGGCTGCCAGACCTCGCGCGGTTCCCCGGGCTAGGGTATAGCACTTGTATCCTCCCGCCGGACTAGCGAGAACAATGCCTTCGCGTTCGAGCACCTGAAGGTGGTGGCGCAAGGTGCCGGCCGCTAGGCCCGTCACGCGATGGAGTTCACGCAGATGGATTCCTGGCTGGGCCGCGATGGCGGTGCGCAGTCTTTCGCGCGTCGGGTGGTCGGCCTTCGGCCGCCAGAGACCGAGAATCGCAGCCTTGAGCTGCGGCCACAAGTAGCAGACAAGCGCCGACAGCAGGCCGAGTAGCCCCGCCCCTGCCGCGACGGGGCCGGACGGGAGGGCCCAGATGGCGGCCGCTGCCAGCGGCGTTCCGGCGCCGGGCACTTCCTGGCGCTCATCGCCAACGGCGAGCGGACCGAGGGGCCCGCTCGTCTCATCGTAGAGAATCCAGTCGCTGTGCAACTGCCGTAGCGTCCGCCCGTCTTCGGCGGCTGAGAGGCGTTCCACGACCCAGACCCGCCGGTGGTAGTCGCAAACCAGGACGCAGGCAGGGGGCTGCTGGGTCTGGCGACTCCGGACGCGGTCGATGCCGATCCACGTCTCCGTCGCGGCGGTGGAGCAGTCCTCCGCGCAGACCACGTCGAAACCGTAGGCGTTGATGCCGTCGAGCACGGCCCCGGGAGGAACGGCTGCGGTCCAGCGCTCGGCCAGGGAAGCGAGGGTGGCGAACCGGGGGGACACACCGTCGGGTTCGGGGTAGGACCGGACCGGGGCGGGGACCTCGTTGATGATGGGCACGGGCGACGCGGGCAGAACGAGCCCCGTTCCGACGGACAATGTGAAGGGCGGATCGTCCGCCTGCGCAGCGTACTGCGTCACGTTGACGGCTGCTGCGTCCTTTCCATCGGAGGCAACCAGCGCCCAATTCAGGCTTCGGCGGCCGGGTTCGACCGTTTCGCGAAACGCCGCAGAGGCCAGGTAGGCGCCAGGGTGCCCATCCATGAAGGCGCGCAGCGGTGACGGACCGGGGAGATCGAGCGCGAACAGCAGGGCCTGGCTCAGGTGGAACGGGTGTTCGACGCCGGCCTCGTCTGGCCCGCGGCCTTCGGCGTACATGAGGGGGAAGACGCGGCCCGTGGGCCCAGGCGAAGGCGTCGCATCGCCGCGTTGGAATGCCACGAGATCCCACGTCGTGCCGTTCATGCGGATCTTGGCGGCGACGGGAAGCGCGGCATTGAGAGTGACCATTGCCCCCTTACCAGAGAACACGGAAGGATCGCTCTCTGACGGGCTCAGCGTGCCGCCGCATCCTGGTGAGTCCAGCGTGCGCCCGACCAGATTGACCAGAAGGCCGCACAGGGTGCCCGCGCCACCGCCGTCAAAACGCGTTTCGTAGACATCGTAGAACGCCATCCCCAAGACGCCGACCTCGGCGACCCAAAGGCCGGAGCCACTGCCGCCCCCGCCCACATCGACCTCGGAGGCGACAACGACGCCCCCGTCAATCCAGTGGCGCTGGCGTCCAGTCTCGTTGGATTCCTGGATGAGGACCAAGGTGCGCCGCTCGGCGCCATCGGCGGCCACCCAAGGCATCTCATCAAAACGGAAGCGCAATTCGTCGGTGGCCGAGACGTACTTGCCCTGGTCACCCACGTGCAGCGGCGGGATTTCGATATCGGGCGCGTTTGCAGAGTCTTGGCCCCCGCTCGCCGCGACGACCCCGCCGGCCGCCACGACCAGGCCGACGAGGACGGACACAAGCAGGCGCGCCGGCATGGAAGCCATGCGACCTACCTTTCCCCACCCAATAAAGGCTGGCTGGCACAATCACCGAAATGTCTGCTTGTCCAGGAGGGCTACTTCGCCGGAAGCGTCTTGGCGAACTGGCGCGACCGTTCGATCCAGGCCTTGAGTTCTGGCTCTTCGGCGACGGCCTCGGCGTCGACAAGGACCCAGCCTTGCATGGCCTTGCCACGCTGTTCGAAGGGATGGACGCCCGGCTCCGTCAAGACGGCCTTCGTCTGGTCCGGCGGGCACCGGATGATGATGGCATCGAACTCCACCATCCCCCCCATGATGCCGGTGACGAGGTTGCCACGTTCCATCCAGCCGATGCCGCCGAACATCTTTTTCTCCGTCGCCTTGGGCAGGAGGTCACGGATGCGTTCGGCCAAGCCCTCGTCGTAGGCCACGGGCGGCCATGGCCTGGCGTCGGCTTGAAGTTGCGCACCCCTTGCGTGACCCGATGACGGACCTGCGTGGCCCGACCCCGACCCCTCGCGACCTGGGCTTCCGCATGCCTGCCGAGTGGGAGCCGCAGGAAGCCGTCTGGTTCGTCTGGCCGCGCGACCCCTTGACGTGGCCCGACCGCGTCGGCAAGGCGCGCGACACCTTCCTCAACGCGATGAAGGCCGTCACCCCGCACCAGCGCGTCGATCTCGTCGTCCACCACGACCTCGCCGCCGAGGCTCAAGCCGCCGTTGCCGCGGCCGGCATCAAGAACGTCGCTTTCCACGCCGTTGACCACCAGGACTCCTGGATTCGCGACTACGGTCCCATTTACCTCGTTCGCCGCGGCGCCGACGGCCAACGCGAACGCATGGCCGTGAAGTGGGACTTCAACGCCTGGGGCAACAAGTATGAGTCGCTGCTGAAGGACAAAGGCGTGGTTGCACAGCTTGGCGCAAAGGTCGGCGCGCCCCTGCACGAGGTCCGCATGGTCCTCGAGGGCGGCTCCATCGACGTCGATGGCCAAGGAACGCTCCTTACCACAGAGCAGTGCCTGCTCAACAAGAACCGCAACCCGGATCTGTCGCGCGAACAGGTCGAGCGGCACCTGCGCGACTACATTGGAGTCGAGAAGGTCCTCTGGCTTGCCGATGGCATCGAGGGCGACGACACCGACGGCCACGTCGACGACATCACGCGCTTCGTCGCCCCCGGGCTGGTGGCCACCTGCATCGAGGACGACCGCACTCACCCCAACCACGCGCCGCTCGACGAGAACCTACACCGTCTCCGCTCCATGTATGATGCGCGAGGACGTCCGCTGCGCATCGTCGAGCTGCCGATGCCGAAGGAGATCGTCAGCGATGACGGCAAACCGCTGCCGGCCAGCCACGGCAACTTCCTCATCACCAACGGTGCCGTCCTCTTGCCCACGTTCGGGGGCCCGAGCGACCTGGTGGCGCAGCGCCGCCTGCAGCAGTGCTTCAAGGACCGCCCCGTCGTTCCTCTTGATTGTTCGGACCTCGTTTGGGGGATGGGTGCCATCCATTGCCTGTCGCAGCAGGTCCCTGTCGGTCGGCCGGCGCGGCTCTGAACCAGACCGTTCGTCGCCCTGGCCAACAGGGTTATCCGCCGTCAAGGCCCGACTCGGGCGTGGACCTGCGTCGTGCTCTGCTTGTTGGCTTGGCGCTGGTGGTTCTTCCCGCGTCAGCTCAAGGGCCTGGGGCGATCGAGCCCCTGGATCGCCTGACGACGCTGTACCTCCACCTCAATGGCTACCAGGACATGGCGATGACGACCCAGCCGCCGCCGGACTCCTACGCCGAGGACGTGACGATCGGACTGGCCGCCTCGACCCTCACTTGTTTGCCGACCCTGCCCATGAGCGGGGCACAGCAGGACTACCACACCCGCCGTGCCTTTGGCTTCCAAGGCCATGTCGACTATTCGCAGGACCCGCCACGGCAGGAAATGGGCAGCTATGGTTCATCCCGCAGTCTGGCCGCCGATGTGCCACTGACCGGGGGCCGCATGTTGCTTCACTGGTATTGGTCGACCGACGTCAACGGTCCGAGTGACGCCCCGGACCAGGTCCCGTTCGCCGTGCCGGGCGTCGTCGTCGAGGCGACCGTGCGTACTGGCGACGCCATCTCCATCGACGACGAGGCGTTCGACCGGGGCCAGCTGGTTGCGCATGGCCGGACGCCGGCTGCCATTTTGGCCGCTGAGCAGTCGTCGGGTGTGACGTACAGCCAAGTCGACGGCCGCCGCGTCTACGAGTTCCAGGTCCCGCTGGACATTGGGAACGCCACGTTGCCGGCCGATATCGGCTACAACCTGCGCATCGACACCTACGTCCTTCGCGACGAGTGCCCGGCCGACGGCGCCCTGATGCCGAACGTGCTCGCCGCGCACACGAGCGCCGAGCATCGACCGCGCCTCGAGTTCACAGCCGACGATGCGCCGCGGGTGGAACTTTTGCACCTTGGCTCCCTGCCCAATGCACCTGCCGACCGCATCCTTGTTGCCGCCAACGTCAGCAGTCCATGGGGCAACCCCGATATCGCCAAGGTCCAGTTGACCATCACTGGGCCGGTGGAGGCCATCTCGATTCTGCAGATCCCCTCCGTCGGCGAAATCCATTGCCATTGTCCGCCTGCCCCGCTGCAGCCCGTGTGGATGTGGGATGCCGGATTCGATGGCGCGCCGCCCGGCCACTATACCGCGACCCTGACTGCGACGTCAACCCAGGGTGAGACCACCGTCGTGAGCCAGGAGTTCACGCTCTCCGGCGACCGCGAAATGCCCTCCCTGCAGCCTGTTGCGAGCGCGCTGGTCCTTTTGCTTCTCGGCCTTTTGGCACGCCGGCGCTCTTGAGGACTCGACGAATCCTTTCAAGACCCCCCGAATCCTCCCGCCGGCCTATGCCCCATCTGAGCGCCTCCTATTCCATCACGCTGCGGCTGCGCATCGACAACAATCCCGGCATGCTGGGCAAGATCCTTACGCGCATCGGCGAGAAGGGCGGCTCCATCGGCGCCGTGGACATGGTGCGCGTCGAAGATGCGGGCAAGGTCCTCATCCGCGACATCACCGTGGACTGCAGTTCTGAGGAGCACGCCAACGAGGTCCGCCACGCCATGGATGCCATGGATGGGGTCACGGTCGCAGCAGTCTCCGACCGCGTCTTCTTGGCGCACCTCGGCGGCAAGATCACCGTCCACAGCAAGATGCCGCTCAAGACGCGTGACGATCTGTCCATCGCCTACACGCCCGGCGTGGCGCGGGTGTGCTGGGCCATCGCCAAGGACAAGTCGACGTCGTTCAACCTCACGATCCGCAAGAACACCGTCGCCGTCGTCAGTGACGGTTCGGCCATCCTCGGTATTGGCAACCTCGGCCCCGAAGCGGCCATGCCGGTCATGGAAGGCAAGG
>JBAZXE010000018.1:0-21641 GCA_041659985.1 Thermoplasmatota archaeon | reverse complement strand
AAGCGGCCATGCCGGTCATGGAAGGCAAGGCGCAACTGTTCAAGGAGTTCGGCGGCGTCGACGCGTTCCCCATCTGCATCGACGTCCACACGGCCGACGAGATCGTCGCCTTCGTCAAGGCCATCGCTCCGACGTTCGGCGGCATCAACCTCGAGGACATCGCAGCCCCCAAGTGCTTCGAGGTCGAACGGCGCCTCAAGAAGGAACTCGACATCCCGGTCTTCCACGACGACCAGCACGGAACTGCCATCGTCATGCTGGCCGCCATGACCAACGCCCTCAAGATCGTCAAGAAGGACCTGAGCAAGGTGCGCATCGTCGTGTCGGGGGTCGGCGCCTCGGGCACGGCCTGCACTAAGATCCTGCTCGCAGCCGGCGCCAAGGACATCGTGGGCTGCGACTCCAAGGGCGTCGTGCACAAAGGGCGCACCGACCTCAACGCGGAGAAGCAGGAGTACGCGGCGCTCACCAATCCGCGCAACGTGTCCGGGACCCTGCGCGACGTGCTCAAGGGCGCCGACGCCTTCATCGGCCTGTCGAGCGCGGGCTTGCTCAAGCGCGCCGACGTCCTCACCATGGGCAAGTCGCCCATCATCTTCGCCATGGCCAACCCGGACCCGGAAATCACCCCGGAGGAAGCCGGCGACTCCGTGGCCGTCATGGCCACCGGACGCAGCGACTACCCCAACCAGATCAACAACGTCCTGGCGTTCCCCGGCGTCTTCCGCGGCGCGCTTGACGCCGGCGCCACCGACATCAACGAGGAGATGAAGGTCGCCGCCGCCAAGGCGCTGGCCAGCCTGGTCGAGGACCATGAGCTGTCGCCCGACTACATCATCCCCAGCACGTTCAACCCCCGCGTCGGCCGCACCGTCGCGCGCGCCGTCAAGGCCGCCGCGATCGCCACCGGGGTCTGCCGCAAGGCCAACAAGATGGCGATGGTGTCCGAGGACCACGTCCACCACGACCCGTTGCCGGCAGAGTTCCCGGCGGCAGAGCAGTAGGTCAAGAGCCGCCCCCGGGCGTTCCCCTTATAGTGCAGGAGCGGGCGGCCGGCCAACCTTAGAGGCCTGTCCGAAGTCTGTTAAATAGGATGGGGGCCCGGTAAGGGGTTGTCCCAGGAGGACATCCCATGAGCAAGACCAAAACCACCCTTGCCGTTTCCGTGCTGTGCCTCGGCCTATTGGCCGTCGCGGCCCTTGCCTCGCCCGTCTCCGCCAAGGATGACGGCGAGGATCGCTCCGGCCCTGATGGCCGCCGCGAGGAAGCCCGCAAACAGATGGAGCAGCGCCAAGAGAATCGCAGCTCCTCGCACGAGGCCATGAAAGAGAACCGCTCCGCCGAGCGCCAGGACCGTCAGGACCGCATGCGCTCCGCGCATGACGCCTGGGAGGCCTGCAAGCACGACGAGAACGCCACCGGCAACGAGTCCGTCCAGGAACGCTGCGGCGACGAGAAGGCGTTCTTCCTGAACGCCACACACGCCCGCCGCGAAGCGCACGCCCTTCTCGGCGCCATTGCCGCCTTGGAGCGCCGCATCGGCCGCCTCGAGGCCCGCGAGATTGCCCTCGAGCAAGAGTTGGCCGCCGGCAACCACACCGCCAACGAGACCGCCGAGCTCCAGGAAAAGATCGACAAGATTGACTCCCACCAGGAGCGCATGGTTGAGCGCCTCGCCGAGCTGCGCGAACGCCTCGACGCCCGCCATGAGAAGTGGCAGTCCGTCCGTGACGAGGTCTCCGACCGCCGCCACGGCGACGATGGCGAAGACGAAGAGGACGAATCGGACGACGACGAGTCGGAGTCCGAATCTGAATCCGAGTCGGAATCTAGTTCCTCCAGCTCGTCCACCTAGAGCGGACCGGATTCCACCCCAACCCTCTTCTCCATTCGTCCCTCTTCCCCCTTCGTTTCCGGAGCCCCCTATGCGTGCCCTTGTTGCTTTCCTTGCCGTCGTTGCCGTGGCTGCAACCGCCTCGGCCCAATCCGCCCCTGGCTGCACCCAGGCCAACCCGTGCGTCGTCACCGTGGACGTGGACGCGGCAGGCATTGCCGACCTGTCCGAGACCCTCTTCACCAGCGGCGACTGGATGGTCCTCTCCGTCTACAACAACGACGAGCAGGCCCACACCGTCCGCTTGGCGGGACATCCCGTGGATGTGACCGTGGCCGCCGGCGACCTCGTGGACACGCAGCCCTTCAAGCTGGGCGCCGCAGGCACCTACGCGCTAAGCGATGCCCCCAGTGGTGATTCCGCGGACCTCCTCGTCGAAGCCGAGGAGTCCTTCTCGAGCGATTCGGGCACCAGCGGTGGCGGGAACGGCATTCCCGGCCCAACCCCCGCTCTGCTCGTGGCAGCCGTTGCGGCTCTGGCCTGGGGCCTCCGCCGCAAGTAGTTCCACTGGCTCCGGCCCTGGAATCCCTCCAGTGGTTTCACCGGTCGTCTCCGTCGCCTTCAAGCCCTTGGCGGGGCTAGGTGGACTCGGACGCGCCAGGGCCTTTCCCATCTGAGCCTAGGCCCCTCTGCGTTTCCGACAACTGCGGCCCAATCCCACCACTCATCCTGGCCGCTGGAGACCCCACTATGCAAGCCATCGACCTGGCGCCTCACCTCGAGGCCCTCAAGCGCGCCCTCGGAACGAAAATCGGCTCGGACGTGTCCGAGCAGGACCTCAAGGACGAGTTCGCGAAGTACCTGGAGTACGGCGTCCCCGTTGACCAGGCCCTCAAGACCATCCTGCGCCACCATGGCGTCCAGAGCCCCGCCGCCAACCGCCAGGGCTCCACCCCGCCCGTGACGGAACGCCTCCCCGTCGCGCAGCTGCCCCCTAACAGTCCGTCCGTCGTCATCAAGGCCCGCGTCCTCACCATCAACACCAAGAGCGTCAACGCCCGCGGCGAGGCGAAGGAGATTGTCTGGGGCCTGCTCGGCGACGAGTCTGGGAGCATCCCGTACACCTCCTGGCGCCCGCTTGAGGGCGTGGCCAAGGGCGACGTCCTGCACATCGACGGCGCCTACACGAAGGAGTACCAGGGCAAGCCCCAGGTCAACTTCGGCGACCGCACCAAGATCACCAAACTCGACGACGCCGAGCTCCCCCGCACTCCGGTCGAGGTCAAGGACGTCCCGTTGGCCGAGCTGCGCGAAGGCCTGCGTGGCCTGCGCGTCACCGGCCGTATCCTCTCCGTCGCGCCCCGCCAGGTCACCGTGCAAGGCGCCCCGAAGACCGTCTGGGGGGGCATGCTCGCCGACGCCAGCGGCCAAGTCGAGTTCAGTTCATGGCACGACCACGGCCTCAAGGCCGGCGACGCCGTCACCATCGAGGGCGGCTACGTCCGCGCCTACCGCGGCCAGCCGCAGTACACCTTCGACGCCGATGCCAAGGTCTCGCCCGCCGCCACGGCGGTGCCCGAGGCCGCGGCGCTCACCGTCCGTCCCCCAACGTCCATCGCCTCGGTCATCGAGCGCAACGGCGGCAGCGACCTCACCCTCGTCGCGACACTCCTCGAGGTGCGTCCCGGCTCCGGCTTGGTGCTGCGCTGCTCGACGCCAGGCTGCACGCGCGTCCTCACCGGCGGCATGTGCCGCCTGCACAACCGCGTCGAGGGTGTGCCCGACCTGCGCATCAAGGGCGTGCTCGACGACGGCACCGGCGCCCTCAGCATGGTCGTCGGCCGCGAACTCACCGAGGCCGTCCTCGGCAAGACCCTGGCGCAATGCGTCGAGGAAGCCAAAGCGGCCTTCCGCCCCGAGGTCATCCAGGACCAGCTGCGCGAGAAGGTCACCGGTCGCGTCTTCACCGTGCGCGGCAACGCCATGAGCGACGAGTACGGCCCCATGCTCATCGCGCGCGGCCTCGCTCCCTTTGCCGAACCCAAGGAGGAGACCGCCAAGATGCTCCTCGATTCGCTCACCACGCTGGAGGTCGCATAATGGCCTTCCAACGTGAGACGGCGCACCGCGCCTTCGCCCAGGAGTTCAACGCCTCGAAGCACGAGATCAAGGGCCAGGGCGAAAAGGACCCGTCGTTCCTCATCACGCCGCTCGGCGCGAAGATCAACCGCCTGCACGTCGTTGGTGTCTGCACGGACGTCGAGCCCGTCGGCGAGTCCGGCGAGGTCTGGAGGGCGCGCATCAGCGACCCCACCGGAGTCTTCACCGTCTACGCCGGCCAGTACCAGCCCGAGGCCGCGCAGGCCCTGAGCCAGATTCAGCCGCCGCAGTACGTCGCCGTCACCGGCAAGGCCCGCACCTACGAGCCCGAGCCCGGTTCCATCTTCGTCTCCATCCGCCCAGAGAGCATCACCGTGGTGGACGAGGCGACGCGCGACCAGTGGATCCTCGACACGGCCCGCCGCACCCGCGACCGCCTCAAGGCCGTCAACGCCGTGCGCACCGACCCGAAGGCCACTGCGGAGCAGCTCGTCGAGAAGGGCCACCCGAAGGCGGTCGCCGACGGCGCCCTCCTGGCCCAGCAGAGCTACGGACTCACCGACGTGTCGCGCTACGGCGTGATGCTGCGGACCAGCCTTGGCCACCTGCTGCCTGGCGCCAGCGTGCCCGTCCACCGTGTCGAGCAGCGCGAGACCGAGCAGCACATCACGCCCGGCACGCCAACCACGGCGACGCCGAGCGACCCGTCCGCATGGAAGGCTCCGGCGACGCCGGCCAAGCCCGAGGTCGACGAAGCCAAGGACGCCATGGACAACCAGGTCCTTGCCGCCGTCGCCAAACTCGAAGGCACGAAGGGCGCACGCTGGGACGACATCCTGGGCCAGGTCGCCGTCGGCGGCATCACGCCCGAGGACGTCGAGGAATCGCTCAACCGCCTCATGGACAAGGGACTCATCTACGAGCCAACGCTGGGGATTCTGCGCACGACCTAGCGGACGACTACCACCAAACAGGAATTGCGGGGATTAAGGAAAACGACCCCAACGGGGTCTTCCCAAAATTTCAGTAATTCCTGTTTCGTCGGGGGGTCAGGCCGCGACGGCGACTTCGCCCTTGACGCGCGCCATCGCCGTGACGGCCACCTTGATAGGGGCCTCGGCGGGCAGAAGCCGCGTGGCGCCGATGAGCTCGACGACGAGGCGCGGCTCGTTCTTCTCCTGCTCGCGCGCCAGGCGGTCCTTGAGCTCCTTGTCGAGCTCTTCGACCCGGCGGTTGTTCTTGAACGTCATGTCGTGCAGGCTCGCCTCGAGGCTGGTGAACTGGTCCTCCAGCTTGCGTTCGCGCACGCCGTTCTCGGTGAACCAGAGGCGGTTGCGGATGTCGCCCATCTTGCGGCGGATCTTCGCCTCGTCCATGCGAATCTCCTCCTTGAGGCGCTCGTAGTACTCCTCGAGGCGCTTCTCCGTGCGGCGGACCTCCTCCATGGCCTCTTCGCGCTTTTTCTGCTGGATGGGCTGCAGGATGTTGCCGACCTCGAAACGGGCCTTCTCCTGCAGGTCGGCCCACTTCGCCGTCGTCAGGGTGAGGGGGCCTTCGGCCGGCTCGCCGAGCGGCAGCTCCGCCAGCGTTTCCTCGACGCCGTTGACCTCGCCGTCGTCGGTGATGCGCACGGTGATGAAGGCCTCCATCTCGCTGCGGATGGTCTCGATGAAGTAACGGAAGTAGAGCTGCGTCGTCGGCTCGTCGACCTCGGCGGTGCGCAGTTGGCCGACGGGCGACTCTTCCTGCAGGACTTCCATGACGCCCTGCACGAACTTGGCGCCCAAGCCCAAAAGCTCGACTTCGCCGTCCTTCAGCTCGAACGTCTCGGCGTCCGTCGTGTATGTGTGCAGGCCGCCGAGGCGCTTCCAGTACGTGCGCGGCAGCTTGACCGTCGTGATGTGGTCGGTCTCCTCCCGCTCAGCCCCCGCGGCCTCAAGGAACTGGCCGACGAACTTGTTGACTTCCTGCTCAAGGTCGACGGAGTCCTCAATCTGCACGTCGTCCTTGGCGGTCGAAAGGTCGAACTGCTGGAACACGGAGGCGTCAAGCTGCTTGATGGTCTCGGCCTGCTCCTTGGACTTCTTGACCTCCTTCTCGACGTTGGCCAGGGAATCGCGCACTTCCTCGTCGTTCTTGGTGGCGAGGATGATGTCGAGGATGCGCTTCTCCAGGCCACCCGATTCGTCGATGTCGGACAGGATGAGGTCCATCTCACCGATGGCGACCTCGAAGAGCTTGATCTTCTCGTACAGGACCTCCAGCACGTAGTCCTCGATGGTGTCCGCCACGGCGAGGTTCAGGATGACGACGTTCGAGGATTCCTGGCCGATGCGGTGGACGCGGCCGATGCGCTGCTCGACGCGCATCGGATTCCACGGCAGGTCGTAGTTGACCAGGATGTGGCAGAACTGCAGGTTGAGACCTTCCGACCCGGAGTCGGTGGCGACGAGAATCTGCGTGTCGCCGCGGAACTCTTCAAGGGCCTTGCGGCGGCGACCCGGCGTGAGTTGGCCGTGGAACTTCACGTTGGAGACGCCTTCCTGGGTGAGGCGGCGGCTGAGCAGCTCCTGTGTCTCGCGGAACTGCGTGAAGACGATCATCTTCTCCTTCGTGTTCGTCGCAATGTCGGAGATGAGGTTGACCTTGGCGTTGCGCTTGATGCTCTCCGCCTGGTGGTGCAGGGCCTCCATGGCCGTCTTGACCTCGGGGTCGTGCACCTTGGGCAGCATGTTCAGGAGCGTCTTGGCCAACGCCGGGGCCGAGGAGGCGACCTCGCGTTCCAGGACCATGAGGGCAAGGTGGCTCTCAAAGAAGTCCTTGTACGTGCGGATGAACCCCGACACCGCCTGGTGCAGGTCGTATTCGCCCTTCGAGGCCTTGACGCGGTTGGTCTCGACCTTGCGTTCAGGGAACTTGAGGCCGGTCTCGTGCCGGCGGTTGCGGATGAGGACCTGCTGCAGCAGTTTCTGCAGGCGTTGCGCGTGCAGCAGGACGCGTCCCTGCGCGTCGCCGATGTACTCCTCCTCGAAGTTCTGCATCGTGCCCAGCAGGCCGGGTTTGATGAGGTTGATGAGGTTGTACAGCTCCATCAGGTTGTTCTGGATGGGCGTCGCCGTGAGCATGAGGGCGTGGCGCGCCGTGATGTCGTCGGCGAGGCTGTAGCGCTGCGTCTTCTTGTTCTTCAGGTAGTGCGCCTCGTCGATGATGACGAGGTCCCACTCGCGCGCGATGATGTCCGGGTAGTGCTGCGCCGACTTCGCGGTGTCAATGGAGGCGACGATCTTGTCGTGCTTGGAGAAGCCGCGGAAATCGTCGTCGTCGTGGCGCACGAAGCGTTCGCCGAACTTGTCCCACAGTTCCTGCTGCCACTGCGAGGCCAGGGATGCCGGCGTGAGGACGAGGATGGACTTCGCCTTGCCGCGCGCGACAAGCTCCTTCATCACAATGCCCGCCTCGATGGTCTTTCCGAGACCGACTTCGTCCGCCAGGATGGCACGGCCCTGCAACTCGTTGAGGACCTTGATGGCGGCCTTCACCTGGTGCGGCAGGATTCGGATCTTGCGGCGCAACTGCGGCAACGTCGTGATGCCCTCATGGCGCATCGCCTTGAGGCGGTGGGCGCGCAGGTTGAGGGCGTGCATCTCCAGCGTCGCGTGCTTGCCTTGCGTCACTGCGTCTTCTACGCTGAATGGGTCCTCGATGGGGTGCCCTCGCAAGGGGTCGCGGCGCGCACGCTTGAACAGCGTGCGTCCTTCGGCGCCCTCGTCGTGAGGCGATGCGCGGCGTGTTTCATCAGGAGACGCCATTTCCGGGAACGGTCGAAGGGACGTAAGGACCTAGAAAACACTGCCGCCACAAAAGGGGACATGGCCGAGACAAAAAATCGCACTTTGGCATTCAATTCTCAGGCAAGCCTGAACAGGAGGCAACTGCTCCGGACCGCCGTGGGAGTGACGCTGACAGGGTATGGCGGCGTCGGCGAAATCGGCGGCAACTCGTTCGTGCTGGACGATGGCAAGACCCGCATCCTGCTGGACGCCGGCCGCCGCTTCGGCGCAGCCACCGTGGAGCACCAACTGCCCGAATCCTACGTCCGCCGTCCTGGGTTCGGCGACTACTTCGATGCGTTCCTCAAAGCCCGTTCTTTTGCTGCAGCGACGGACCTACTGGCGCTCGATCTCGTGCCGCGCCTGCCGTCGTTGTACCGCACCGACCTCGGCGGCCTGGGGGGCCCGCGCCCCGTCGACGCCATCTGCGTCTCGCACGCCCACCAGGACCACTTCGGCCTGCTGGGCCTCATCCGCACCGACATCCCGGTTCTCACTTCGCAAGAGACCGTCGCCACGTTCGCGAACCTCCAGGAGACCAGTCCGCGCGGCTGGGAGACCGACCTGCTCGACATGCAGTTGCGGGGTGGCGTCGGCTACGTGGCCGGGCGCAAGAAGGACGAACCGAAGCGCCTGTCGGTGCGCTGGCGTTACAGCGAGGGGGAAGAAGGCCCGAAACGGCAGGTCATCACCCAGTCCGGCCAGGAGGTCGGCGACTGGACGATCTCCCACGCGCCCGTCGACCATTCCATCCAAGGCGCCGCAGGATTCGTGGCGGTGCGCAAGGACGGCTTCAAGCTGGTGTACACCGGGGATTTCCGCGCCCATGGCCGCCGGCCCGAACTCACGGAGCGGTTCCTGAAGCTCGCTGAGGACCCCGACGTGTTGATGGTCGAGGGCACCCGCGTGCGCCGCGCCAGCGACGACCGCCACGACCACGCACACGGGGCAGCACCCACCGCTTCCACCGACAGCGAGGCCGCGGTCGAGCATGAGATCGATGCCATCATCGCAGCGCACGAGAAGGTGCACGGCCCCGGCTTTGTCGGCATCGGCTACCCGATGCGGGACGTCGATCGGTTGCTCTCCATCTGGATGGTCGCGCGACGGTTGGGGCGGCGCCTCGTCCTCCAACCGAAGCAGGCGCACCTTCTGCAGACCTTGCGAAAGCAGGCAGGGCGCGAGGACCTTCCCGATCCCCTCACCGATCGCAACCTCGCCGTCTTCGTGAAGGCCCAGGAGAAAGGCACCGTCTTGCGGCGAGGCGCACCGCTTCTCATCGGGAACAAGCTGACGCTGGCGATGGAGGCGTTCGACGCGCCCCCTGAGCAGTGGATTCGCCTGGTGACGACGGAACTCGACGGATGGGAACGCACCTTGCTGGGCGCGGTCGAGGACGGCGATCCCATTCGCATCGGGGACAACGTCATCACGCCGCACGACGTGGCCGTGGCTCCGCGCGACTACCTCTTCACAATGTCGTACTGGAACATGACCGACCTGTTCGACGTGTTCCCCGACCGCAGCACGGCGCGGGGCCTCTACATCCACAGCCAGACCCAGCCGTTCAACGACGACCTTGAGCTCGTGATGTTCAAGCTCAAGCGCTGGATCGACGCCTTCCACCTCACCGGACCCGTCCACACCCACGTCTCCGGCCACGCGGACCCGGAAACTCTGCACCGCATCATCGAACAGCTCGACCCGAAGACCCTGGTGCCCGTCCACACGGAGAGTCCCGGCATGACGGCGGATTGGTACTCGGGCCGCATTGGCCGGCGCGCCCTGGTGCCGTTGCCAGGTCAGCCTTTGACGTTGGACTGACCGCACCGAATCGCAACGCGTATGTTGGTCGACGGGGCTGGCCATCGCATGGACGGAACCGCCTACCAATCGACGGTGCTCGCTGGCACACGCGCTCAAGGCCCCGTCGTGCGCGTCGAGCCGCAGGTCTTCGCGGGCCTCGTCGGCCGCAGCCCCACCGGCCTCGTCGTCGCCGCCGAAGGCCGTGCCCTGCGCGCAAACCAGTACCTCATGGCCTACCGCGGTCTCTGGTTCACGACGTCCAGCCGCGCGCCACTCGAGCTGCCGCGCTCCATCGAGGTCATCCGCGTCAAGACCCTTGCGCTCTCCGTCTGATGCTGCGCGCCTTCGTCGTGCACTGGGACGCGGCCGAACTGGACGCCAAGGTCGAGGCCGTGGTCGCGGCGGGGGCGCATGTCGTCGGGGCCGAGCATGCCGACGGCGGTCGCGTTTTGCAGGCTGTCAAGGAACTGAAGCCGGACGTGCTGGTCGTTTGGCTGGCCCGGAGGCCCGGAGATGGCCGCGTCACTGCGGCCGCCATCCGGTCGTACGGTTGGGCAAGCGAGTTGGCCGTTCTCTTCGTCGACCAAGACCCGGAACCACTGCCGAAGTCCAGTCGGGCCAAACTTCAGGAAGTCTTGCCGGACGCCATCGTCGTGACGCCGGCGACCCTCCCAGTCTGGCTCGTTAAGGTGGAGAAGGCGCGACTGGAACGCAGCCGCCCGTCGCCTTGAAGGCCTCGCGCCGGTGTCCGAGGGCGTGGAAATCAAGGCGGTCCTGTTCGACCTCGACAACACCCTGGTCGATTTCCTGCGCATGAAGCGCACTGCCTCCGATGCCGCCGCCCGTGCGATGGTGGCCGCCGGCGCCGATTTCCCTTTCTCCGCCGACGAGGCCGGCGACATCCTGTTCGGCGAATACCTGCAGGACATCGAGGGCGACGCTGTCTTCGCCTCGTTCCTGCGCAAGAATCACCAACAGAAGCTCAGCCTGAGCCAGCACAACGTCGACCGCATCACCGCGCACGCCGTCAACGCCTACCTCAAGACAAAAATGCTGCACACGGAACCGTACGCGGGGGTTCGCCGGACGCTTCTCCACCTCACGCGCAAGGGCCTTCGTCTGGGCGTTCTCACCGATGCGCCGCGCTTCAAGGCGTATCAGCGCCTCGACTCCGCCGGGCTCGTCGACTTCTTCGACTTCGTGCTCACCTTCACCGACTCAAACGAACGCAAGCCGCACGAGAAGACGTTCCGCGCCGCGCTCGATCTGTTTGGATTGCCGCCGCATCAGGTCCTCATGGTGGGCGACTGGCCCGAGAAGGACATGGCGGGCGCCAAAGCCGCTGGGATGCACACCGCCTGGGCCCAGTACGGAAAGCCAGGCGCCCCGGTCCCGCCCGAGGCCGACCACACGCTGGCATCGGCCGAAGACCTCATCCGCCTGCCCCTGGTAGGCGCAGACCGCGAGGCTCCTTGATGGCGACGCGTACCCAGAAGGCGGCGATGAAGAAGAACGTCGAGGCCGGGCAGGCCGAGCACGCGCAAGCCGCCAAGAAAACCGCCAAGGAGGCCAAGGCCGCGAAGGCAGCCGCCGCCAAGGCGGCCAAGGCAGCCAAAGCGGACAATGCCAAAGCCCCCAAGACTGGAAAAGCCGCGAAGCCCGCCAAGGCCAAACCGGCCGGAAAAAACCGCAAGAGCCGCAAGGGTGAGCTGGTCTTCGAGGACCCGCAGACCGGAGAGCGCATCGTCGCGTTCGAGGAGGAGACGCCGTCGTTCTTCGAACGATTCAAGCAGCGCCGCGCCGAAAAGGCCGAGGCGCGCGCCCTCGAGCACCAGAGGCGCGAACGCGAGCGCCTCGCCGCCGAAGAGCACCAGCGCCAGGTCGACGAGGAACAGCGCGTCTTGCGCGAAGCCCAAGAACGGGAAGAGGCCGCCCGCCGCGATCTCGAGGAACGCAAGGCGCAAACCGCCGCCCGCCGCGCCGAGACCAAGGCCGCCAAGGAGGCCGAGAAGGCCGAGGCCGCCCGCCGCGAGGCCGAGGCCGCCGCGGCACTTGCCGCCGAGGAGGCACGGAAGGCCGAGGAAAAGGCCGCCGCGCAAGAGGCCGCGAAGCAGAAGCGTGCCGCTGAGCGCCAGGCCAAGCGCGAACAGCTTGAGGCCGAGGAGCGCCGGCTCGTCGCGGAGCAGGCCGCCAAGGATGCCGAGGACGAGGTCGAGCGGCGTCGCCTCGCCGCCAACAAGCGCCTGGCCGACTCCCAGAGGGAACCGGAACCGGACCTTGAGTTCCAGGAACCTTCCAAACCCGTCAAGGACACTGATGCCCTTGTGCCCGGCAAGGGCGGCGCGTCGGCCGTCGACGCGCAGGCCGACCTGGTCGCCGCCGAACTCTCCAAGCGCCGCAGCAAACCCGTCGTCATCCATGGCGATCTCCCCGAGCCCCCGCGCCTTCCCAAGGCCACGCGCCCGAAGAGCGAAGGCGAGGAAGAGGTCGAAGTTCCTGTCGCGTCCGGTGAACCCGAACCCCGCGTCCCGGCGCCACAGCAGGAGTTCGGCTTCGCCTTGCCCGAGGCGTTCCTCCTGCTGGCCAACGACGGCGGCTGGGACGAGCGCTCCGAACAGAACCGTGGAGGCTCCTACGGTGGCGCCCTCGCCGGCGCCATGGTCTTGGAGCTCCTCATGCGCGGCGCTGTCATGGTGCAGCGCGACCGCTTCACGCTTACCGGCGATGCACCCGGCGACGCCGCCCTCGTGCCCATCGTCGACCGCCTGCGCCGCATTCGCGAGAAGAAGGGCGACCTGCCCAGCCTGCAGCAGTTGGGCGAGCTGGCCAAGTGGAACCGAGAGTTGCTCCTGCCGTTCAAGGAGCGCCTGGCCGCGAAGGGGCTGGTCGAGTACGGCTCCCGCCGCCACCTCGGACTCTTCCACCGGTCCTGGGTCAACGTCACGAACACGGACGCGCAGGAACGTCTGCAGAACCGTTTGCGCCGCGCCATTGCCGGCGGCGGCACGCCTGAGGCACCGTCCATCCTGCTGCTGGGCCTCCTGGACGCCTCCGGCTTGTTCTCGACCGTGGTGCCCAACGAGGCCGCAGACTACAATCGCAAGCGCCTCAACGGACTGCTCGGCGGCCGTGACATCATGGGCTACAAGGTCGACCCGGCGCTCAAGGCACTGCAGGAGATCGCGACGCGGACCGTGCTCAGCAACGCCCGCACCATGACGGTGCGCGGTTAGTTCGGTTCAATTCTGGCGGCTCGAAATCGGGGGCCTGGGATTCAACAGATTGCGCTAGGCATCTGCTGAATCCAAGGTCCCCCACGGCTCGACTAGACCTTCAACCCTCAAAGTACGGCAGCTCTAGCGTTGACTCGCCGGTGAAGTCCACCGTGTAGTTGGCCAACAGCGGCAGGAACATCGAGGCGTCGTTGCCGCCAATCTTGAGCACCAGCAGGTCGCCGGGGGCGAGGTCCGCCTTGACCCAGTCGAAGCGCAAATCGAGGACGTCGCCATCGAGGTCGTCCGCCGCGAAGGCCGCGTGGGCGGCACGCGCCAGGAGGGTCGACTTTCCGGTCGCGTCCACGTGATAGAGGGCGCCGACGACCTGATAGGGCATCGCCGTCGCGTTGTCGGCGAGCTTGAGGTGCGCCACGGGGGCGCCGAGGATGACCTCGGAGCCGGTGTAGGCGGGGCTGTCGAAGAACACGGCAGTCGGATCCTGGCGGAACTGCGCGGGCGCCGCGTTGTTCGGCAGGCCGGTCAGGTCCCAGACGCCGGACGGTTCGTTGAACGGGTTGCTGGCGAGGCGCTGGCTCACGGTGAACGTGGTGTCCGACGGTTCGGCGGCCAGGGCGGGGGAGCGCAGGAACGAGGTCCGCCATTCCGCTTGTGGGAACTCCATGTAGGCCAGAGGCTCGCCTTGCCCAGAGGCGTCCACGGTGCGCAAGGCGGGCCAGGCGTCCACGCCGGTGTCCTTGCCGGCCAGGAAGTAGAGGAACCAGCTCATGGCATCGGTCCAGCACTCCTCGTTGTCCTCGCCGTGGCCACCGGTGAAGATGAGGGCGCGGGTGAACCCGCCGGCGGCTTCCCAGGCCAGGTCGGCCTGCTGGGTGAGCGTCTCCTGCAAGCCCTGGCAGAGGAAGAGCGGTTTGTCGACGGAGGCGAGGCGCGGCAGGGAACTGCGGGCCTCCATCTCGGCTTGGACCGTCTCCAGGTCGGTGCGGGTGGCGGCTTTCTGCAGCCATTCCGCGACCATGGGGCTGAGCTGGCCCTTGCTGCCGGCGCCCCCGATCGCCACCAGTTCAGTGGCCCATTCGGTCTTCGGGACGTTGCCGGGCAGGAGGGCCTGGTAGAGGTCGACCCAGCCGTACATGGGAACGACCGTCGTGATGCGGGGGTTGTCGGCGAAGGCCAGCAGGGACTGCCCGCCGCCGTAGGATTGGCCGATGAGGCCGACGAGGCCGTTGGTCGGGTAGTTGTCCTCGACGTGGTCGAGGACGGCGTCGAGGTCGCGCATCTCAGCGGGGCCGGCGACGGTGGACTGGCCGCCAGACTGGCCGAAGCCGCGCGCGTCGTAGGCGACGGTGACGAGCCCCTGCAAGGCGAACGCCTCGAGGCGGTTCACCGTGTATTCGCTCATGCCGGTGGGGTCTGCGGGGAGGGGGGCTCCCGTCGCGCCGCCGACGCCTTCGTACTGCTCCTTCAGGATGCCCCAGCCGTGCAGGGCGACGACGACGCCCCAACGCGGCGGCGACCCGTCGGGCAGGGTGTCGCCACTCACAGGCGAGTAGATGACGGCGGCGAGGGACGTGCCGTCAAAGGAGGGGATGGTGACGGAGACCTTCTCGAAGCCGGTGACCTCGATGTCCTCTGGGTCGTAGCCGACGTCGGCGGGCTGGACGGGGCCGGTGGGCTCGTCGTCCTGGTCGAAGACGCCCAGGCAGCCCGACAGGGTAGGCAAGACGAGTGCAACCGCGACCCAGGCCCAACGCATGGAGAGGGCTCAAGCGGGGCAGGAATAAGCGTTTGTGGAGTCGTCGTCGCCCACGACCGCCGGCCTACAGGAGGGAAAGCAGGTCCTTGACGGCCAGCCGGACATCCTTCTTCTCGTAGAGGATGCGATAGATTTCGGTGGTGAGCGGGAGGGGAATCTTCTCCTTCTCCGCCTGCTCATGCACGAATTTGGCGGCGTGCACGCCCTCGGCGACTTGGCCGCCCATCGTGGCCAGGGCCTCCTGCATCGTGAGGCCGCGGCCGAGCAGTTCGCCGACGCGGCGGTTGCGGCTGTGCGGGCTGGTGGCGGTGGCGATGAGGTCGCCGAGGCCGGACAGTCCCGTGAAGGTCTCCTTGCGGGCGCCGTGCGCGACCCCGAAGCGGATCATCTCATCGAGTCCGAGCGTGATGACTGCGGATGCGGAGTTGTCGCCGAAGCCGATGCCGCGCGTGACGCCGGCCGCCAAGGCCGTGATGTTCTTCAGGACCCCGCCGAGCTCGACGCCGACGAGGTCGCGGCGCGGGTAGGCCTTGAACCAGTCCGTCGTGAAGACGTCGCACAGCAGGTTGAGGGCCGAGGGGGACTTGCTGGCGATGACGGTGGCCGTCGGCATGCCGCGCGAGATCTCCTCCGCGTGGTTCGGGCCGGACAGGCTCGCAATGGGTGTGTTGGCCCCCAAGACGTCGCTGAGAACCTCGCTCATTCGCTTGTAGGTGGAATGCTCGATGCCTTTGGCGACGTTGAGGACTTTGGCGCCCTTGGCCAGGTAGGGCTTGAAGTCCATGGCGGTCTGCCGCATGGCCTGGCTCGGCACGGCGCACACCACGACCTCGGCGTCCTGCACGGCGTCCTGCAGGCTGCTGGTGATCCAGACGTTGAGGGGGAGCTTCACGCCGGGAAGGTACTTCGTGTTCTCCCGGGTGTTCTGCAGCGTCTGCGCGTAGTCCGGCTGCCGGCACCACAGGCGGACCTCCAGGCCGTTGCGGGCGAGGAGGTCGGCGAGGCAGGTGCCGAAACCCCCGGAACCCACTACGGCGACCGGAACATCGTGCTGCCCTTCAATCACGGCCAGCGAACCACGGAAGGCTGCCATAAAAAGGCCCCTGCAACGGCGACGGCAATCGACGGGGGCTCGGGGCCTGTGCAAGAACGCTTTTGCACGACCCCCGTGTGGCGCGCTTGATGCGCACGACCGCCATCGCCCTGTTTGCCTGCCTGACGGCTGGCCTCGCCTTCGCCGGCTGCACCACGCCGGACTCCGGTTCCGGCACCTTGTGCCAGCTCAAGGACGGGACGACTGGGGACGGCAACGGCCAGGTCGTCCTGCGCACCAACTTCGGCAACATGACCGTCGAGCTGTTCCTCGACCAGGCTCCCATCACCGCGGGCAATTTCCTCAACCTGTCCGACGACGGGTTCTACGACAACACGACGTTCCACCGCGCCATCAAGGACTTCATGGTCCAGGGCGGCGACCCCACCGGCACCGGCCGCGGCGGCCCCGGCTACACCATCAAGGACGAGTTCGCGCCTGGCCTCACGCACGACCAGAAGGGCCGCCTCTCGATGGCCAACTCGGGTCCCAACACTGGCGGCAGCCAGTTCTTCATCATCTTCGCGCCGACGCCCCACCTCGACGGCCGCCACGCGGTCTTCGGCCAGGTCACCGGCGGCATGGACGTGCTCGACCGCATCAACGCCGAGGCCGCCCGCCCCTCCAGCGATGGCAAGAACGGCGTCCCGCCGCTCAAGCCCATCACCCTCATCTCCGCCGACGCGAGCTGCCTGTAATTCATTCACCGCCGCCCCTGCCCTCAACCCGGAGACGGCCCCTACGCACGTGGGGTTCAACGCCGAAGGATCCGGTGTGCTGGGGGCGGCGGAAACTCCTTGTCGCCCAGCCAAGTCGGCGGACCCAAGACTTGCCCCTGCTCGCAGCCCTGGGACGGCGCCCTACATCCGTGTGGGGGAGAACGTCGAGTGAACCGGGACGCCGGGGCGGTCTACATCTCCAAGTCTTCCGCTAATAGTGCCAGTACGAGATCTCCGTGGTCCCGTTGGCAAGCAAGTGGACCCCGAAACCACCCGGCCCCTCGTCGTGGCCGAAGAATCGCACGTCGCGGGCCACCAGTCGCCCATCGACCTGGACGCGAATCTCGTACTCGCCTTCCTTCCGGGCGAAGACGCCAACCTCCCAGGTCTCGCCGGCGGCAACGATGCGGTCGGCCGCAAACGCGTCCGCTCCCCCGTGCCGCACCTCCAGCAGAACCTCCTGCTCCGTGGCCGTGTCGTTGATGACGCGGGCTTCGAAGGACGGGTAGGCGCTGCAGCCTGCTGTGGCGACCGCGAGGACCACGAGCATGGGCAGCATCCGAGTCACCGTCTGAGACCCATGGCCCAGGATTTGGACGCTTGCACCAACGTGCGGAGGCGCGGCCTGGCTCGGCGTTCCACGGGTCCGCTCGTCGCTGTGCTCCTCGCTGCAGTAAAGCTGTTGGCTTCGCTGGTTCCAACGGCCGTCAAGCCCCTCGGAAGCGCCTCGCTTGGCTCGGCGTTCCACGGGTCCGCTCGTCGCTGTGCTCCTCGCTGCATCGAAGCTCTTCGCTTCGCTCAGATCTTCAATGCAGGAGCCAGGATTCGAACCTGGGAACCACGAAGGACTGGATCCTAAGTCCAGCGCCTTTGACCAGTCTTGGCTACTCCTGCTTGGCCCGCGCTAGAGGGATGACAAACAAAAGGGAGAGGGAAGGAAGAGGGTCGGCGGGTTGGCCGACTTAGTGGGTCTTGGCCCAGTTGTACGAGCGCAACTTGGCCGTGGCACCGTAGCCGCAGGACGCGCACGTCTTCTTCTGCAGGTGGTAGGCGTGCCGGCCGCAGCGGCGGCAGGTGATGTGCGTGCGGCGTCCGCCGCGCTTGGAGGGGGTTCCGGTTCCCATGGGACTCACGTGGGCCGGTGGGCCCGTGCAGGTCGCGCGACAAGGGGGTGGCTTATGATGGTTGCGGGGAGGCGCGAGCAGGCCGAAATGGGCTTTCCTTGGAGACCTGCGGAGAAAATCGTGAATAGGTCGGCGCTCTGGCGTGCCAGGTGTCCGAGGAGCCCCGCGTCCGCCGACGGTCCCGTCTGCGCGAGAAGGAGACTGCCGAGCTGCGCACCAAACTGGCCGCGGCAGCCGGCGCCTCCCTGTGGAAGGAGACCGCCGCCGTCGAGGAAGCGGAGTTCATGGAGCGGAAGGTTCTCGTCGTGGACAACCAGGTCCTCGGTCTCCTCGACAATGGCGAGCCCCTCCTGACCGTGCGCGGCCTGCTGGCCCACCGCCCGACCTTGCGCTACGTCACCGTCGACATGGGCGCCGTCAAGTTCGTCGCCAACGGGGCCGACATCATGGCGCCCGGTATCGTTGAAGCCGATCCCGCCGTCAAGGAGGGCGACTGGGTGTGGATTCGCGACGAGCGCAACAAGCAGCCGCTGGCCGTCGGCCGCGCCCTGGTTGCTGGCCCCGCCATGGTGCGTGGCAAGGGCAAGGCGGTCAAGTCCTTGCACCACCTCGGCGACAAGCTGTGGACGGGGACGGCAGAAGGGGCCTGACCGGGACACAACGCGACAAATACCGATAACATTGGCGCCCCGTTGCCGTTGGGCATGCGTTCCGTTGCCTTTGGCGCGCCTTTCCTCCTGGTTGCAGCCCTGCTGGTCGTGCCGCCCGCCTCCGCCGGGAACGTGGACTCGACCGAACCAGCAAACAATGTCTGCAGCACCGCCACCGTCACCCAGTCCAGCTACTGGTACGACTGGTGGGGAACGCTCAGCTCCAGCGACACATCCGACTTCGTGAAGTTGAGCGGCGTGGCCGTCAACGATCTCATCACGGTCCAGAGGGGCAGCGGCAGCTGGGGCGGCGCGTATCAGTTCCGACTCTGGAACCCATCCTGCACGGCCATCGTGGCGGCCGTCCCGGCAACGGGGTCGACGCTCACGTACGTCGCCCCCACGGCGGGCACGTACGCAATCGAGTACGTCTACAACAGCGGGTCCGTCTACTACGAGGTCCTCGCCTCCGCGAATCCCCAAGGGACCACCAGCTGCTCCGCCTTCTCCGAGGCGGTCCTGACAGGTGTGGCCAATCTCGAGTGCACGTTGACCACGCCCACCTGCGCCAGCACATGCATGATCCACTACGACGTGACCGTCGATGGCATCGGGGTGGTCAGTGGCCAATTCCGTTCCGCGACCTGCCAACTCGCCGTGACTTGCACCGGCGCCGACTCGGAGATCCTATCTGGGGCCATCGTCGACATCTGTCGCGCCAATATCCAAGGCGCCGCTCTCGGCGTCACCGGGGCCGCCGTGGTGACCCTGACATGCACCGCTTGGATTTGACGGCCGCCGCCTGGCTCCATCGGAAGAAAGGGTAGTCCTTAAATGGCCGGTCAGCGGTCGACAGATGGGATGCACCAATGGGACTAAAGTCGCTTTTCGCACCAAAGCAAGTCCAGAAACAGTCGGTCGGCGCCGACTACATCGACCTTGAGGAGTACACGGCTGGCTCCGAGATGTTCGACGCCACGGCCTCGATGACCGTCCGCGTCGCTGAGATTCTCAAGTACGACGACCTCCGGGACTTTGCCAACTACGTCTACCAGGGCAACATGCTCCTGCTGGACTTCTCCGCCATCGCCAACGATGAAATCATTCTCCGCCGCGTCACGGGCGACCTGAAGAAGCTCGTCGCGGACATCAACGGCGACATCGCCGGCCTGGGCAAGACGATGCTCATCATCGCCCCCACCGGCGTCAAGATCGACCGCCACAAGCAGCGCGGCGCCACGAAGTTCTGAGCCTCGGCTCGGCTTCCTTTTCCTTCCTTCTCCCTCGATTTTTGTCTCTCGCTTCTCGGCTAGGCGGAACGCAGATTCCGCAGAATCCTTGGGAGGCGCAAGAGCCCGGCGGGTAGCGGCACTTGGCCGCCCGTCGCAATTCCGCAGATTCGGTTGGAGGCCAGGATTGGGCGATTGGGCGACTCTCCAAGTCCGCGCAATCGCGGTGCAATCGAGTCAATCTGCGGAATTACGGCCAACGGGCGCTTTCCTGCCTGGCCGATGATAGCGCGCTCCATCCAGATTCTGCGAAATCTGCGTTGGCCCACACTGGCCGCGAGGGCTAGCTCAACACAGCTTGCGCCCGCTTGGCCCGCCGTTTCGGCGCGTCCTGCACGATGGCCTTGCCTAGGGCCGAGCAGATGAGGCCGGCCGCGAAGTTGCCGGTCGTGTTGCCGGTGTCGAGAAGCGGGTTGACCTCGACGAACTCCAGACTGCCCAGCACGCCGGAATCCGCCAGGATTTCCATGGCCAGGTGCGATTCACGGTAGGTGAGTCCGCCCTCGACGGTCGTCCCGGTGCCGGGGGCCCAGCGCGGGTCGACGACGTCCAAGTCGAAGGACAGGTGGGTCTCCTCGGTCCCCTTGGTCGCGCGCTGCAACGCCTCGTCCATGATGGCCGCGATGCCCTGCTCATCGACGTCCCGCATCGTGTAGTACGTGACGCGGGAGTCGTTGAGGACGTTGGCTTCCTCGCGGTCCACTGAGCGCAAGCCGATGAGGACGACGTTCTTGGCGTCCAGCTTGGGGCCTTTCTGGTCAAAATCAGCGAGGCGCGGGTGGCCAAGGCCAAGGATGGCCGACATCGGCATGCCGTGGATGTTGCCCGACGGGCTGGTCTCGGTCGTGTTGAAGTCGGCGTGGGCATCGAACCAGATGAGGCCGCGGCGTTTCGTCTTGCGCGACAGTCCGGCGTGCGTGCCGATGGCGATGGAGTGGTCGCCGCCAAGGATGATCGGGGTGGCGTTCTCCTTGCGTGCCTTCTCAATGCGGTCGGCCAAGTCCTTGCAGGCCGCCAGAACCTCGTCGACGTACTTCAGCTTGGAATCTTTGGGTTTGCGCTCCTCCGGCTCCACAGTGAACACGTTTCCGCCGTCCTGAACCTTGTAGCCGAGGTCGGCGATGCGGGTGTGCAGGTTGGCGGCGCGGATGGCCGAGGGGCCCATGTCGACGCCACGCCGGCCGGCGCCGAGGTCCATGGGGACGCCGATGATGCGGACGGTGGATTGGACTGCCATGCATTGGGCCCACGCCGCCGGGATACAAGTCCATTGGGGCCGCGGCCGGCTTACCCCCCAGGAGGACTGGCGGGCCAATCGTGCCGTCTTCAGGGAATCCGTCGGCGCCCGGCGAACCCTTCGTCAAGCGGATGCCAGAAGGCGATGTCCTCTTCGCCGTCCTTCCAGCACAGGTAGGCCGGCGTCGTGCCCACCATGCCGCGGAAGTCCACGAGGCCCTGCTCGACGTCCTTGACCTCGATGGCGAGGCCGTGGAACCCAAGCAAGGCTTGCTCGAACGCGGCGCGTTCGTCATGGTAGGTGGTCCAGTACGTGCGGAATTCGATGTGACCGGGAGACGCCGCGGCCAGCACCTGCTCCCCGTGCACAATGCGCAGGTCGTTGAGCTGCTCCTCGGCCGCGCGCAGGGCAGCAAGGTGGCGGCGGGCCGTAGCAAGGCGTTCCCGAACCTCAGGCAAGGCGGCTCGTGCCGAGTCGAGGGTCCATTCGCCGCGCTCGGGCATGCCTAGCCTATGCGCGTGATGATGGTCAGGATGTCGCCGTCCTTGAGTTTGTGCTCGATGCCAACAGTTTGGCCGGGGAACTTCGCCGACTTGCCCCACACCTGGGCGTAGCGGAACTTCTTGCGGAACTCGCGGTGCAGAATGTCGCACACCTGGCCGACGTCGGTGTCCGACTTGACGATGAGCGGCTCCACCATGTCCGCCTCCCCGCCGCGCGGCTTGAGGTGCACGCGCATGAAGTGCAAATTGTCGAAGATGAAGTCCTTGGCCTTCTCGATGCCCCAGCCCTTGGCAGCCGCGAGCGGGATGGCGGGGAAGCGTTGCTCCTTCAGCCATGCCTCGATCTCCTTGTACTTCTCCTCGCCCACGAGGTCGACCTTGTTGACGAGGGCGACGGCGGGGAGGTAGACGCGGTTGCCGGCCATGTGGTCGACGAGGTTGTCGGCCGTGATGTCGTCGCGGATGAC